>CBFDBC010000007.1:0-37421 GCA_965602945.1 uncultured bacterium | reverse complement strand
TGTCACTGTTTCGGGGATGTCCTTGGGTCCGGAGAAGGGGCCGCAGGCATAGATGTGATTCCCGTCGACCGTGGGCACGGACCGGGAACCGCCGCGGTCGAGCTTGCCGGGGGCATCGTAGGCGAACCTCCAGTATTCCTTGCCGGTCATCAGGTCCAGGGCGCGCAGGATGTCGCCCTCTTCTCCGTTGCGATCGAGCACGTAGACCGTTCCTTCGCTGACGGCCGCCCCGCCGAAGCCCTCGCCCATGGGCACGGTCCACAGCACTTCCGGGCCCCCTGCGGGCCAGGAACGTTTTATGCCCGTCTCCGTGGAGACGGCGTTTCGGCCCGGGCCAAGATACTGGGGCCAATCGGTAGCCAGGCCGAAGGAACTCAGGATCAGTACGAGTGTCACTATCCGTGAGAGATGTTTGATCATACCGTTTTTCTCCTTAGTAGTCGTAAGTCTCTAAGATACCCGACTCCGGCCTCAGTATCAATACTAATACGATAATATTACTCAAATATTCCCGGGTATTTGCGCTCAGATCACCCTGATCGAATGAAAAAAACGAAATAACTTGGTGCGGTGTTCGCAAAGCTATTGACAATGTGAGGCTTATTCCAAATGATATTAGTGTGACCAAAGGTCAATACGTTCTCCGCTTCATTCTTGTTTTATTAGCCATCACGTGCGTTTTGGTTCTTCTCAAATACAACACGCTGAACGCCCCCTTTCACTGGGATGTCATGGGATTTGCCGTGCCGACGGCAGAAAACATCTACCATAACGGCATATTCATCGCAGGTACCGGCTCCACCGGCCATCCCCCACTTTTCGCAGCCGTTCTGGCCTTGACCTGGAAGATCTTCGGCAAAACTCTGCTGGTTTCACATCTTATGAACATCCTGTTCGGCGCCCTGGGACTCACCTGTCTGTTCTTTTTGGCCCACAGGCTCTATGGGCTGAAAGTCGCGGTGACCGCGGCCCTGCTCCTGCTGTTCAACCAGACGTTCTTCACGCAGGTGGGTATCGTATACCTTTCCATTCCCCTTATGTCCCTGGCTGTCCTTACCGTGTTCGCTTACATCAGGCGAACCTGCTGGCTCTATTTTGTTGCTGCCACGGCCATGCTGCTGGTCAAGGAGACATCACTCATCGTTCTCGGATCCATACTCATCTACGAAATTTTCGTGTGTGTTTCCGAAAAGAGAGAAATCGTTGCCATTGTGCAAAGGACCATCGGCCTCTCTCTGCCTGTGGTTCCGCTGGCAGCCTGGTCACTGGTCCACTACCTGACGGTCGGGTATGTGTTCCCTTCGGGCAGGGTTTTTATCAACCGGGGTGATCTTTTCTCCACTTTTCTCAGGAACTTCACAAAACATTTTATCTATGATGCCTCCATAGAGAATTTTAACCGGGCGAACTGGATCATCCTCCTCCTCATCATACTGTCCCTGGTCGGTGCTGCGAAAAGAAAGCTCGCTTATGAAAAATTGTTTTTTCTGATCATTGTATTAAATGTGATCCTTTTCTCCATCACCGATGATCTGCCCCGGTATTTCCTGGTCACCTTCCCTTTCTTCATCCTGGCGGGAGCGAGGGCTTCGGTCTTTCTGATCGAAAAAGCCAGGTTCGCGGGCAGGGTTTTTCTCCTCCCCGCCTTCATTCTTCTCTATGCGGGATTCTCCGTCATGAATTATCACGGAACGAGGCAAACCGAAGGCTGGAGGCTCGAATCGAACATGGAATACCTGGACATGATCAGGCTCCACAGGACTGTCTGTCAGTTCCTCCAGCAGGAACATACGACAGCTTCGATCTTGACGAACGGTCCGCTCAAAATTGCCCTGCGAAAACCCTGGTACGGTTATGTAGACAGACCTTTGTCGGTCACGAATGAGCTCCCTCCCAAAAAAACAAAGGACACCATCGTTGTCTGGTCGGCACAGTCGGATTTTGGACCTTTTGCCATTTTCGTGAGCAGGAACAGACCGAGACTCGAGCTGGTCAGGGAGTTTGCTCACAGAGGGAAACGCGTCGAAATCTTCAGAATCATGAAGAAACGGCAGAAACAGTGAAGAACTCAATAACGCTCTGAATGATGTAATCCACCTGGTCATCCGTCAGTTCATAGAAAAGCGGAAGCCGGACCAGCCTCCGCGAATAATAATCGCTCCAGGGCAGTTCCCGACCGTCATGCCGCTCCCTGTAAAAGGGAGAGGCGTGAAGAGAAAGGTAGTGGAAAACCGCCAGGATTCCTTTGTCCAGCAGATGAGCCAACAGTCCGTCCCGCTCCGGGAGATCCCGGCAGACCAGATAAAAGAGATGTCCGTTATTGGTAGCGTAGTCCGGAATTTCCGGCAGCCTCAGCCGCTCCCTGCTTTCGAGGATTTTGAGTTCGGAGTAGTAGCGCTCCCAGATGGACTGCCTTCTGGCCTGGATCTCTTTCAGATGTTCCAGCTGGGCGTAAAGGAAGGCGGCCGTGAGCTCCGACGGCAGGTAGGACGATCCGTCGACCCATTCGTATTTTTTGACCTCGCCCCGGAAAAACTCCGCCCTGTTCGTCCCTTTTTCCCAGATGATCTCCGCCCGTTTTGCATAGCGGCCGTCGTTCACCGCCAGCATCCCGCCCTCGCCTGCGATCACATTTTTGGTTTCGTGAAATGAGAAGGCGCCGAAATGACCGATCGAGCCCAGGGGTCGTGTCATATAATAACTGTTGACGGATTGGGCGGCATCTTCGATCACAAAGTGGCCGTGCCGCTCTGCCAGGGACATGATTTTGTCCATGTCACAGGCGATGCCGGCATAGTGGACCGGGACGATCGCCTTGGTCTTAGGAGTGATCACACTCTCGATCTGATCCGGATCGAGATGAGGGCTCTGTTCCGTGCTGTCGACAAATACGATCCGTGCCCCCCGTAGAACGAAGGCGTTGGCCGTCGAGACAAACGTGTAGGACGGCATGATGATCTCGTCGCCGGGACCGGCTTCGATCAACAGGGCGGCCATCTCCAGGGCATCGGTGCAGCTTGTGGTCAAAAAGACATCTGGGAACCCGAACTCTTTTTTGAAATACTGATGACATTTGGCTGTGAACACCCCGTTCCCCGAGATCTTTCCGGATTGAACGGCCTGCTGAATGTACTGCGTCTCTTTGCCGGTCAGATAAGGTTTGTTGAACGGTATCATGGAACTCGGTCACGCTCCGTGATCTTTGTTCACGGTTTCCCGGATGATATATTTGGGGCGGTTCTTTACGCTGTCGAATATCTTCCCGACATAGAGCCCGACCACTCCGATCAGCACGATGATGATCCCGGACAGGAACCAGATCGAGACAATAAGGCTGGTCCAGCCCATAACCGCGACCTCTCCGGCTAGATAACGAAAGAAATTCAATACCGCGAAAACAAAGGCCGTGAACGCGATCAGGGTTCCCAGCTTGATCGTTAGCCTGAGGGGCTTGTCGGACGAGGCGAGCATCACGTCCAGGCTGAGCCTGGCCAGACGCTTGAACGAGTAGGAAGATTTCCCGCATGATCTGGCATCGTGTTCGACAGGAATGCTGGTCTTTTTGAAGCCGACCCACTGTATCATTGACGGAAAATACCGCAGCCTGTCCTGCATGGCACTGACGGCCTGGATGGCTTTCCTGTGGTATATTCCGAAGTTTGCGACCGAGCTGTCCTGCTTTATTCCCGTCAGAAAACTCAGGATAGCGTAGAAAAACCGTGAGAACGCGATCTTCACGAAATTGTCTCTCCGGCGCACTCGCCGCCCGAGAACGATCTCATAGCCGGTCTCCGCCTTTTGATAGAGGTCCCGAATTTCTTCAGGACGATCCTGAAGATCGCAGTCCATAACCACGATCCAATCGCCGGCCGCGGATTCCAGGCCGGCGGCGATGGCGAGGTGCTGGCCGAAATTGCGAGAAAGCTGTATCCCCTTGACCCGGGGATTGTGCCCGGCGAGCTCGACGATGCTCTCCCAGGACATGTCGGGGCTTCCATCATCGACCAGGATGATTTCAAAACGATCGGTGATCCCGGCCAGAGTTTTCTCGAGCCTTTGGCAGAATTCATGGAGCGTGTCCCGGCACCCGTACACGGGGGACACAACGCTGATGAAGGGATGCTCCGCATGATCCGGCATATCTATCATGATCGTGTGAGGTTCGAGTTTGTCAATTTTACATTCAAGCGGCTCCTTTTGGCAAGTTTTCCGGCAGAAGGCCGCGTCAAGTTTTGTGTCGGTACGATCGGACGTTGCGCTTATTCCATCTTTTTTCCTATACTGTCTTCAGACCGCTAACCGAAAGTGGCAGGACAGAGATGCTGAAAACGGGTTCTCTTTTGGGATCCGTCGAACGATCCATCGGTTCAGGCTGCTTGAAGATAGCCCGAGAAAGCTGAGAGGAAAGAGAGGATCAAATGGCTGTCGTATTGGGCATCAACTGCAGCGGCTTTCATTCTTCCGCATGCGTCGTGGCAGATGGCATCATCCAAGGCGCCATAGCGGAAGAGCGTCTGAGCCGCATCAAAAGGGACAAATCGTTCCCCTTGAAAGCCATACGCTACTGCTGTGAAACGGCAGGGCTCCAACTGGGGGAGATAACGGATGTTTTTATCGGATGGAACCCCGCCCGATATTTCCACAAAAGCGACGATGTCTTTCACGACGCCATGCAGAACAGAGGCAAGCTCAGCTATCTGGCTCTGAACGAGCTGGCTGCTCTTCGCCCCGATGTGTCCAAAACCATACGTCACGAACTGGAGACCATCGATTCCCGCTGGCGGATCCATTTTGTCGATCACCATAAGGCTCACCTGGCCAATGGTTTTCTGCAGTCAGGATTTCCGGCTGCCGATTTCCTGATCGCCGACGGATTCGGTGAGATGTCGGCCGGGTTCACCGGAACGGTCACGCCGGACGGTATCGACGAATTCTCGGCCAACCGGACGCCTCATTCACTTGGGCTTTTCTACTCTACATTCACGGAGTTTTTGGGATTCACTCCCAATGGAGACGAATGGAAGATCATGGCCCTGGCCTCCCTGGGAGACCCCGGGGAATATTTTGAAACGATCCGGTCGATGATCCGGGTGTCGGATCTCCGGTACGAGCTGGATCTGAGCTACTTCGAAAACTTTCTTTTCTTCACACCGAACACCTATTCAGAGAAGCTGGTGGAGCTGCTCGGGCCGCCGGTCAAACCTGGCCAGGAACTGGGGAAGAGGGAACACAATATCGTGGCGGCTGTCCAGCGGGTGGTGGAAGAGGTGGCGTTCGAGCTGCTGGCAAACCTCCACAGAAGAACCGGCAGCGACCGATTGATCGTAGGCGGCGGTTTTTTCATGAACTCGGTACTGAACGGAAAAATATGCGCTCATACCTCTTACAAGGAGGTTTTCATCGGGGGCAGCCCCGATGATTCGGGGGTTGCCATAGGAAGCGCGCTGTTCGGGAGTCGCTATGGATTGGGAGAAAAAATGGACCTGGGCCGGGCCGAACACAACTTTTTCGGCAGGAGCTATTCCGGCCAGGAGATTGAAAACGAACTGAAGAAGAGAAAGGTCCGCTACCGGAAAACGGATCACCCGGCATCCGAGTGTGCCCGGCTCATCAGGGATGGCAAGATCGTGGCCTGGTTTCAGGGGGCCTCAGAATTCGGACAAAGGGCCCTGGGCAACCGCAGTATACTTGCGGACCCCACCCATCCCGACACCAAAGACCTTATAAACGCGCATGTCAAGTACCGGGAGCCCTTCCGGCCGTTTGCTCCCGCCGTGCTGGCCGAAAGACAGGATGACATTTTCTCGATGGCTGGGAACCCCTACTCTCACTTCATGGAAAGGGTGGTCCCTTTCCGGGAGGAGTGGAAAGACAAAGTGCCGGCGGTCGTGCACTTCGACGGCTCGGGGCGGCTGCAGAGCGTCAATAAAAGCAGCCACGGCCTCTTTTACGAGGTTATCGTCGAGTTCGAGAAGCTATCCGGCTGCCCCGTGGTCCTCAACACGTCCCTCAACATCAGCGGAATGCCGCTGGTCGAATCGCCGGGCGATGCCATTGACTGTTTCTACCGCGCGGGGATTGACACGCTGTTCCTGCATAATTTCCTGATCGAGAAATAGCCGTCCCGATCACTTTGAATTCCTGCGAAACACCGCTTCCCACATGAGGGAATGAAGCATTCTGCTGCACGCGATGAGCTCACAGCCATGGGCGGAGGCATACTTCTCCAGGTCCTTTTTCGAAAAGAGTGCTGCGCGGGGCGTCATGACCTGGTCCATGAACATGGTTTTCGCGGTCCTCTTGTCGAGCCATTCTCCGATGATCACCCTTGCCAGGGGCTGGTAAACGATGCTTCCCGCCGCCAACACGGCATCGGGGACCCATTCCTGTCGGAACCGCCAGTAAAGCTGTCGAAGGGGCCAGGCCGCCCGGTGCACCAGATAGTAATAGGGATGCCATTTGTTGTACACGGCAAGGTACAGATAGGCGGAGGGTTTGGTGATCCTAACGAGCTGGCCGAAAGCCCTGGATGGATCTTCGGTGTGGTGGATCACTCCGATGCTGATGGTGGCGTCGGACACGGAATCGGGCAGATCCAGTTCGAGCACGTTCTGCTCATAGCCCTGATAGCCCCGCTCCCGGATAGCGGCTATGTTGGTGGGGGAGAGGTCGACTCCCACGATGTGGTCCCTGTCCGCGGAGGACATTTCCCTGTAGATGTCCAACCAGAAGCCGCTTCCACATCCGATGTCGTAGATGGTGCCTCCCTGCGGGAGTTCATCCAGAACCCGCTTGAGGAGTGTGTAATATTTAATCCTTTTACGGCCGTATTTGAAATCGCCGAAGGTGTATTGATCGTAGAGTTTTTTTGTCTGCTCGAGGGTTTCACTCACAGGTCGTTCACCGGGCAAACTCATTGGCTGTGAGTATAGCACTATATACCTTCCCCGACCACCACATTTGCGCTCCGACCATTTTAAATAACTGAAAATAAAGTAAATAACCCTTTAGACACCATGTTTTATTGGCTTAGATAGGTGTTTTAAGGGGGCAAATGGGCCTTTTAAGGAAATTAGCATCGTCATTGTCAGTTTGGTGGAGTATGATGGTTAAGACGGCTGTTTTTGGTAATTGATACGCCAATTCAAGTTTGCTTAGAACAGGAAGGTAGAAATGATTGGATATGGGCGCTCGTTTCTTATGGGAGTTTCGTTGTTGGCCGTTTTGGGCATCCAGGCCACAGGCACAGAATATACCCTGGAACAAGCTCTCCCGAAGACAGAAGAAAACCTGGTCAGGCTGAATCCCAAGGATAAAGCCCAGGTGAGCGAATCCCTCCGTGTAAAGAAGATGTTCGGCAGCCAGGTCTGGCCCGGCCTCGGTGAAGCTTTGATCCCGCTGATCCTTTTCAATGAGCGCTTCGAATTCTTGATCGCCCACCCCAATCCTCCGGCTCCCTGGGCAGTCGTAGACGGTGATGCGCTTCAGGGCCGTCCCTACTTCCGCCGCGAACAGGAGCAGTCCCAGGCCTTCGCCGTCCCTGTGGGGGACCTTTGGGCAGGAAGCATGACCACACTCAGTCACATGTCCCGCGCCATGGAAGAGGAACTTAAGGAAAATGTTCCCCAGGAGAAGCTTACTCCAGCCTTCATAAAGATGATGACTCCTACCCCGGCCCAACATGTCGTTTACCTTCTTCATGAGGCCTTTCATGCGTTTCAGGCCGCTCGGTTCAGCGACCGATTCCAGAAGGCGAACGGAGTGTATGCCTCGGAGGATCGATATCCCTTTGAAGACGCGGGCTTCATAGAGGCCTGGAACACAGAGGGGTTTCTGCTCGCTTCGGCTTTGCGGGAAAAAGACGAGTCAGAAAGGCTTGCGTTGATCCGGAAGTTTCTGGAGGTTCGGTCCCGGCGGCGGTCAGCGGCTTCGCTTGCCCCGGAACTCGTCGATTTTGAGCGTGAGCTCGAATGGCTCGAGGGCCTTGCCAAGTATGCGGAGATGCGATTCGCAGAGCTCTGTGCCTCAGACGAAGGGGGCCCATGGTTCAAAGACTACCGGGTTGTCCGAAACCGCACGCGTGTGGACTTTTACTCACGCCTGAAGCGTCTGGGGGAGCAGAAGGGAGACCTGAGATTCTACCTGAGCGGCGCCGCTCAAGCCATGATCCTGGACTTAATCTCGCCCGAATGGAAGCAGGACATGTTACACCAAAATAACATCTGTCTTGAGGACCTACTTCAGAGAGCAGTTGTTAATATGCGCTCCGACCATTCCAAGTAACTGTAGAAAGATAACTACTGGATACCTGAAGCATGTTGTCTGATCCGTTCCATATTCTCCGAAAAGAGTTTAATCATGCTTTCACCTCTAATGCTGACATTATGCCATTTATGGATGATAAAGTTCTTTATTATAAATACTTGGCTTGGTGGGAGCACATCAAAATAACTTTTATACGATAATATCGTATATAATAACGATAATATCGTATTTATTTGGGAGTCCGCATGAAAAAGCTGACCATCAACGAGCAGATCTTCCTGATTGCCATATGCCATCTGAATGATGAGGCCTATGGTGTCAAGATCCGGGAAAAAATCATGGAACTGACCGGCAGTGAAATGCTTTTCGGGACCATCTACAACACGCTGGAGTATCTGGTCAGGAAAGAGTATGTTACAGCCCTCAAAGGAAAAACCTCTCATAATAAAGACGATAACAAGCGCGTCTACTACCGGGTCACCGATCATGGGCAGAGAGCACTTCAGGAAGCCCGGGAACTACAGAATAATCTATGGCAGAACTTTCCGGAGAGGGAACTGAGGGAGATCAAACGATGAGTCCTCGCAGCTCCGGCCACACGCCTCGGGTTGCCGAATTCATACTGTCTCGTCTTCATGACTACAGCCAGTGTTATGGCATGCTCTATGACATGCGAGAGGTCCACGCCTCGCTCTGTCTAACCCAAGGCCGCCGGAGAGCCGACCTGTGGTACTGGAGACAGTGCCTGGGGGCCCTCCCAAAATATCTATCCTACTGTCTTACTTGGAGAACCACGATGTTGCGGAATCACCTCAAAATCGGACTGAGAAACTTGTGCCGCAATAGATCCTTCGGGATCATCAACATCCTGGGTTTGGCCGTCGGCATGGCCTGCACCATCTTGATCCTGCTCTGGGTCCAGCATGAGACCAGCTATGAAGACTTCAACCCACATGCGGATGACATCTACCTCATTGCCTGGGAACGGCTGGCCAACAATCGTTACTATTCCACCACGCCCTTCCCGTTGGCTGAACGACTCGAAGCGGAATTCTCAGATTTCTCTCAGATCGTCAGGATCAATCCTCGAGAACGCCATATCGTTAAGTACATGGATAAGATTTTTATCGAAGAACGGACCATTGCCGCAGATCCTTCTCTCTTTGCTATGTTCCCATACCCTTTTCTTCTGGGAGAGCCTGAAAAAGCCCTGGTCGATCCCAACACGATCGTGCTCACGGAGTCCACGGCACAGAAATACTTCAGTGATGAGGTCCCCCTCGGAATGCTTCTGGAAGTGGACGGTGTTCCGTTGAAAGTCTGCGGCGTTATCCGGGATGTTCCCGTTAACTCTGAGATCCGCTTTGATTTAATCACCCGCTTCAACGACCTCAAGCAGGTAAGGGAGTATCAGGATCCGCTTCGCTGGAATAACTTTTCGTACCATACCTATGTTCAAGTCAAGCCCGGCCTCAACACTCTTGATATCAATCCAAGGCTCACAGAAGCCATGGATCGGTACCGTTCCTGGCTTCCCCCCGGTGAACGGGATTTTTTTCTTTTTCCCCTGAAAAAGCTCCACCTGTACGAACTCGAAGGCGGGGGACTCATTCGATATGTGTATTTATTTTCCTTCGCAGCGATATTCATCCTCGTCATCTCGTGCATCAATTTTGTTAACCTTTCGACAGCCCAATCCGCTCAAAGGGCCAAGGAAGTCGGCATTCGCAGGGTGATCGGTTCGGATCGGAGACTGCTGATGCGACAGTTTATGGGAGAATCGTTTCTGTATGTTCTTTTTTCTTTCAGCATCGCCCTGGTGCTGATCCTGCTCAGTCTTCCCGCATTCAATGCCCTCGTCCAGAAAAATCTGCGTTTTGGATTTCAAGACGTCCGGTTTATCCTGGGCCTTTTAGCGATCTTTCTAATGACGGTCGTACTTGCCGGCAGCTACCCTTCCTTCTACCTTTCCGCACACCAGCCGGTCAAAACTTTACGAGGAGGTGCCCGGGTCAGAGGGCAAGGACGGTTCAGGCAAATCCTGGTGGTCATTCAATTTGTCATCTCCATCCTGCTCATCATCTGCACCTTTGTTGTTTTGAAACAGATCCGCTTTATGAAGCATGCTGATCTGGGGTTCAATGAAGAAAATCTCCTCTCCCTGCCGCTGACCCAAACCATGTCTACACAGGCGCAGAGCATCAAAGCGCGACTTATGCAGCATCCGAGTATCGAGAACGTGACGGCCAGCGCCCCAACCAACCATGGGGGTCGCTTCAGTTGGGAGGGGATGGATCCGGAGCTCTCATACCTGGGGAATGAAGTTCAGTACAAAATGGTGGATTATGACTATTTTGACACCCTGGGTGCCGAGATTGTTGCCGGTCGCAGCTTTTTGAGGGAACGGAGCATTGATTTCCAGGACGGTTTTATCATCAACCAGGAGGCGGCTAAACTCATGCGGTTGGAATCCCCAGTGGACAAGGCTCTCAACATAGTCGGGTGGGATGGAAGCATCATTGGGGTAGTGAACAACATCCACGTCGGATATAAGGACACCGTGCATGTCGAGGTCTACTATCTGAGACCGAGGACTCCCTGGGACCTGTATGCGACTCTGGATGTTCGTATAAAAGCCGGCGAGATTCCCAGTGCTATGGCTTCGATCAAAGAGGTGTGGAAAGTGTTCAATCCGGATCGGCCTTTCGAGTACACATTCCATGATGCCGAAATCGGCAGGAAATACCGTCAGGAGGAGCAGGCCAGCCTGATATTCGGGTACTTCGCTTTCCTTTCCATCTTTTTGTCATGCCTAGGATTATCCGGACTGGTAGGCTACACGACTGAACAGAGGACAAAAGAAATCGGCATTCGTAAAATATTGGGAGCCCCTTCCACGTGTATCGTAGCTCTGCTGAATAAAGACAACTTCAGATCGCTGCTTTTGGCCAATGTGCTGGCCTGGCCCTTAGGATGGCTTGTCATGCGGGAGTGGCTGCAGGCCTACCCATACCGGACTCGCCTGGATATTGGAACCTTTGTCGCCGCCGCTGCTCTGACTACTTTAATCGCCCTTCTGACCATCAGTGTTCAAGCTGTTCGAGCCGCCACCTCCGATCCCGTGTCCGCTCTTCGCCATGAATAGCCATTTCTTATCGGGATCGGGCCAAGCTAACATATTTATTTAATAATCTCTAATTCTCAATCTTCTTCGGAAGAGTGAAGAGCGAATGCAGGTTCATGGCTGTAATATTGCCTTTGCTGTTTTTTACGAATGAGACGGTCCGGCTGCTGTTCCCGCTGAATGTCCACCGGCCGCTCTCATCCGGGCCTTCAAGATCGATGACGCCTTGACCGGGGATCTCCAGGGCCAGATGTCCATCCTTGACCATTATGGTCAGCTCCAGTTTCTGCATCGGAATTGTGTAGACCCCGACATATTCTGCGTACTCATCAGGGATGTCCATATTCTTCTGTTCTTCGGGATCCGTTTTCTTCCTCGGCAATGGGGTGGACTCGTGGAATTTTAAAGCGGTGACTTCTGTATTTCCGGCTTCAACAAAGGAAACCGCGATCCGGTTGGATATTTTGAGATACCTTTTTCCTTCATCGTCCGGGTCTTTTAGCTCGACGACTCCTTGACCGGGGATGTCCACGGCCAGGCTGTTGTTTTGGACCTTGACCTCGAATTCCGCGTTCTGGTAGGTTCCAAAATTGGCGATATATGTTCCGATATAGGGCTTGAATTGCTCCGGGACGCCGGCTTTTTCAAACTTCAGTCTCAACTCGTTGGCCTTGGCCAACGCCTTTTCAACGCAGGAAGCCGTATATTTATCCAGGACTTTTGCCGCTTCGTCCATCTGTCCCGCTTTTCTCAGATCTACCGCCTGTGAGATGACTGCAGAGATTCCGGCGGCAAACTCTTCCTCCAGAACGTCGAATTCCTCCCTCACGATCGGATTTCTTCCGGTCCAGTCGATGTTCGTCATATCCCGCAGATCTTTGAACAGCCACCAGTAGGACGAGGCGGAAAATGTATCCTGGCCGGCGCGGCTCGGTTGGACGATCTGTTTGCCCATTGTGCCGGCCGAGCTGACAATCTCAGGAAGCCCGCTGCCATGGACAAAGAAGGGCACATAGCAACTGCTGCTGGGAGTCGACGCCGCCCACCAGAAAACCGGAAGCTCGTCCGGTTTATTCGGCAGTATCGCGACACAGGAACTGGCGGTCTGATCCAGGTCGATACTCGGATTTGAAGAACGGTCCCGGGCGATCCTCATCATCCAGCGCAGGGTCACTTCCCCATTTTTTTCTTCCAGCAGCCCCAGTGAACATTTCTGCCGGACACCGGCGCGGTAGTTCCTTGCCTTTTCCTGGGGAGTGTCGGCCGCATAGGCCTTGGCAAAATCAAACTCGTCGGTTTTGTCCTGCTGCCACCATCCTTTTTCAACGGCGAACTCCACAATGTCAGGCGAGGCGATATCCCACTCGCTCGTAATGCTCAACCTGTTGGAGATGGAGGTGACTCCCTGTGTGAATTTCTTGGCTGTCCAACGCCTGCCGCCGGTCTCGAGGATCCAGGCTTCATGGGGATCGGCGATGATGTAGGAATTGTCATAGGCCCCGTCCATTCCCATCGCTGGGAGTCCCGAGCCGAACTGTCCGTGTTTTTCGAGGAGGGCGGTAATAACATCCAGGGCTTCGCGGGCCGACTTCCCCCGCTCCAAGCCTAGACGAAGGAGATCCATTCCTGTCGGACCCAGCTGCGGTCCTCGCCCCTTCTTGGAAAGGGCGATGTTTTCAACCAATTCCTTGGAGAAAACACCCTCGTTTCCGATGGCCACGCCGAATTCGTTGATGCCCTCTTCATATCCCCAGCACCAGTAGGGGCTTGAGCCAAGAGTGGCGTATGTTTCTTCCACCTGGGGAATGCGGATGCGCCCCAGATCGATTTCGGATCCCGCCGGCCACTTTTGGCGGGGATAGAACATCAAAGGCTGGCAGTCAAAAAGTGGTCTGTCGCTGTTCTTGGCCAGAATAGTCAGCCCTCTGGCCGTCGCACTGGCCAGGGCCGCCCAGGTGTCACAGGCAAAAAGCTCTCCACCGGGCACAAACAGAAACAGAAACAGAACCACGCAAAGATTATATTTCTTTAATAATATTTTCATTTTTCCTCTTGAAACAAGCTTATCACAGGATAAACAACCGGTCCAATGCTCGCAAAATCGCTGTGTTTTTCTTATCCTTTTCATCGCCCGGGCGGTTGGTTTGACAACTCGGCTTCGAGCTTCTAGACTGGAATCAGGTTCTGACAGATCTACAGGGGGTAAACATGAAATCAGGCGTACTGCTCATTTCCTTCGTGTCTTTGCTGCTTTTCTGTTTCCTCACTCCATTCGGGCATCAAAAAATTGAATGGCAGGGTTCGATCGAGCAGGAGGACGGCGTGACCGTGATAAAGAATCCGGAAGAACCTCTCTTCGGGAAAATAGAGCTGGAACTGGAGGAAGACCTCGTTATCGGCCATGAAGAGGATGAGAATTTCCGGTTCTACAAATGGATTTCTCTGGATGTCGACGCAGACGGAAACATCCATGTCATGGACCGGGGCAGCTTCCGGATACAAATATTCGACAGAAACGGCGCGTATATCCGGACCATCGGGAGAGAGGGGGAGGGCCCCGGGGAGTTCAGCCAGCCGACATTCTTGAGATTGGATGATGCGGGGAACACATATGTAGAGGATAGAACGAAGGCTCATATATTCGACAAGGACGGAACTTATGTGAGGGCGTTCCCCAAACCCATGAGCTCCCGCAGCTTCAAGATAACTCAGAAAGGCGAGCTGCTGGGAGAAGACAGGACCATCCGGCCGCCGAAAGACCTCTACGAATGTGTCGTGCTCATGAACGACCAGAATAAGGTGCTGAAGAAGATGGCCGAGTTCTACTCACCGAAGATGGATTCCATGTTCAACCGGAAGGACAGGTTCGCGATCCATGTCCCGGAGCTTTGTTTTTGTCCAGCTGTGCAGGACTACGCGGTTTATGGATTTCCGGAGGAGTACAGGCTGTTTGTAGCGGACTCGGATGGAAACATCACAAAGATCATCGAAAAGGACGAGCCGGCCGAGAAGATCACGAACCGGGAGCGGGACAAGATCATCGATGTTCTCATGGGCAATATCAAAAGCAGGCCCTCTTCCACGCAGCTGGCCAGAGAGGAGCTCGAGAAAAGGGTTTTGATCTCAAAGTTCAGGCCTTTCTTCGAGGAACTGCGCATCGATGAACACGGAAACATCTACGCGCAAAGGCTCAACTCTTATCTGAGTGAGGACAAGAGGTATGAATTCGATGTCTTCAATGCAGAGGGGCGTCACACGTACCGGTTGAGAGTCCCGGCGGGAGTGATAAACCTCAGGATCATCAAGGGGGGATATGTTTTCAGCGCACCCTACAACCAGGAAATCGGCTATTTCCAGGTCAAGCGCTACAAGATCAAGAACTTGGATCCGCTATCTGTAAACAAATAGCTGAACAGCTTAGACGACTGTTTTAGGGCCCAAAACTTTGCTTTTAAGGCTTAGAAAGTGTGCTTCTAAGGTGATAAACTGTTTATTATTAGATCGTTGTGATGGTCGGAGCGCGGTATGGAATCATACAGCATCTTCTTCTCTAAAGCTGAGAATATCGCCGGGTTGGCAATCCAATGCTTTACATATGGCTCCCAGGGTGGAAAACCTAATGGCGCGGGCATGTCCCTGCTTGAGAAAGGAAAGATTCGCAATCGTTATTCCTACCTGGTTGGAGAGCTCTGTCAGGGTCATTTTCCGCTTGACCAATAAAAGATCAAGATTGATCTCAATAGGCATGGGTAACTCCTTATATGGTCATCCTCTTGTCTCTCTGCAGTTCTACTCCCAGGTCAAACACCTTGGCAATGACCAATAAGCCGAACCCCAGGAATATGAGCTTAAATAAACTTCCCCAGAGCAAGTCCGCAAAATTCACCGTATTGAATGTTGTTTGAAATCCTTTTATCAATATGTTGCCAGCGATGTCCACAGGTACTAATGCAAACACAGCATAGGAGATTTTTCGTATTCGGCCAGGATTTGCCAGGTCAAAGGGATTGTTTGCTTTGACTGTGAGCATAAGTTTTCGTAGAAAGTAGATAATCCAAAGGTAGGCTGCTGAGGTCAAAAGGCCACAGAAATAGATGCTGGCAGCAACAATCGGCGCCTTATTATCCCTGAATACACCCGCCAGCCCAAGAGGCGTAAAAATGGCTAACAAACAAAATACGACAGCAGCCACGATCAAGGAAATATTGATTAAAAGGATAAATACCCTCACTGCAGAAGATTGATTCTCAGATTTTTCGATTGTCATGGTTCCTCCATCAAAATTACCCATTGAACGTTTGATCATTGCTAATATAGGCAATTAATTGCCGTTTGTCAATAAATATTTATTAATTATAGACAAAACTGTATTGGATTAAAGTATAAATGAGCGGTGCGTCTCGTTCCTACGGACTATTAGATGTGCGGGCTTTCGAAAACCACAGATCCCATAGTGCGGCTGTTCAGGCGGCCATCCGGGATGGCGCGCTCAAGGCTGAAGAGCGCGGCTGGCTACTCGATCGTCTCAGGTACCCTGTAAACCTCGATATTGGAAATTAGAGGGCAGGCCTTGGCCTCAAAGTTTATCTTCAGTTTTTCCGTTGAGATCGTTTTGAACCTGACGATGCGCCGGTTTCCAACCGTGACGCCGGCCGCCACCGGATCGAACTCACCCTCGACCTGAACCTCTATCGAGAACGATCTCACACGCTGGCCCAAGGGAATGTACTCCTGGAGCAGGACGGCGTTGATCTCCACCGGCCGGCCGAAGTCAACTTCGATCGATGCGCTCAAGACATCATCATCCGCGGCCCAGTATGTTCCCGGATCACCATCTACAGCCTTCTTCTCGCCATAGGCCCTTCCCCTCGTGTTCGCCGCCCTGGCCGAGGCCCCCTCCGCCAGGTTCACGGAAAAAGCGTCATCCAGGTATTTTTTCAGCTCCGCCAGCCGTGCGATGTCGTTCTGGTGGATCAGGCCCCGCGTGTCGGGCGGGAGGTTCAGGAGGAAGCAGCCGTTCATCCCCACCGAATGGTACCAATTGTCGACGAGCCTGCTCAGCGGTTTGACCTTGTCGTCCTCGTCCCTGTGATAGAACCAGCCCGGTCGGATCGAGGTGTTGACCTCGGAGGGGAGCCACATTCCGCCGTCCTCATGACCGGTAAGGAGCTGGTCGTTCACGCCACCGATCCCGGGGTAGAATGCCCCTTCCCTCACCGTGCACCAGTTGGTCTCCGCCGCATATCCCCTCTCGTTCCCGATCCAGCGCACATCCGGCCCGCCGTCGCTGAAGATCACGGCATTGGGCTGGCACCTGCGCACGACCTCCACAAAGCCCTCCCAGTCGTACTCCTGCCTTTTCCCATCCGGGCCCACGCTGAAGGCGCCGTCGAAGAACACATAGTACACCTCGCCGTAGTTGGTCAGCACCTCTTCCAGCATCTGCTTGAACACGGTGTTGTACTCATCGGTGAAGTACGTGGGGTGATTCCGGTCCCAGGGGGAGACATAGACACCGAATTTTATCCCGAACTCCCGGCAGGCTTCGGACAGATCTTTCAGGACATCGCCCTTCCCGTCGCGCCATCGGCTCTCCCGGACCGTGTGCGTGGAGTGCTCCGACGGCCACAGGCAGAACCCGTCGTGGTGCTTAGCCGTGATAAGCGCCCCTTCCATTCCCGCGTCCCGGATGACCCTCGCCCACTGGCGGCAGTCCAGTTCGGTGGGATTGAACACATCAGGGGATTCGTCGCCATGCCCCCATTCGATGTCTGTGAATGTGTTTGGCCCGAAATGGATGAAGGCATGGTACCTCATGTCGTGCCAGATCATCTGGCGTTCGCTGGGGACCGCCCCGAAAGGCAGGGGAGGCTCCTCCGGAGCGCAGCTTGTCGCCAGCGCCGCGATCAAAAGGACGATTGTGACACGCCTCATAGGGCATCCTCCCTTGAGAGGGTATGTGTTCTGTCTCTAGGCCGTAAACAGATCCTTGGTCGAAAAATTCGGCTCGCTTGTCAGGTTGACACCGAGCCGCATGAGCCCGGCCTCATCGCCGGAGGTCGGGATGTGTGTAATGTGGACCTCGCATCCCTTGAGCTCCTTGAGCTTGGACAGCGCCAGCTGGACCGAGGGATTTGTGGCCGCTGCGATGGAAAGGCTGATCATGGTCTCTTCCAGGTTCATGCTCACGGACTTCGCCTGCAGGATGTCCCTCTTCAGGGTTCCGACAGACTCGATAATGATGGGCGATAACAGGTGGATCTCTTCCGGGATTCCGGCCAGGTGCTTGATCGTCTTTAAGACAAGGCTGGAGGCCGCGTGCATGAGCGGGGAGTTGCTGCCCGTGATGATGGTGCCCTCCTCGAGCTCGACGGCCGCTCCACAGAAGATCCCTTTATGTCCCTTGCCCTTTTTTTCCGCCTCCTCGGCGGCCTTCTTGGCGAAGCCCACGACCTTCCTGTCCTCCGGGCCCACGCCCAGTTCCTCCATGAGGAGCTCCACGCGCTGCACGGTGTCCTTGTCTGCGTAACCCATGACATACTCGCAGCTGTAACGGTAGTAGCGCCGGATGACTTCCTGTCTGGCCGCCTCTCTCACGGCCTCGTCACTCAGGATACCGGTGCTCGCGCAGTTGACCCCCATGTCAGTGGGGGATTGGTAGATCGACTCGGCCTCGGTGATCTTCTCCAGGATGCGCTTGAGTATGGGGAATATCTCGACATCGCGGTTGTAATTGACCGAGGCTTTCCCATAGGTTTCCAGGTGGAAGGGATCGATGAGGTTGAAGTCGGCGATGTCCGCCGTGGCCGCCTCGTAGGCCGCGTTGACGGGGTGTTTCAGAGGCAGGTCCCAGATGGGGAAGGTCTCGAACTTGGAATACCCGGGGTTTACGCCCTGCAGATGGTCGTGGTACATCTGCGAAAGGCAGGTGGACAGCTTGCCGCTCCCGGGTCCGGGTCCGGTCACGACGATCAGGGGCTTGTCTGACTGCAGATAATCGTTGGCTCCGTACCCGTCCTTGCTCACGATCAGGTCGACATCCGTGGGATACCCCGGTGTGTAACGGTGTGTGATGACCTTGATGCCCCTGCGTTCCAGCTTATTCTTGAATATGATTGCCGACGCCTGGTTGTCGAAACGTGTGATCACGACTCCCAGTATATCGAGCCCCCATTCCCTGAGATCGTCCAGGAGTTTTAGGGCATCGACATCATAGGTGATCCCGAAATCCGCCCGCAGTTTTTTCTTCTCGATGGCCCCGGCATAGATACAGAGGATGATGTCGGCCTTGTCTTTCAGCTTCTGCAGGAGCCGCATCTTGACGTTGGGGTCGTATCCCGGCAGCACACGGGCGGCATGATAATCGAATAGCAGCTTGCCCCCGAACTCGAGGTACAACCTGTTGTCTGCCTTTTCGAGCCGATCCAGGATGGATGCACTCTGTTCCGCCAGGTACTTTTCGTTGTCGAATCCTGAGTTTCTTGTCATCTTTTTCCTTTGGTCTGATGTCGCCAGGCATTGGCCGAGCCTATGCGCAAACTTATAACAAAGGGGTCTTTCCCGTCAAATATTTTGATAATCGGCCCGTGATGAGGTACCCTAGCCATAAATCAGAGCCGAATAAAAAGAGGGATATGATGTTCTTCAGCTACATAAAGACGGCGTTCCGGAACCTCAGGAAATACAAGGGCTACTCCTTCATCAACATCGCCGGCCTGGCGGTGGGGATCGCCTGCTGCATCCTCATTCTGATGTGGGTAAGGGACGAAATGAGCTACGACGGGTTCCATGTTAAAGCCGATCGCCTCTTCCGGGCGGTGGAGCAGCAGACCTACAGCGGCGGCGAACTCTTCCCGGTGGCGGTCACGCCCGCCCCCTTGGGACCGGCCCTCAAGGACGAGATCCCCGAGATCGCAGATACATGCCGGCTCACATTAGCTCCCCGGTTCCTGGTCCGTTACGGAGACAAGCGCTTCTACGAGAGCGGACTGGCCATGGCGGATCCCTCGTTCTTCACCATGTTCAGTTTCCCTCTGGTCAACGGTGACCCGGAAACCGTTTTCCAGCAGCTCAACGCGTTCGTGATCACAGAATCCACCGCAGAGAAGTACTTCGGCGACGAGGACCCCATTGGAAAGGTCATCCGCCTGGAGAACATGTTCGACCTGGTGGTGACCGGGATCATGCGGGATGTGCCGGCAAACTCTCACATAACGTTCGATTTCGTTATGCCCTTCAAGCTTCTGGAGTTCGGCGGCCAGCGCCTCGACCAGTGGGGCAACAACTCCTACTACACATATGTCGAGCTGAGCGAGGCGGCGGATCCTGCCGTCTCAGACCGGAAGATCCGCGGCTTCATCACCCAGCACCTGCCCGAGTCCACCACCACGCTCCACCTCCAGCCTCTGAAGCGGATACACCTCCATTCCGACTACGTGGCCGATGTGCCCGGCCACGGGGACATGCGCTACATTTTCATCTTCGCCCTGGTGGCGCTGTTTGTCCTGATCATCGCGTGCATCAATTTCGTGAACCTGGCCACGGCCCGCTCCGGCAACCGCGCCCGCGAGGTGGGGATGCGCAAGGTCACCGGCGCCCGCCGCTCGGACATCCTCCGCCAGTTCCTGGGTGAATCTGTCTTCTTTGCCCTGATCGCCTTTGCCCTGGCCCTGGGGCTGGTGGCCCTGCTGCTCCCGGCCTTCAACAACCTGGCGGCGAAGTCGATGACGCTCTCGATCAGCGGGAGCTGGGCTTTTTTTCTTGGGCTGGTGGGAATGGCCCTGCTGACTGGCCTGGGTGCCGGGATCTATCCCGCGCTCTTCCTGTCCGGCTTCGATCCGGTCCGCGTGCTCCGAACCTCGACCACGGGAGGGCCCAAGGGCCGCACCTTCAGGCGTGTGCTGGTCGTGATCCAATTCGCCCTCTCCATCGGGCTGATCATCGCGAGCGTCGTGGTCAAAAACCAGCTGGACTTCATCCGCGGCAAGGAGCTCGGCTTCGACCGGGAGCAGGTGGTGCACATGCAGTTCGGAGTCCAGACTGCCCAGTTCTACGAGGCCTTCAAGCTGGAGGCTTTGAGGGATCCGGCTGTCCTGGGTGTGACCTCGGCCGGTCAGCTGCCCACCTACATCCTGAACTCCACGAGTAACGTCACCTGGCCCGGCAAGGACCCCAATGATGACATCCTTTTCCACAACACCACCGTCACCCATGATTACTTCGCCACCATGAAGATGGAGATCGCTGAAGGCCGGGCGTTTTCGCGGGAGTTTCCCACGGATGAAAAAGAGGCGTATATCCTAAATGAGACGGCGGCCCGGATGATGGGCGAAGGTTCGTCGGTCGGGAAAAGCCTGACCGTGTGGGACGATCCCGGGACCGTGATCGGTGTGGTTCGGGATTTCCACTTCAAGTCCATAAACACCCGCATCGAGCCCCTGTTCATCCGGCTGCGCCCTGTAGAGCCGTACTCCTACCTCATGATCCGCCTGGGTGAGGCGGACCTGCCGGGGTCGCTGCAGCGCCTGAGCCAGGCCTGGGAACGAGTCTCCCCGCAGTTTCCCATGGATACGGCCTTTCTGGATGAGTCCTTCGACCGGCTCTACCGGGCGGAGCAGCGGATGGGAACCCTGTTCGGCGCCTTCACCGCCCTGGCTATCGTCATAGCATGCCTGGGACTCCTGGGGTTAGCCTCTTTCATGGCCGAAAAACGAACCCGGGAGATCGGCATCCGCAAGGTGCTGGGGGCCACGGAATCCAGCATCGTTCTGCTCTTGTCCCGGGAATTCGTGATCCTGGTCCTGGTGGCCAACCTGCTTGCCTGGCCGGCAGCCTGGTATGCCATGAGCCGCTGGCTGCTGAATTATGCCTACCACACGCCGCTCAGCCTGCTGATATTCGTGGGAGCGGCCCTGTCGGCGCTTTTGATCGCGCTCCTGACCGTGAGCTTCCAGGCCGTGCGCGCCGCAGCTTCTGATCCCGTTGATTCCATACACTATGAGTGATCGGCACAGAGGATCGATCACGAACAGGAGCCTAGAATGTCTGAAGAACAAAAGAAGATTTTAGAGGCGGCCCTGGATGACTTTTCAGAAGTCGGGCTCTCACAGGCCAGCATCGAGTCGATAGCGAACAGGGCCGGGTTGGAACCAGCGATCGTGCGGGCCCTGTTCATCGACAAGGAGACGCTGCTCAAGGAGCTTTTCAAGGAAAAGACCGAGCCATTGGTCAGCGCCATCTCCCTGGCTGTAGAAGAGATCGATGACCCGAAAGAACTGATCCGGAAGTCCATGGAGCACCTGGACCTGTGGCTTCTGATGCACCCGAAGGTCATCAAGCTCTATATGAGGAGTGCTCTTGAGGAATCGGAGGTGCTGCAGACGACCTTTCAGAAGTACCTCCTGCCTTCCGAGCTATTCGAACGGTTCGGTCAGTTCATCGCGGAAGGCAAGCTGCGCTGCAAGGACGTCCTCACCCTGACAGTGCTGCTGGATTCGCTGATACTCCTCTTTCACATGATGCGGCCCGGGATGATGATGATCGACCCCGATTTAAACTTCGAGCAGCTCGCCAGGCAGAGGTTCGATGCGGCGATGGATCTGCTGGAAAATGGACTTTACACGTACTGAAGGAGAGAAGATGTCAAAACAAAAATGGGACGGGAGCGACATATCCGATCAGAAGGGCAGGGTAGCCATCGTTACCGGAGCCAGCAGTGGTATCGGGTACGAGACCGCGCGCGTCCTGGCAGAGAAAAATGCCACGGTGATCATGGCCCAGCGTAACCTGGAAAAGGGGAATGCAGCGGCGGACAAGATCAGGGCCGATCACCCGAATGTGGACATCACAGTCCTGAAGTTGGATCTGGCGAACCTGGAATCCGTCCGCGATTTCGCGGCCAAGTTCAAGGACAGTTATGCTCGGCTGGATCTGCTCATAAACAATGCCGGCGTCATGATGCCGCCCTATTCCAAGACCGCTGATGGATTCGAGCTCCAAATCGGCACGAATCACCTGGGTCACTTCGCTCTCACGGGATTGCTCATAGACCTGATCAAGAACACACCTAATGCCCGCATCGTCAATGTGTCGAGCGGGGCACACAATTACGGTGAGTTGGACTTCGAAGACCTTCACTGGGAGAGGCGTCCCTACAAGAAGATGAAGGCCTACGGCGACAGCAAGATCGCCAACATCTATTTCACTCACGAGCTTCAGAGACGGTTAGACGAGGCTGGCTCGACTACCCTGGTTCTCTCTTCGCATCCCGGGTGGACCGCAACAGAGCTGCAAAGACATGCCGGCGTTTTCAATTTCCTGAATCGTTTCGTGGCCCAGGATATCACGATGGGTGCCCTGCCAACCCTGTGTGCCGCGGCCGCCGATGATGTCCAGGCCTGCGATTATTATGGACCATCGGGTTGGAGGGAAATGAGGGGATTCCCGAAAAAAGTCGATTCGAACGAGCTCTCGAAAGATATGGCGATCGCAAAGAAACTCTGGGAAGTTTCAGAGAAACTGACCGGGATCACCTACCCCTAACCAGGAGGCGCTCGTGAGAAAAATCCGATATTTCCTGGTACTGTCGATTCTTATTTCAACCCTGATTGGAGGCGAGGAACTCACGCTGGAAAAACTCTACACCGATACTCCTCTGAACGGGGTTCCGCCTCGCGCGGTTCTCTGGTCTCCGGATGAGAGCGTGTGTGTGTTCCTATGGGACGAAGATTCGGGCAGAACTCAGAACCTTCACGCCTTTGTTCCGGATTCCGGGGCAGGACCGCGGAAACTGACATCGTTCGATAGGCAGGGGATATCAGGATTCTGCTGGGGGCGAACGAACGACGAGATCTTCTATCTCAGGGGGACGTCCATCTATGCATTGGATCTGGATGATCTCTCCGCCCGGGAGATCTATAAGAGCAAACAGAGGATGAGGTCTCTGACCCTTTCCCCGGACGGCAGTTCGTTGAGCTTCCTGCTGGGGGGGAACATCTGGCTGTATGATCTCGAAGAGGGAACCGGCTCTCAGGTCACCGGATTCGATGGCCGGAGCGAAGGGATAAATAGAGCGTCCTGGTCCCCGGATTCCCGGCGGATCGCGTTTCTTCTGCAGGACCGGACCGGGATCAGGCAGGTGGATATCCCGCAGTTCGGGAAAGAGAAAGTCACGTTGCGTAAAACGCCCCGGCCCTTCCCGGGAGATCCCGACAATCCCGTAAAGGTCGCGGTGCTGGACCTGCCCGAGGGAAAGGTCAGGTGGATTCCCCTGGAATTGGAGAACCTGCGCTCCTTTTCCTGGTCTCCGTCCGGCAGGAAACTCATGATGGAGGAATCCCTGGAATTCGCCACTAAGAGGCGCATCTATGTGTGCGATGCGGATGATCTGAATCCGGTCACCGCCTTCGCGGAGGAAAGTCCCCGCTTCACGTTCTCCTGGATCTGGAGCTCGCAGTGGATCGACGACGATCGCATCGCCCTGACATCGGATGAATCGGGCTGGTGCCACCTGTACTCCCTGGATCTGAGAAACGGGAGGAAGAACCAGCTCACCTCAGGGCGGTGGGAGGTCCTGGAGACGTTTCCGGTCATGGGAGATTTCCTCTATTTTGTCGCCAACGCGGAACGCCCTGAGAATAGAGTGTTATACAAGATTCACAAGGGAGGCGGAGAGACACAGAGGGTGGCTGCCAGGGACGGAGTCTACCGGCCCTTCTTCTCTAGATCAGGGGCAAAGGTGTGTGCTCTTTTCTCTGATGCCATGACTCCCTTCGACCTCTATTATATCCGGGACACGAGGCTCAACAGGATCACCGAATCCCCCCGCCCCGAGTTCAAGGACTACCAGTGGGTCGAGACCGAGTACCGGACGATCCCGGGAGGGGAGGAGGGTGTCGAGATCCGGATCAGGATGATGGTCCCCCCCGATTTCGACCCAGGGAAACAATACCCGGCCATCATCGGCTCGGTCTATTCCAACGCGGTCCTGAACCAGTGGGGAGGCCGGGATGCGCACCCCACCTGGGGGCTGGATCAGTACCTGGTCCAGAAGGAGAGGTATGTCCTGCTGAACCTGGATTTAAGGGGTAGCCTCGGATACGGGCGGAAATTCCGAGAAGACATGTTAAAGGGCTATGGAGTGGTCGACATCAAGGACATAGAAGCGGCCGCCCGCTACCTGAAATCACTGCCTTACATCCGGGGGGACAGGATCGGGATCTGGGGATCCAGCTACGGCGGCCTCCTCACACTCATGTCCCTGTTCAAGAACCCGGGGCTCTTTGCCTGCGGAATAGCCGGGGCTCCCGCCACCAATGTCTGGCACTCCTTTCCCGGCCAGATGGAGGTCATGAAGTCTGCCGAGGACAAACAGGCCTATGAGAATTCCTCTGCTTATTTCTGGTCGCAGGGGCTGGAGGACCCGGCCATGATTATCCACGGAGTCAGGGACACGGTCGTGCTCTTTATGGATTCGGTGAGCCTTGTCAGCAAGATGATCCGGGAGGGAAAGGACTTCGAGTTCGTCGTCCTGCCGGATGCCCCCCATGGCTGGGACCTGGGGCCCACATACCAGACCCTGTTCGCCTTCCGGAAGATGATCGACTTTTTCGGCCGGCACCTCAAAGGTCAGTGATCGGCGCAGAAATCCCAGAAACTACTGATCTCTCCTCTTGGTCCCCGCGAATTCGGCCTCGCCCATCTCGGTGAACATGACGCCGGTCATCTCTTCACCTTCGATGGTGGCTTCCGCCTCGATGTCGATCATCTGCCCCCCGGCGTCGACAGAGGCCGTGAACGTCACCTTCCCTTCCTCAAAAGCGATGTCCGCCATTTCAGCGGCGCCCATGTCGAAATTCATCTCACCCGTGAGCTTCTCACCATCCATCTTGAAAATGAATTCCATCTGCATCCCCATGGAAGTCAGCTCGACATCCCAGGTCCCCAACAGAGTCGCGAAATCCTCGGATTGAGCAGAGAGCACGGCCGCGGCGGAGAAGCTCAGCAGCAAAGCCAAAGCGAAAACCAAAGACACCTTCAAATTCTTCGTCATTCTTTCCTCCCGGAAATTCTTCATGTGTATGCCATGATGCGCCTGCAGAGTGTGCAGATACGAGACACTTCGCAAACAGCATATGCAGTGGGAAATGTCCTGTCAATTCCTTTGTGGTTGACGGTGCCGTTTTTCGGGTGGTAGGCTTAGGCTACCGGGAGGAACCGACATGAACAAAGTACTCTTGGCTCTTCTGTTTTCTATAGTGATCTTATGCGCCTGCACGAATCCGGGTGCCGACCTGGTCCTGAGAAACGCCCAGGTCTACACTTTGGAGGAAGAACAGCCCTGGGCTTCGGCTGTGGTCATCAGGGGGAATGAGATAGTGGCCGTGCTGGAGGACGATTCCGAGGCTTCCGCTCACATCGGGCCCGCAACACAGGTCATCGACCTTGAAGGCCGGTTCGTCATGCCCGGTTTCATCGATGCGCATGTTCATTTTGCCGGGTATGCCGCCCAGCAGCACGATATCCAGCTCATGCACGTGGATGATGACGAGGGGCTCGTTAAGGAGCTCCGGAGGGTGGTGGAAAATGTCGGGCCCGGCGAGTGGATCACGGGCGGGGACTGGAGCGGCGCCATCCAGTGGATGGAAGGCAGGGGCGAGCTGGATGGCCCCAGGGCCGAGAAGCGATGGGAGCCGCACAGGCAAACCATCGATCCCTTGACACAGGACAATCCCTGCCTGTTGAACAGCTATGAACGGGACCTCTTCCTGGCCAACTCCGCGGCGTTGCGTGCCGCGGGACTCGAGAACGGAAATGTGAGTGGGATGCAGCTCGATGAGAGCGGCCTGCCTACAGGGCTTCTCTATAAGGACTCCCCGGCCATCGGCATGATACACAAGTGTGTGAAACCGAAATCAGAGGAGAGGATCCTGAGTGAATACCGCGCCGGCTTGAGGCTCATGGCGGAGATGGGGATCGTCGAATTTCATGACATGTTCCGGAGTTTCAAGGAGGTGGAGCGGTATCTCAAACTTCAGGAGAACGGGGAACTGACCTGCCGCGTCTGGCTCAGGCCCTGGCTGGACCTCAAAGAGGAGATGTTCGAGCAGGGTTTCACCATGGGGCGGCATCCCAGGACCGGGGAGAGGGATTATTTCCTGCGTTTCGGGGGAATGAAGAGCGCCAACGACGGCTTCCTGGGAGACCGGGGGGCCATGCTGTTCGAGCCCTACACGGACAGGCCCGACTACAAGGGGCACTACCAGGAATACAACAGCGATTCCGACACGTTCGGGAGCCTGGAAGGAAATCCCGAGGTCTTCTACCAGCACTGCCGAGATGCCGTGGAGCATGGCTTTTGTGTGGATTCCCATGCCATCGGCGACAGGGGAGTATCGGAAGTCATCGATGTCCTCGAGCGGATCCAGGCGGACCTGGGAGCCGACATGAGCATGTTCCGCATCATCCATGCGGAGATCGTACAGCCGCGCGAGTTCGACCGTTTGAAGGCCCTGAATTTGATCGTGGAGACGAACCCCAGCCAGGTCGCCGACGATATGCGCTGGCTCATCGACCGGCTCGGCCCGGAAAGGGAGAAGCTGGCCTTCCCGTTCCGTACCTTCCTGGACAAGGGCATCGTCATGAATTTCGGCTCGGACATACCCGGCAATGCCGGCGCCATATTCTTCAATGATCCCAAATATGTGTTGAATGCGGCCGTGAACCGGACCAACAACGAAGGCGATCCCATAGGCGGATGGCTTCCTCAGCACAGGATCACCATGGAGGAGGCGATCAGGTGTTTCACCCTGAATGGTGCTTATGCCTGCATGCGGGAAGACTCTATCCGGGGATCCCTGAAGGCGGGCAAGCTGGCCGATATAGTGGTCGTCGACCGGAACATCGTGAAAAACGATCCCCACGATGTTTTGAATATGAGGATCATGATGACGATCGTGGATGGCCGGATCGTATTTGAACGGGACTGAGCTCTGGATTAAATCGTATAAACCTTTTATGATAGGAATCCTTAGAGAAAAAGCTGGAAATGAAAAGGCTTATCCTGACCTCAGCGGGCATCATATGGCTTTTCGTGATCGTTTTTCCCTGTGAATACAACATCCGTGATGCCGGCTTTGTGAATCTGGACGATCTTCCCTACAGGCTTTACTTTTTCATCGATGACCAAACCCCTGCGAAGAGTATTGAGTGGTTCAAAGAGGAGTCCCGGCGTGTGATCAGCGGAAGCAATATTCTTCCTGTGATCGTACATGTTTCCAGAGATATAGATCACAAGGCCATGGAGTACTACCGGTTCTGGGAAATTCAGGAAACCCCGGCGTTCATCCTGGTGTCACCTGACCAGCGGACCCTGCATCTCAAGATTCCGGATGAGACGGCATTCAACCGGGACAGCATAGAGGAAGTGCTCCAGAATGCGGTCTCTTCATCGGTGCGCGAAGAAGTACTGGCCAACATCGTCAAGGCCTATGCGGTTCTGATATTGATCGAAGGGCCGAACCAGGAGGATAACCGTTCGGCCTTCGAGAAGCTCAAGCAGGCTTCCCGGAATATGAAACCGGTGATGAGCCAGCTGCCCAAGCGGATAGAAACCCCACCCCACGTCATTGTCATTCCTCAAGACAGGGCGTCAAGAGAAAGAACCTTTCTCTGGAGTTTAGGAGTCAATCCAGGGGACAGGGACTGGGCCAGGATCGTGGTCTTGTTCGGACGCGGCCGCATCTTCTATTCCCCTTTCGATAGCGCACTGGTCAGCGCTTCCGAGATCACCGACATGCTGACGATCATCGGGCTGTCGTGTGACTGCGGATTGGATAAGAAGGACCTGATCGGGCAGAGTATCCCCCTCAGATGGGATGAAAGCTTACAGGCGGAAGTTGTGAAATACCTCGGTTTTGATGCTGAGAACCCCCTGCTCAAACGTGAGATTGCCGGCATCCTCGCGGCCAACAATCTGGACCCGGAATCGGGAGAGGTGTTGGACGGGCCTCTCCGTGAGCTTGGCCAGTACCGGGAAAAGGCTCTGGCTCTAGGCAAAAAGTTGGGATCGTCCAGGATCTCACCCGCCCTCTCCCAGAGGCTCAGCCCTCAGTCCTCAGGGGCGTCACGATCCGGCTTCAACACCCTCGTCCCGCTCCTCCTGGCAGGATTCGTCCTGACCGTTATCCTGTTGGGGATGATCTATATCAGGAATCGAGCTAAGCGGGAAAGGCCATGACGACGGTCCAGCAGATCGGCCGGGAGATCCGTCATCGGAAAACGAATTTCATCCTGGGGCTCACCGCCATCCTTTTGGCCACCGCGATGTTCGTCGCGTTTTTTTCCGCGGGAGAGGCATCCCAGAGAGAGACCACGCGGCTGATGCGGGACATGGGATTCAACCTGCGGGTCATACCCCGGGAGACCGATATGGAGAGATTCTGGATCACCGGTTTCTCGCAGCTTTCCATGCCGGAACACTATGTGCAGGACCTGGCTGATCATCCGGGGATTTCGTACAACCATCTGACCGCCACTCTTCAAAAAACCATCACCTGGGCGGATCATGAGGTTATCCTGACAGGAATGGCCCCGGAGGTGATCCCTCCCGGGAAAACCAGCTCCCAAATGACATTTTCCATTGAACCGGGATCGGTCTATGTCGGGTTTGAGCCGGCGGGAAACCGTGGCCTCCGCCCCGGTGACATCATCGAGATCGAAAACCATCCATTCACCGTGGCCCAGTGCCTGCCTGAAACCGGCAGCCGTGATGATATCCGGATATACGGCCTTCTGAAGGATGTCCAGAACATATTGGGAATGCCCGGCCGCATAAACGAGATCAAGGCTCTGCAGTGCATGTGTGTGGGTGATTACGATCACATGGATTCCCTGGACCAGCTGCGGGCACAGCTCAAGGATGCCCTTCCCGGTGCCGAAGTCGTGCTGA
Organism: uncultured bacterium; assembly: GCA_965602945.1. Classification (GTDB taxonomy): domain Bacteria; phylum Acidobacteriota; class Aminicenantia; order Aminicenantales; family Aminicenantaceae; genus JAUXEH01. Next base: position 8,085 of record CBFDBC010000007.1, on the reverse strand, counting down.
TGCAGTCCATGGCGACCGCCCGTCAAGAGCAGCGCATCATGGCGGAACGGTATTTCAGTTATGTTTTCCCGCTGATACTGTTCGCGGCCATGGCCTGGATCGGCATCCTGGCCCTTACGAATGTCCGCGAACGCAGACATGAGATCGGGATTTTGCGTGCCCTGGGTTACGGCTCCGGGAAGATAGCCCTTCTCTTTCTGGGGAAGGCGGCGGTTATGGGTTTTGCCGGCGCGGCCCTCGGATTCTTTCTGGGAACAGCGCTTTCTGTCAAATTCGGCCCCCAGATCTTTCAGATCACCGCATCCTCGATAAGACCGCAGATGGAGCTGCTCATATGGTCGCTTCTGGGGTCTCCTATGGTGTGCGCCGCCGCGGTGATCATCCCGACCATGCTGGGAGTATACCAGGACCCGGCCATAACCTTGAGTGAAGAATAGACATGATCGTTCTAGAAAAAGTGAGCAGGCATTACAGCAGGCCCACGGGAATCATCAAAGCCCTGGACGAAATCGATCTGTTGGTCGAACGTAACCAATTCACGGTCATTCGAGGACCCAGCGGGAGCGGTAAAACCACGCTTCTTCTGACTATCGGTGGAATGCTCCGGCCCACGAGCGGGCGTTTAGCCGTGGCAGGAATGGATCCATACGGCATAGATAAAAAGATCCGACTGGCATTCAGGGCTGAGAAGATCGGCTTTGTGTTTCAGCTGTTTCATCTCATCCCCTATCTGAATGTGATCGAAAACGTACTGCTGCCCGCGGGCAATGCAGGCGGCGGGAATAAAGTGTCAAGATCCAGGGCCCGGTCCCTGCTGGAACAGATGAGCCTCGGCGACCGCTCTGCCCATTTCCCCGCGGAACTCAGTGCAGGGGAGAAGCAGCGTACTGCGATCGCCAGGGCTATGCTCAAGAAACCGGAAATCCTGCTGGCCGATGAACCCACGGGAAACCTGGATCCTGAGAACGCAGCCAAAATCGCCGGGTGTCTGGCGGAAGTCCATCGCGAGGGCTGCACCGTCATCGTTGTCACCCACGGCCGGGACTGCGATCCCTACGCTGAAAGGATCATCCGCCTGGAAAAGGGCCGGCTCAGTCTAAAACGTGAATAGCTCATATTTATAAAATGGAGGCAAACGGAATGACTCGAAAAATAAGTAGAAGGCCCTCTCTTTTCAGTCTGGGTCTGATTCTGGTCCTCTTAGGCGCGTGCGGGCCGGGAGACAGGACCGGGAGCGGCTGGATGACGTTTCGGCATGACAGGACCCACAGCGGATATTCGGAGGAGACACTCCCCATCCCTTTGACTCTCGAGTGGTCATACCAGTCGTCGCGATCACCGCGGCCGGCGTGGCCCGAACCCGGAGAAGAGATGGCGAGGATGCAGATGGACAACGCGTTCCATACGTCCGCGGCCTACGGTTTGGTCTTTTTTGGATCTTCCCTGGACCATAGGATCAGTGCGTTGGATGCGGCCACGGGTAAGGAGAAATGGCATTTTTTCACCGATGGACCTGTCCGCTATGCCCCCACTATCGCTGATGGCAGGGTTTATGCAGGCTCCGACGACGGATATGTCTACTGTCTGAACGCCGGACACGGTAAACTCCTGTGGAAATATCGGGCCGGCCCCGGCCCGGAAAGACTCCTGGGAAACGGGAGCATGATCTCATTTTGGCCCATCAGGACAAATGTTCTCGTGGACACGGGAATCGTCTATTTTGGCGCCGGTGTCTTCCCCTATGAGGGAATCTACATCTGTGCCCTCGATGCGCGTGACGGTTCGATCGTCTGGAAGAACGACACCATAGGGGATCAGGAGCACGAGTTGGCCTTTGGTGGGATCTCCCCCCAGGGTTATCTGGTGGCGTCCGATGGGATTCTGTATGTTCCCTCGAGCCGCGCCATGCCCGCCGCTTTTGACAAAAAGAACGGCGACTTTCTCTATTATCTCGAACCCGGAGGAAAGATCGGCGGGACCTGGGCCGTCCTCGACCGGGAGCATCTCATCGCGGGCGTGGATTTTTCGGGAACGCCCGCCAAGAGGGCCTACGATCAAAAGACAGGTGAACGAAAAGAAGACATGCATGTCTGGTTCCCTGGTATCGATCTGGTGGTCACGCCCGACACCTCGTATACGCTGACCCTGGATGGCATCTATGCGCTGAACCGGCACGCTTATCTGAGCCTGCAGCAGAACCAGGTCAAAGACATTCGCCAAAAAAGGGAGGAGCTCAGGGCCCAGCTCAGCGATATATCCAACCGGCTGGCACAAGTCGATCGAAAGAGATCCGAACCGTTGATACGCCAGAGAGATGAGATCACCCGGATGATAGCTGATTTGGCAGAAGTCGAAAACCTGCTCAAGCCTGAGATGTTCCGGTGGGATACCCCTGGCCGTGACCTCAACACCATCATCCTCACCGGAGATCATGTATTCGCGGGCGGGAAAGACAAAGTCCTCGGTTTCAATGCCCAAACAGGGGAGGAGATGTGGAAATCCGAGGTCCCGGGAGATGTTAAAGGCCTGTCAGCGGCGGGCGGGCGTCTTTTCGTGAGCACGGAGACAGGGGGGATCCTATGCTTCGGACAGGGAGAAGGCCGCTCCCCTCAGCCGGCTGCTGCGCTGTCAGCGGCCGATCCCTACGGCAGGGGGAACAAAGAGGCATATTTCCGGGAAGCGGCCGAAACCATCATCGAAAGGACCGGTGTCGCAAAGGGCTGGGCCCTGGTTTTGAGCTGCGGATCGGGTCAGCTGGCCTATGAGCTCGCGCACATGACGGATCTGAACGTCATCGCGTTGACCTCAGGCAATAAAAAAACAGCGGCCGTAAGACAGAGGTTGTCCGGAAGCGGTCTTTACGGGCATCGGATCGTGGTTGCCGACTGGGATCCGGAAGCACTGCCCGACTACTTCGCCGACCTTATCGTCTGTGAGGAACTGCTCACAAACGGCAGGACAGATGTCTCCCCGGAAGAGATCTTCCGAGTCCTCAAGCCCTATGGCGGGGTGGCCGTTTTCAGCCTGCCGGGCGAACCTTCGGGACCTCCCGCAAGGTCGGATCCGGAAGAAATCTCAGCCTGGTTCGAGACCGTTGTCTCCGGCGGCCCCGTCGAGAAGACGATCGAGGGATCCTGGCTGGCATACACCCGCGGACGTCTCGATGGTGCCGGGGACTGGACCGAGGAGTATGGAAATCCCGGGAACACCGCCTGCTCGGACGACGAGCTTGTCCAGGGTCCGTTGGGGATCCTCTGGTTCGGAGAGCCCGGCTCTAAGAAGATGGTGGACCGGCATGCCAAAAGCCAGAGTCCGCTCTCCCTGGACGGGCGTATGTTTATCCAGGGAGAGGAAGTTGTCATGGCCTACGATCCCTATAACGGGACTCTCCTCTGGGAAAGAGAGATCCCCGGGGCGATCCGTGCCCGGGCGGATATTGACGGAGGGAATTTTTCCGTGACCAGGGACGCTCTTTTCGTGGGCGCATATGACCGCTGTTACCGGCTCGATCCGGCCACCGGAGAGACCCTCTCCGAGATCGGACTCCCGGATACAACAGACGACGGGAGTTTTCGCTGGGCCCACGTGTCGGCGACCGATGCCCATCTTTTCGGCTCGCGCGCCGCGGCGCTACCGAGGAAATTTCTCAGCCTGCAGGAGGCCCTGGTTCAGGACGGTAAATGGATTGATGAGGGAGAGGTCCCGATAGAGTATCTGGACCAATACCAGGCTTTGCGAAATAGATACCCGGAACCATCGGAGGGATTGATCGAAGATTTTAAAAGGTCCGGTGTGCTGTGGCGTATGATGAACGATTTTCCCGATTGGGAAAATTACAATCTCACAGAAGGCGCGCTGACCGACCGCTTGATGGTCAGTGACGCTGTCTTCGCCCTGGATCCTGGAACCGGAGAACTGCAGTGGCGGCACCAGGGGAACCGGATCGCTCATATCACCATCAGCAAAGGCCTGGGAACTATCTTCTTTGCAGAAAACGTCGTGCCCCAGGCAGTAAAAGTCCGTGCCGCCCGGGAGACCCAAAGGCAAATCAGCGAAGGTAAATATGTTGAGAACCGGGAGTTCCCGGTCCGGACCGAACTCCGGGACTTCCGGACGGTATTTGCGCTGGATCAGGAGACGGGAAAGATAAAATGGTCAAGAACGCTTGATTTTACGGGCTGTGGCGGCGACACCCTGGCCTCTGCCTATCAAAACGGTGTGCTGCTCTTTTTCTCCAGCATGGGGAGCCATGACTGGTGGCGTCATGACTCGGGAGCTCTTCGCTGGAAGCGCCTGACGGCCCTGGACGCTGAAACCGGGGAGGTCCTTTGGTCCCACCCGAACAACTACCGCACACGACCCGTTGTCGTGGGAAACAGGGTTTTTATCGAACCGCGCATGTGCGATCTCCACACCGGCCGCATCCTCACTCGGGAACACCCCATAAGCGGACAGACCGTTCCCTGGGAGTATCTGCGCCCGGGCCATACCTGCGCCATCACTTCGGCTTCGGCCTCGATGTTGTTTTACAGATCTTCGGTCGCCGCGATCACGGATTTTGAGAAAGACGACGGGCTGGCCCTCTTCGGAGGGATCCGGCCGGGATGCTGGATAAACATGATACCCGCCGGGGGGGTTCTCCTTTTCCCGGAGGCCAGTGCCGGCTGCACCTGCTCGTTCCCACTGAGAGGGACAGTGGTGCTCAAGCACAAACCCGGCCGCTGGGATAAGGGAAAGGTCTTCATCACCCACGGGCCTATGACTCCCGTGAAGAATTTCGCCATCAACCTCGGCGCCTCTTCAGACATGAAGGACAGCGCAGGAAGAGTCTGGTTTGCATATCCCAACCCCGACACTAACTACACCCAAAACCACTATCCCGATTACGGGGTGAAATTCGATTTGAATGAAAAGATCCTCCCGGGAATGGGTTTCTTCAACCGGGATCATAGAAACCTGACTTTCCCGGGTTCGGACAGGCCCTGGCTTTATACCTCGGGCGCCATCGGAGTGACCCGATTCGACATCCCCATAATAGATGAAGTCTGGGGGGAAAAGCCCGGTGTCTACACGGTCAGACTCGGTTTTAAAGCTCCGGATGGAGACAAGAGCGGACAGAGGGTTTTTAGCATAGGCCTGCAGGGAAATGAAGAGCTTGCGGATTTTGACATCAGGGCCGCGTCAGGATCTGAAAAAGCTGTTGTGATCAAGGAATTCAGGAGCATTCAGGTGGCCGGTCACCTGGCGATAGAGCTCTCTCCCCACAGCAAAGAACCGGGATTCGACAAAGCCCCGCTGCTCAATTTTATCGAAGTCCAGAGAGAAGGCGAACTTGGGCCCGCTGAATCAATCGCGGCAGCAGAGCCTTTGACGGCAAAACAGGCCGAATCCATGCTTTCCCAAGCGGGAACGGACTTGAAACAGCAAAGAACCGGCGAGGCCTTGGAAAAATATCACTCCGTAGTCGAGAGAGCGCAGACCGTCAGGTACCAACGACAGGCCCTCGAGGGCTTGGCAGAGATCGGCTCGCTGGAATCACTGCCGAAAATCGCCCCTTACTGCAAAGATATCGATCCTGTTGTCAGAGATTACCAGGACATGGACGCTCAGCTAAAAAAATACGCGATCCGGGTTTTTCTAGCTATCGGCGACAACCTGGCTCTCAGCGATAAGGACCGGGCTTTGAGAATGATGAATCGAGCACTCAATTTCACGGATCCCGAAGATCTGGAAACCCTCGACCAGGTCATGACTCGAATAAGGGCACTGAGGGGAGAATCCCGTTCAGGCAGATAAAGAGTTCTCTCTCCGGTCTGAATAGAACTTTTTGGCGGCCGCCAGATCAGTTGTGGCCAGGTCGATCCAGCAGAAGGTGCCTGTTTCCTTCCTTGTTCCCTCCCATCATGCCAATTTTCCATAGATTTTAGCTCAGCCGGTTTCAAATAAATAAATCCAGAAGGCCCAGAGATTCTTGCCTTAGAGCCTTGATAAAAGCTCGATATGGGATTATTCTCTTGGTTACGCTTGTTTTGTTCGGGTATGTGCGGAAAACTACGGATCGAAATGATCGTTTTATGAGCTTGAAACAGATGGAGGAAGAATTCAAAACCGAAACCGGGCAGTAAGAAAAAAATCATGTATGATCGACCTGTTTTGATGTCTACGGATGAGTTGTATGCTCAATCCGAAAATCCGGCCGTCAAACTGATCGATGTCCGGCCGGTTGATGCCTATAACGGCTGGAGGCTTCGAAACGAGGCGCGGGGCGGACATATCGAAGGCGCGAAAAGCCTGCCCTTCAAATGGACGAACTACATCGACTGGATCGAGATCGTACGGTCTAAAAACATTCTCCCCGAGGATTCTCTGATTTTATACGGCTACGACAACATCGAAACTGAGAAGGCGGCGAATCTCTTTATCCGATCCGGTTATGAAGATGTGAAGACCTATCGTTCCTTCGCTGAGGAGTGGGCCGCAAACGAACATTACCCTATGCAGAGGCTGGCCAACCACCGCCGTCTGGTTTCCGCTGGGTGGCTCGATCAACTCATCTTAACCGGTACCGCTCCCGAATATGACAATGACAGATATGTCGTGTGCCATGCCCATTACCGCAACAGGGGAGCCTACGAAGAGGGACACATCCCGGATGCAATCGACCTGGACACCAACCTGCTGGAATCCCCGGAAACGTGGAACCGCCGATCCCCGGAGGAGATCAAAGAGGCGCTGGAAAACCTGGGCATAACCCAGAACACTACAGTCGTCTTGTACGGGAGGTTCTCCAACCCGGATGTCAACGACCCGTTTCCCGGGAGCAGCGCCGGGCATCTGGGCGCGTTCCGCTGTGCCTTTATCATGATGTATGCCGGTGTGAAGGATGTGCGAATGCTCAACGGCGGGCTGCAGGCCTGGATGGATGAGGGATTCGAGATAAGCCGGGAGGACACGGCTAAGATCCCTGCGGCCGATTTCGGAGCCTCTATACCCGCTTGCCCGGAACTTGCGGTGGATATTCAGGAAGCCAAAGCGATATTGAGATCCGAAAACAACAATCTTGTGAGCGTTCGCAGCTGGCCTGAGTTTATCGGCGAGGTGAGCGGCTATAATTACATAGAAAAAAAAGGGCGAATACCCGGGGCCGTGTTCGGGAACTGCGGCAGCGACGCCTATCACATGGAGAATTACCGCAACCTGGACCATACTACACGCGAATACCACGAGATCGAAGATATGTGGGCAGAGGTCGGCATCACGGCCGACGAGCAAAACGCGTTCTACTGCGGTACGGGATGGCGGGGGAGTGAGGCTTTCTATAACGCCTGGCTGATGGGCTGGCCGCATGTTGCCGTATTCGACGGCGGTTGGTACGAATGGAGCCGTGACGACAGCAATCCCTATGAGACTGGGATTCCTTGAAGGCCGGAGTGACTGATCCATGAACTATCGTGAAGATGCCTCCATCTCCGATGCCCCTGCTGCCATAAGTAATTTCTTGCTCCAACAGAATGAGGATGCAGTAATAGAGGGGATACTCAACGGCCTCAGGTCCGATCACAAACACATTTCGAGTAAATATTTTTACGACCAAGTGGGAGCCAGCCTGTTTGAAGAGATCACTCTTTTGCCCGAGTATTATCTGACCCGCACCGAAAGAAATATCCTCAAGGACGCATCGGTTCAGATCGCGGGAAAACTGAGGGACTGCGACATCATAGAGCTCGGGAGCGGTGACAGCTCGAAGATCTCTGTTCTGCTGGAATCCATCCCGGCCGGGAATCTGGGATCTGTCCGTTATCTACCCGTGGATGTCAACCAGGCAGCGGTCGAAGATTCGACGGAGATCCTGATCAAAAAATTTCCCGGATTGCGGGTCCATGGAGTGGTGGCTGATTTTGAAAAACAGCTCGATCTGATTCCCGGGGAGGGCAATCGGCTCATCTGCTTTTTCGGGAGCACGGTTGGTAATTTTACCCGAAAAGAGTCGCTGAGATTTATGGCTGATCTGGGAAGGATCATGCATTCAGGGGGGATGCTGCTGCTCGGTGTACAGGGCGGCGGCAAGAGCCTGGCGGCCAAGGC
>CBFDBC010000006.1:0-41032 GCA_965602945.1 uncultured bacterium | reverse complement strand
GAGGTCCGTCACCAGGTCCTCCGTCATCTTGTCCCGCTTCAGGTTGTCGAGGATGCGGGGATAGCGGATGACCTCGTCGGTCTTGAACGACGGCGTGCCGCCCATCTGCTGGATGACGAGCCCCAGCTGCAGGGCATGGTACATCTCGTCGATCCCGATCTGGATGGTCTGCGCCCGCGCGTCCTGGCGGATCTTCATGACCGGGTCATCATAATAAAAGGCTGCCTTGGGCATGGAGTAAGCGTGGATGGTGTATTCGAAGCTGACCGCCCACTCGTGTTCCAAGGCGATATTCAGGAGCCGTATGGCGTCCTCGTCGGTTTTGATAAGGCCGAGTTTCTGCATGATTTCTCCTCCAAAAAAAAATAGCTTCCTATTATAGCACCGGCTAATCGATTTTTCACCCCGCATATCATCGCTAGGGGTGATTGACCCTGAATACCCCCTGTGCCAAAATGATCGAGACCGAGCCCCCAAAAGGCCGGTTACTCACCTCATCCAAGGCAGAGTCGAGGTTTGAAAAAGGGAGGGGACGAGGATCCTCTCCCACCCTCCTTCTACTCCCCCTTTCCACAAGGCGGGAGTAGTCTAGACTGATAAGGGATTGGCTCCCCGGAGATTTTAAACGCCATTCCTCACATGCTCTGCTCGGCGCCTGCGGAACTCGCTGCGCTCAAACAGTCCTCGGCGCCTTTACAGGTTCCCTCGCAAAGCATCCTCGGAAGGCTAAATCTCCGAAGGTCGCTGCATCCCTTATCAGTGCCGGTTCAACGTTTGCTGGGAAATATTCCCTTTTTTGATATAATACTCTAGCCAACGGCATGAAAAAACTATCCCTGACCCACTTCATATTCATCGGATTCTTCCTGGGCATACTGGCCGGACGCGTGTTCGGGGAAGGGATCCTGCCCATCGCCGACCCGATGGCCGAGATCTTCCTGCGGCTGCTGCGCATGGCCATCATGCCGCTGATCGTTACGTCCATCATATCGGGTGTCGTGAGCGTAGGCAGCGCCGCAGGCCTGGGGCGGCTGAGCCTGAAGACGTTCGCGTACTACGTGGGCAGCAGCCTGCTGGCCATCCTGACCGGCCAGATCCTGGTCAACCTCCTCAAGCCGGGAGTGGGCGCCGAGATCGGCCTGGAGGCGGCGCCGGTACAGATCGCGGCCCAGGAACAGGGTATCGGGGAGCTGCTTATCCGCATCATCCCGGAGAATCCCTTTGCGGCCCTGGCCCAGGGAGACGTGCTTCCGGTCATATTCTTTTCCATCCTGTTCGGGTATTTCATCACCCGTCTCAATCCCAAGCCCCGGATGCAGCTCAGCGACTTCTTCCAGGCCGCCTTCGACACCATGATGAAGCTGACCTTCTTCGTGGTCTGGAGCGCGCCCCTGGGAGTCTTCGGGATCCTAGCCCGCATCGTGGCGCGGACCGGATTCGAGGCCTTCAGGTCCCTGGGCTTCTACTTCGCGGTGGTGCTGGTCGGGCTGGCCATCCATGCCTTCGTCAACCTGCCGCTGCTCCTGATGCTGGTAGGCCGCGTCAATCCTCTCAAGCACTACCGGGGGATGCCCTCCGCCCTGATGATGGCGTTTTCCACCTGCTCCACCATCGTCACCCTGCCGCTGACAATGGATGCGGTCACGGGGAACTCACGCGTGTCCAGGAAGATCGCCAGCTTTGTCCTGCCCATCGGCGCGACCGTGAACATGGACGGCACGGCATTGTACGAGTGCGTGGCCACGATCTTCATCGCCCAGGTCTACGGGTTCGAACTCAGCTTCGGGGCGCAGTTGATCATCGTCTTGACGGCCCTGCTGGCCTCCATCGGCGCGGCCAGTGTCCCCATGAGCGGGATGGTGATGATGTCCATCATCCTCAAGGCCGTTGGCCTCCCGCTGGAAGGCGTGGCCGTGATACTGGCCGTCGACCGCATACTGGACATGTTTCGGACCACGATAAACGTACTCAGCGACAGCTGCGGGGCCGTGATCATCGCCCGGCTCGAGGGAGAGTCGCTCAAAGGCATGGGGGAGCCAAGGGGCGATGGCTGAGGACACGCCGCGCCTGCGTCCTGATATCGAAGTTATACCTACCTCCTATCGGGGAGAGCCGGTGTTCATGGTCAGGGATTCCCTGGGTCTGATCCCGGAGCCGATCCTGCTCCAGGAGGATGGAATCCTCCTCCTCCGCCTGATCGGCGGGGAGCACAGCCTCGGTGAGATCCAGCTGGAGTTCATGCGCCGCAACAACAATGTTTACATCGGGCTGGACGCCATCCAGTCCATGATCCAACAGCTGGACGAGGCCATGCTGCTGGATTCTCCCCGGTACCGCCGGGCCCGGGCCCGGATCGTGCAGAAATATGTCGGGCTGGCCGTGCGGCCGGCCCATCTGGCGGGCACGGCCTATCCCGCCGAACGGCCGGCTCTCGAGGCCTTCCTGGAAGACCTGATGGCCTCCGGAGGCGAAGCCGAGGACCTCCATCCTCTTTCGGAGGGGCCCCTGGCCCTGGTGGCCCCCCACATCGACCTGAACGTGGGGCGGAGGGTGTACGCCCGGGCCTACGGGGCCCTCCGCGGTCTCGCTCCGAGGAGGATCGTGCTGCTGGGTACGGGGCACAGCCTTCACGATCATCATTTTTCCCTGTCCGAGAAAACCTTTGCCACGCCGCTGGGTGAGGTGGAGAGCGAAGGCGATTGGGCCGGATCCCTCAGGGAGGCGGGGGGAAGCTCGGTGAGCCCCGACGACTTTGTCCACCGCAGCGAACATTCTCTGGAGTTCCAGCTCCTCTTCTGCCAGCACCTGTTCAAAGAGGCCTTCACGGTCCTGCCTGTGCTGTGCGGGTCGTTTCACGACCTCCTGGACCGGGTTTCGCGGCCCACCGGCCAGGAAGACATCCGGGGCTTCCTTAATACCCTGAAGGAACTCATCGAGATAGAGCCTGACACGCTGGTGATCGCGGGGGTGGACTTTTCCCATATCGGGATGAAATTCGGCCACGAAACCGGCGCGGAGGCTCTCCTGCCGGAGGCCCGGGCCCACGACATGGCCTTGATCGAGGCCCTCTGCCGGGGGGATGTGTCGGGCTTCTGGGAGGAGAACCGAAGGGTCGGTGACCGGTATCATGTCTGCGGGTTTTCGGCCGTGGCCAGCATGCTGGAGCTCTTCGAAAACGTCGAAGGCCGTCTGCTGGACTATGAATTCTGGCAGGAGGAACCGACCCGGTCGGCGGTGAGTTTCGCGGGCCTGCTCATTACTCAGAAGTCGGAGGGGGATCAGGAGGAGGGCTGAAATGGGTGATTTTGGAGGCGCTGTTCAGGAGAGCGACAGGTACGACCTGGCGGTATTCGGCATCCCCTATGACGAGAAGTCTTCCTATCTCAGGGGAGCGGCGGCCGGCCCCACGGCCATCCGCGCCGCTTCGAACGGGGACATGATCAATGGCTATACCGAGCTGGGGGCCGACCTGTCCCGGGATGCGGTCCTGGTCGACCTGGGTGATGTAGACGCCTCCGGCGGATTCGCGCAGGTGTCGGGACGGATCGAGGCCAGACTGGGAGAGGTCCTCGATCACCCGGCCGTCCCTTTGATCCTGGGCGGGGATCATTCCATCACCTATCCGATCGTACGATCCCTGGCACGGACGTACCCGTCGCTGGACATCCTGCACTTCGATGCCCATCCGGATCTCTACGAAGAGTTCCAGGGAGATCCTCATTCCCACGCCTGTCCCTTTGCCCGGATCCTGGAGGAGGGGCTGTCAGATGGACTGGTCCAGGTGGGGATCCGCTCCGCGACCCCCGCCCACCGGGCCAAGGCCGCAGGTTTCGGCGTCCGCATGCTGGAGATGAGGGACCTGGAAGATGATCTGGCCCTGAGTTTCCGGCGCCCCTTGTATATATCTTTCGACATCGATGCCCTGGACCCTGCCTACGCGCCCGGGGTCTCCCATCTCGAGCCGGGGGGGATGACTACGCGTCAGGCCCTGAGGATCCTGCAGCGCCTCGAGGCCGACATCGTGGGGATGGATGTGGTCGAGGTCAACCCTTCTCGCGACCCTTCGGGGATCACGGCCGCGGCCGCGGCCAAGCTGCTCATGGAGGTGGCCGGAAAGATCGTGGTCGACTGGCGGAGATCCTGACCCCAGAGGCCTATGCCTCCGGCATCAGGAGCCCCGTGATCTTTTCGAGCCAGGCCGCATCGACATCCGAAAAAGCATCCAGGCGTGTGCTGTCCACGTCCAGCACGGCCCAAACCTTCCCTTCCTCCGTGAACAGGGGGACCACGATCTCGGAGCTGGAACGGCTGTCACAGGCTACGTGACCCGGGAACCGGTGCACGTCCGGCACGATGAGGGTCTCTCCTCTGTGAACCCCGGCCCAGCACACGCCTTCGGGTCCTTCCAGGACCTGGCAGGCCACCGGACCCTGGTACGGCCCCACCACCAGGAGCTTTTGCTTGAGTAGATAGAATCCTGTCCAGAAATAGTGCGGCATCTTGTGGTGCAGGAGGGCCGCAACGGTGGCCATGTGGGCCACGCCGTCCCGGCTCTTTGGCAGAAGCTCATGGAGCTGTGTGTAGATCCTCTCGTAGCGGTTAGCGAGCCTGGTCTGTGCATCCATATCGTTCTCCTGTTCGATGGGGCTTGGGGCTGCCTGCCTGCCGACGGGGATTGAAAACGGGAGCCGGAGCCATTATAACACACGGTTTTCCCCAGAAAAACCCCACATTTTCTCTTGACATTGTCAAATATATGCTATACATATGGGTCAAGACCTGAAAGTACGGCAGGGAGAGATTGGGGCAAAACGGCAAACACGCCACCTCGAGAACGTTCTACCTGATGGGGTCTTACGGACTTGGCTGTAGAGTGGGAAGCACTTTCAGCATACAAATCTCTAATGGAGGTAAGATAAATGGCGTACGAGTTCAAAAATTCCAAGGGGGTCACATACTATCTCCACTTCAAGGATGTGAATCTTAAGGGAGGACGGCAGCAGCGGATTTTCTTTTTTGCCCGCGATATCAGAGATGGGTCGCTGGATGCGGTCCCTGATGGCTACAAAGTCATCGAGACCACCAGAACCGGTATGCCCATCCTGAAAAAAAAGTAACCGACGGTTAAGGCAGTGGGGCCCCTTCGGGGGGAAGAGGCCTCGCAGCCTGCCTTCTATCTCCATCCCTTCATCCCTCCCGAGATCGATCGGGGTCGACTTTTTCTCTGGTATTCCTGAGCGGTGCACATCTCTGTCTCGACATGTCGCCGCCCGTGTCCAATCGTCCTCGATCCAGGACAGCACCCGGCTGGGCTCCCTGGGGAAGCCGGATTGGCATAAATATTGCATATATTGGGGTGAGGAGGCACCATGAAAAAATGGATCCTGGTTCCCGTATCTTTGTTTTTGCTCTTTTCCTGGGCCGCGGCTCAGGAAAAAACATATTACGATAACAGCTATGCCCGGATGAGTTATGTCAGCGGAGACACCTATGTCCAGAGGGCTCAGGACCTGGGCATGGAAGCCGGGACCGTGAACCTGGCGGTGATCGCCGGCGATCAGCTGGGAACCCGGGAAGGGCGGCTCGAGATCCATTTCGGGGAACAGAATTACCTGCGGCTGGACGGGCAAACGCAGGTGGATGTCATCCAGCTGCCTACCCAGAACCTGGATTTCGTGAAGCTGCACCTCAAGAGTGGGGAGGCATTTCTGCGCATCTCCTATCTGGCCGAGGCCCAGGGCTTCGAATTGCATACGCAGGATGCCTCTTTCTATGTTATGGAGGAAGGGCTGTATCGCATCCGCACAGGACAGAATGGGGAGACGGAACTGAACGTCATCGAGGGTTCCATGGAGGCGGCGGGAGAGAACACGTCCGAGGTGGTGAATGCCCAGGAGCGTGTGGTCGCCTCCGAGGGCCGGTTCATCTTCGGGCCCGCCCGGCAGTTGTCCCAGTACACGGATGCCTTTTCCGACTGGAACCGCGGCCGGGACGCTCTTCTGGCCAGGCCGGCGGGAAGCGGCTACCTTCCCGAAGAATTGGGCGCCTATGAAAGAGAGCTCGCCGACGGCGGCCGCTGGAGTTATCAGAGCCCGTACGGATATGTGTGGGTGCCTCACGTCTATCATGAAACCTGGAGGCCCTACAGCTACGGACGTTGGGTCTGGTATCCTGTCATCGGCTACACCTGGGTATCTTCGTACTCCTGGGGCTGGTGTGTATCGCATTACGGGCGTTGGCAGTGGCGCTTCGGGATGGGCTGGTACTGGATCCCCCGCGGTGGATGGGGGCCGGCCTGGGTCCACTGGTATCACGGCGCTCACCACTATGGCTGGAGTGCCCTGAGCTATCACGGCTATCCGGGACTGATCATCAACAATCACTACTACGGCGACCGCTATTACGGCTCGTATCCGTTGAACTCCCGGACCATGGTCACGGTCCGGAAAAACCAGCTGAGGGACCCGAATATTTCCCGTGTCGCCCTCAGCGGCAGCCAGACCCGGGGAATGGGAAAGGTCCAGCTCTCGTCCCGTCAGCCCGCCGCCGGCGCGGCAGCCGGGACCTCTCGCTCTGCCGGGATGGCTCGGGTCTCCTCCAAGTCATCGCTCAAGACCTACGGGCGTTCCTCCACGTCCCGGGTTTCCTCGGGAACCGCGTCCAGGTCCGGAAGCAGCGGAACGGCGAGCCGATCCGCTGCTTCACAGAGCCGGGCATCTTCCCAGTCTACCTCCGGTTCCAGCGGTACATATCCCAGCCGTACGATCCGAGGCGTTGGCACGCAGAGCCGCGGATCCTCTTCCAGCCGAACCGCCTCCCGCGGCAGCGTTTCGACGAACCGCTCGTCCTCGAGTTCCAGTGCCTCCCGCGGCGCCTATCCCTCCCGCAGCGGAACGGCGAGCCGGTCCCGATCCACCATTCAGAGCCGTGGATCCTCTTCCAGCCGAACCGCCTCCCGCGGCAGCGTTTCGACGAACCGCTCGTCCTCGAGTTCCAGTGCCTCCCGCGGCCGAGTTTCGTCGAGCCGAGGGGTCGCGTCCTCCCCGAGCCGTTCATCGGGCAGCATGGGCCGGAGCACGCGATCGACCTCCGCTCGGGGGTCTTCTGCGCGCAGTTCTTCGTCCGTACGGTCCTCAGGTCGTACCTCGCGCCCCTCGGGAAGGAGTACAGGCTCCGCTCGAACCTCTTCCTCTTCGCGGTCCGGCTCCCGGGTAAGAAAGAAGTAGCGCCCTCAATTTCTGCTTTACATTTCTCCACCACGGTGGTATAAAGAATCCTACTTTTAGGCAGGTGTGCATTCCCTGGATGACAAGGACGAGAAAGACCATCAATTGGAGGTAAGAGCCATGGCTTTAGTGAAAAGCAACGGAGGCAGGATGCATCTCACTTTGGGGCTGTTACTGGCGTTTGCACTCATCGTTTCGGGCTCTATCGCATGCCAGCAGGCGGAAGAAAGCACCCCGGAGGAGGCACTCCAGGTGGACGAGGGAAAGCTCGTTTTCGAGGGGACCCCCAAGCTGGCCATCGGGAAATTCTTTTTCATGCCCGAGGCCCAGGGATTTGACATTGTGGTGCAGGGAACCGTGGACGGTGGCGACCTCACTGCCCTCATGGGCCAGGAAGTGAGGGTCGAAGGAGAGATCAGGCCCGAACAACCTTCGGTGCTGATCGCTGACACTATCGAGATCAAAGAGACAACCGGCGAGTACCGGAGCGTCTTCACCCGGACCGAAGAGCCGACTATGGATGAGTACCTCAACCTCCACGCGCGCGACGGTTTCGAGGCCCTGGACAAGCTCAAGTACGATGACAACGAAGGCTGGGAAGGCAGGGAGAACGCCAAGGTCTACGGCTCGCTGGAAGAGCTGGAAGACAGCATCCGGATCCTGGTCCTGGATGACGAAGACAAGCAGGTCGGGTACGTACTGGTCGACAACATTTCGGACTACGCGGATTTCTACCTGAAGAAACTTCACCTGTTCGACAAGTTCTGGTTCTATCTCAACGTCAAGGAAACGATCCCTTGGAGCACACGCCGACGGTCGAGTGAGCTGTTTAATGCTGATGTGGTTTTCGCCGGGCTGTTCTGATCCGGAGTCCTTTTTTTTTAGTAGTCGTATTTTCCTGGTTCAATGAGCCCAACATCCTGCCGGACTAATCCCGCTGGTTTTCCTCCTGTCCCGCCAAGGTGGCTTTGAAGGACGCGATGTTGGCGTCCAGGTCCGGGTGCCGGAGGTGGAAGCCGGTCGCCTCTTGAAAGGCCTGGGCTGCGCTCAGCACGTCGGCCTCTCCCATGAGCTTCCCCACGAACTGGATGCTGGTCGGGCCCCCCTCGGGGTCGAATCCCTGAGGGAGGACAACTGTGGGATGCCCGGTGAGGTTGGTGATCAACAGGTTGCTGCTCCGTGCCCCGGTGGGCGCGATGTAGACATCTATGTCGCGCATGAGCTCCTCCATACGCTGCATCAGCAGTGTGCGGAGCCGGTTGGCCTGGATGTACTCCACCGCCGGCACCATGCGGGACTGGCGGAAGATGTTGGGCCAGGCTCTGCGGCTCTGCCTGACCAATAGGTCGTCCCGGTTCGAGCGGGTGAGTTCGTCAAAGGCCGCGGCCGCCTCGGCTGAAAGGATGAAGCGCATGGCCCCGACCGGCATTTCGGGCAGCCGGATCGGGATCAGCTCCACTCCGAGCTCTCGAAAGGTATCGAGCGCGGCCTGGTCGTTTTCCTTGTTGTCGTATTCCGATTCGAAGGACTCCTCGAGGTAACCGATCCGGAGGGTCGCTATATCTCGTCCGGACATCCATTGGAATGAATGGTTGAGTACCGTCCTGTCTTTCCCGTCCGGGCCGTAGATGGCGTTGAAGACCAGTGCGCAGTCCTCCGCGCTCCGGCAGATGGGCCCGATCTTGTCCATGCTCCAGCTCAATGCCATGGCCCCGTGCCGGCTCACGCGTCCGAAGGTCGGCCGCAGCCCCGTGACCCCGCAGCGGGTCGAGGGAGACACGATGGATCCCAGGGTCTCTGTGCCGATCGCGAATCCGACCAGGCCGGCGGCGGTGGCCGCGGCAGAACCGGCGGAGGAGCCGCTCGACCCCTGCTCCAGGTTCCAGGGATTGCGGGTCCTGCCGTCATACCACACGTCTCCCATGGCCAGCGCACCCATGGTGAGCTTGGCCACCAGGACGGCGCCTGCCTCCTCCAGCCGCTTCACCACTGTGGCGTCCTCGTCGATGACCTGGTCCCTGTAGGGCATGGCCCCCCAGGTGGTCTTGAATCCCCTGGTGGCGAGCAGGTCCTTGGCCCCCCAGGGGATGCCGTGGAGGGGGCCGCGGTAGCGGCCGGCGGCGATCTCCTCATCGGCCCGCCGGGCCTGCTCCAGGGCAAGATCCTCAGTCAGGGTGATGATGCACTCGAGCTCCGGACCATATTTTTTGAGCCTGTCGAGATAGAGCCGTGTCAGCTCAAGCGATGTGATTTTGCGCCCCCGGATGAGCCGCCCCAGGGCCGTGACCGGATAGAAGGCCAGCTCGTTCGGGTTCTCCGGCACGGCGAGGTCCGGATCTGGTGGGATCTCGATGCGATGACGCACGAAGGGTCCCTCTTCGCCGGCAATGAGGGGAGCGAAGAGCAGGGCCGGCGGTATGCTGTTGGGGATTTCTACCTTGCGCAGTTCCAGGTAACTGGAGAGGTTGCGTTTGAGGCCCCCCAGCATCATCCGGCGGTCTTCCCCGGTGAAACTGAGGCCGGAGATCCGTTCCGCGGCCGTGATGTCCCAGGTCGTGAGGTCTTTCTTCCACTTGAAATAGACGTATCCCAGGCCCGCACCCAGCAGTACGACAAGGACGAGCAGTATGACGCACAGTTTTTTCATGGCTCCGTACCTCCTTTACTCACTCTGTTTCGTATCGATATCTCCGAGAACGCATAAGGCTAGAGGCGCCTGTTTTGCTCTTTTTTCTGTTTATGCCTCTGGATTACCCGGTAGAAGAGGAGGCCCGCCGCGCATGAACCTGCCAGCCACAGGAGCTTGAACTGCTGGCTCTCGAACCGGGCCAGGGCGTTCAGGACAAAACCTGTGAGTATCAGGAATGCGGTCACGCTCAGGGAGACGAGCAGGGGGAGCATCAGCATGGACGCGCAGCCCTCCTGGTCTTCCGTCTTTTCCGGTCCTCCCTGGGGATCGGGCTCCGGGACCTGCCCTGGTTCCCAGTACTCGGACCCGCACTTCGGGCAGCGGGCGACACCGGTGGGGATGGGGGAGCTGCAGTGTGGGCAGGTGTTCACTCTTCTCAGGGTTTTTCCAGGACCCTGCCGCTCCTGGCGTCGGTGCGCTTCAGCCACAGTGCGAATATCAATCCGCAGACACCCAGGCCGGCGAACATCAGCATGCTGGCCGTGTAGGTCTTGGTGATGTCACGCAGCAGTCCGTTGAGCAGCGGGAAGACCGCCAGCCCGATGTTCTGGATGGCGGTCATCAAACCGAAGGCGGTTCCCACCCGTTCCTTGCTCACGATCAGTGGGATAGACGGCCACATGGCGGCCGGGACCAGCACGAAGGCTGCTCCCAGGGCGATCATGGGGAACACGGGATTGATGCGGGTCAGGCCCATAAGGGCATGGCTGGGGATCAGGATCAGCGAACCCAGGATCATCAGGCTGGCCCGCCGCCCGACCTTGTCGACCATGCGGCCGGCAAACGGGGCGAAGATCATGGAGGCGAAGATGATGATCCCGGTGATCCCGCCGGCCGTGCTGAACATGTGCATGAAGTTGTTGAAGACCCCGTGCAGGAATCCTCCGCCGGACTCGGCATACCTGGCGATCCCCCACTTGTCCACGAAGAAGTCGGTGGACAGCGCCGTGAAGGGGAAGATGGCGGAATAGAAGGTCATGCACAGCAGGGCGACGAGCCAGAAGGTGGGCTTGAACTTCTTGATGACACTGAAGACGATCTTGTCCTCCGTCTCGCTGTCCTTGAGACGGAGCAGGCGTTCTCCCCGCCGGTCCATGACGATATAAACGAAGTTGGCCAGGAGAGAGAGCACACAGCAGAAAACGGCAGCGAGCAGGGCGTAGCGGAAGCTGCCGAACTGGCTGGAGATCTGCTCACCCGTGTTGAAGGCGAAGAGCGTACCGAGCCGGCTGACGGTGAGGGCGATGCCGAACGACAGCGCCAGTTCCTTGCCCTTGAACCAGCGGGCCAGGATGGCACTCTGGGCGACGATGAGGGGCTCTGAGCCGGCTCCGAAGATGAAACGCCCCAGGTACATGACCGGGATCGAGCGGGCCTGCCAGACCACGACCGCCCCCACGAGCACCAGGAGGGAGAACGCGAGGCTGGCCTTGCGTGTTCCCAGGCGGTCGATGAGGAAGCCGCCGATCAGGACGAACAGGATGGCGGCCACATGATACATGGTGTAAAACGTGCCGAGAGTACCCCGAGCCGCCACCAGTTCCTCTATCAGAGTGGGTGCGATGGCGCCTATGATGTCGTAGGCGAAGTAGCTGCCGAAGCTCAGTGCGGATACGAATATCAGGATGCTGAAACGGAACAGGGCTCGCTGGGGATGAAACAGGCTCTGGAATTCATGGGGGGATTCAGGGCTGGTTTGATCCATGTCCTGGCTTATATCATAGGGTCAGGGGCCTGTCAAACCTGGCCCCTGGAGGCCGGGGAGGCTTGTCTTAAGCGGAGCGAAGGGCTATAATGCCTGCGATCGAACAAAGGAGGGCGGCTGGTATGATCCGAAGCGTCATATCCGATCTGGGGAAGGTTTTGATCCTTTTCGACAATTCCATCTTCTACAACAAGATCGTGGAACACACTCCCTTTGATACCCAGGAGATCGCCGCCCGGGTCAATGTCAACTCCGACATCGGGCAGGCCTTCGACACCGGCAGGATCACGCCGCGGGGGTTTTATGAACAGGCGCTCGAGGCCCTGCAGGCCGCTTTGAGCTATGAGGATTTTTTCGCTTTGTATAACGACGTTTTTTCCCTCAACTCTCCGGTCGTGGAAACTTTGAACCGGCTCAAGCCCACGTATCGGATGGTCATGCTCTCCAACACAGACGTCATGCGCTTCGGATTCATTAAGGAACGGTTCCCCGAAGCCCTGTTGTTCGATGAATACGTGCTGTCGTACGAAGTGGGATTTATAAAGCCCCATCCCCGGATCTATCAGATCGCCGTTGACAAGGCGGAGGTCTCTCCCAACGAGTGTCTCTTCATCGATGACAGGGCCGAGAATATCGAGGCGGCCCGGCAGCTGGGGATTCAGACCATACACTTCCTGGAAGACTCGGACCTGGAGGCTTCGCTGCGTGACCTGGGGCTGGTGCTGCGCTGATCCGCGCGGGCCGGTCTAAGGTGAGCCGGGGCGCCCTCAGCCTCGGCAGGCCACGAAGACACGACGGCTGCGCGGCCCGTCGAATTCACAGAAGGTGATCCCCTGCCAGGTGCCCAGCTTCAAGCGGCCCCTTTCGATGAGGATCTGCACCGAAAATCCCATGAGGCTGGCCTTGAGGTGCGCGGGTGAATTGCCTTCCGCGTGCGTGTAGGGAAGTGAATCGGGAACCATGGTCTTCAAAGCCATGAGCATGTCGGTTTTCACAGCCGGGTCCGCGTTCTCGTTGATCGTGATCCCCGCCGTCGTGTGCGGGACATAGACGACGCACACTCCGGCCCGGACTCCTGAAGTGCGGACCAGATCTTCCACGTCGGTGGTGATGTCCCTCAGCTCTTCCCGCGCCCTCGTCCGGACCTCGATGGTGTGAAATAAATCCTCTGGCGGATTCATGATGCCGATATTCTAACACAAAACCGGTCCCGGCAGGGCGCAAAAAACCGGCGAAACAGCGGGAATTCAGGCCCTTCGGAAGGACATGGGAAATATTTTGATGAATTCGGAAAAAATGCTTGACATATATTAGCGGCAATAATAAAGTGTGGAACGCGGGTACAACATTTTGTACCGTTCCGAGCGTACATATACAACATATGGGTGAGGTTCTCCACGAGCCGTCCTCTATGGGGAGGGAGATATCAGGGGGACGGGGGGCCTGAGCCGGATCTCTCATGCTGCGGATGGCGTAGTATTTTTGAAGAAAGGAGCTGTTGAATGTCGGAAACTCTTGCAAGAATCAAGAAACGGGACGGAGAGGTCACCGATTTTGTCCAGGACAAGATCACTACCGCCATCTACAAAGCCATGGAGTCCAGGGATATCAAGGATCGGCGGGCGGCCCAGAGTGTCTCAGACATCGTCAATTTCGTACTGGAGGAGAAATTCGGCGGTTACACCACCCCCTCGGTCGAGCAGATCCAGGACCTCGTGGAAACGGTCCTCATGAAGCAGGGCT
The DNA here is from genome assembly GCA_965602945.1 of uncultured bacterium. GTDB lineage: Bacteria > Acidobacteriota > Aminicenantia > Aminicenantales > Aminicenantaceae > JAUXEH01. The sequence goes on along the minus strand of CBFDBC010000006.1, from coordinate 27,669 downwards.
ATCATGATGTCGCCAAGGCCTATATCCTGTACCGGGACCGGCACAAAGGCATCCGTGAAGCCAAGAAGGTCGGCGTCAACCTGGAAAGGCTGATCAAGGATTATATCAACGATGTGGATTGGCGCATTCGGGAGAACAGCAACGAAGGCGTCCAGAGCTTCTCCGGCCTCAATGCCCGGATCGCCGGTCAGGTTCTGGCGAATTTCGCCTTGAACCACATCTACAGCGAGGATGTGAAGAACGCCCACCTGGAAGGCGACATGCACATCCACGACCTGTCCTATCCCATCGTCGGCTACTGTGCGGGCTGGTCGCTGGAGAACCTCCTGCGCAAGGGTTTCGGCCATGTCCCCAACCAGACCCACTCGTTCCCCGCCAAACACCTGGAGACGGCAACCCTGCACATGGTCAACTTCATCGGGACCATGCAGGCGGAGTTCGCCGGCGCCCAGGCCTTTTCCAGCGTGGATACGCTGCTCGCTCCGTTCGTGAGGTCCGACGGCCTAGATTACAGATCCGTCAAGCAGGACATTCAGAAGCTGATATTCGGGTTGAACGTGCCTTCGCGCTGGGGATGGCAGACACCCTTTTCCAACCTGACCTTCGACTGGACCGTGCCCGATGACATGAAGGACAAAAAGGTCATCGTCGGCGGCGAAGAGCAGGAATCCACCTACGGCGAATATCAGGCCGAGATGGACATGATCAACCACGCTTTCCTGGAGTTGATGCGCGCCGGCGACCAGAAGGGGCGGGTCTTCACCTTCCCGATCCCCACCTACAACCTGACCAGAGATTTTGACTGGGATTCCCCCAACGCCAACCTTCTGTTCGAAGTGACTGCCAAGTACGGGATCCCCTATTTTCAGAACTACATCGGCACCAACATGGATCCGGGCGACATCCGGGCCATGTGCTGCCGCCTGAACCTCGATCAGAGGGAGCTCATGCAGCGACCGGGCAGCATCTGGGGCCCGGGCGACTCCACGGGTTCCATCGGGGTCGTGACCCTCAACCTCAACCGCATCGGCTACACGGCCTCGACCCGGGACGAATTCTTCAACCAGCTCAAGCACATTATGACCCTGGCCAAGGAGTCCCTCGAAACCAAGCGCGAGATCGTGAACAACATGCTCGATAAGGGCCTCATGCCCTACACCTCAGTCTATCTGGGGCATTTCGAAAACCACTTCTCCACCATCGGGCTGGTGGGGATGCACGAGTGCTGCCTGAACTTCCTGAACTCGGGGCTCAACACGCCTGAGGGCAAGGAATTCGCGCTCGATGTGCTCAATTTCATGCGCTCCACCATGAAGGAGTTCCAGGAGGAGACCGGTTGCCTCTACAACCTGGAGGCCTCCCCCGCGGAGTCCACCTCCTACCGGCTCGCCCGGATGGACAAACAGCGATATCCCAGCGTAATCACGGCGGGGACCGATCAGTTCCCCTATCTCACCAACTCCTCCCAGCTCAACGTGGATGCCACCCGTGACATCTTCGAGGCCCTCCAGCATCAGAAGGACCTCCAGCCGCTTTACACCGGGGGGACCATCTTCCATTCCTTCCTGCCCGAATCCGTCGACGGCGTCTCCTGCAAGAAGCTGGTCCAGAAGATCGCCGAGACCCGCCTGCCCTATTTCAGTATCACTCCCACCTTCAGCGTGTGCCGCAACCACGGTTACCTGGAGGGCGAGGTGGCGGAGTGCCCGGACTGCCATGGTCAGACCGAGGTATACTCCCGCATCGTGGGCTATCTTCGTCCGGTGGCCACCTGGAACGACGGCAAGAAGCAGGAGTTCGCGGAGCGGACACCCTACTCGACCACGACCAAGGGAGAAGACCATGAAGTACCTGCTGTTCACGTATCCGAACTGCCAAAAGTGTGACGGGCTGAAGTCCTATCTCGGGACCACCGAGCTGGGAGGGGACGAGTACAACCTCACCCGCAGAGAGGGCAAACTCAAGATAAGAGACTATCTGAATGTGATCAAGCGGGATGAAAAGGGCGGCATCATCCTGCCCACCCTGGTCATCGAAGAGGAGAGCGATGTTCTCACGGTCGTCAACGATCAGGAGGGATTGACGGATTGGTTGAGATCAAGGGGTTAGAGAAGCTTGCCCCCAGGGACTTTCCCGGCCACATCTCGGCCACCGTGTTCACCGGGGGCTGCAACTTCCGCTGCCCGTACTGCCATAACGCCGACCTGGTCCTGAAGCCGGGATCTCTCGTCACAATACCCCGGGAGGAATTTCTCGAGTTCCTGGATATACGCCGGGGATGGCTGGAAGCGGTTTGTGTCACGGGAGGGGAACCCCTGATGCATGATGATCTGGGCGACATCCTGGGAACCGTCAAGGAAAGGGAGCTCCTGGTCAAGCTCGATACCAACGGGTCCTTCCCCCAACACTTGCGGGAGCTGATCTCAACCGGGCTGGTGGATTTTGTTGCCATGGACGTTAAGGCCCCGATCGAGAAATACGACGAGGCTGCGGGAGGGGCGGTCGATACAGAGGCCATCCGGGAGAGCATTTCGGTCCTCCGGGAATCCGGGTGCGGCCACCTGTTCCGGACCACGGTGGTGCCCGGCCTGCTGCAGAGCGCGGACATCGAAGCGATCGCCGTGATGCTGGGGGAAGCGGAGGAGTACCTGCTGCAGCCCTTTGTAACCGGTCGGACGCTCGACCCGGCGTACGCCGACCGGCCGTCCTGCAGCGGAGAGGAACTCTGCCGGTTGGCCGGGATCGCGCAGCAGTTCATCCCCCGGGTCACGGTTGGAGGAAACTGAGCATGGAAATCAAAGTCAGACGAATTAACCAGGATGCCAAGCTGCCCTGCTACGGCCATCCCGGAGATGCCGGCCTGGACCTCTTCAGCGTGGCCGGGGCGGTCCTCAAGCCGGGCGAGGCCTTCGCGGTGCCCACTGGGATCCAGACCGCCATCCCGAGCGGTTTTGTGGGGCTGATCTGGGACAAGAGCGGGATCTCCCTGTCCGGCGTGCACCGGCTGGCCGGCGTCGTGGACTCGGGCTACCGGGGGGAGATCAAGGTCGTGATGATCAACCTGACCGGGAATGATTTTGTCGTAACCAAGGGCATGAAGATCGCGCAGATGCTCATCCAGCCGGTGTCGGCTGTCACGGTGAAGGAGACCGGCAACCTGGATGACACCGACAGGGGCGAGGGTGGATTCGGGAGCACGGGGCGTTTCTGAACGGACTGCCCCGCCTGTCACAGGAGAGGCGAAAGGGGGAGGGGAACCATGAGATTCGGTCCGAACGCCGCTGAAACAATCTCTGTCATACTGGCGCGGCCTCAGACTCCCGAGAACATCGGGCTCGTGGCCCGGGCCATGAAGAACACGGGTTTTGCAGACCTGCGCCTGGTGCTGGACGGTCCCCTGCCGTCGACGGCGCTTGTGACCGCCGTGCACGCCGAGGACATCCTGGGAGGGGCCCGGCTCTTCTCCAGCGTGGGCGAGAGCGTCTCCGATCTGGAGGTGGTTTTCGCGGCGGTGGCCCGGCACAGGAAGAACTACCCCTCGCTGCCCCTGGACCAGGCCCTGGACCGGCTGGCCGGTTTCCCATCCGCGGCCCGCATCGGACTCCTGTTCGGGAACGAGCGGACAGGACTGGAATCCGAGGAGCTGCGGCACTCCAATTTTCGCTTCACCATTCCACAGGCCGGGGAGCAGCCGTCTTACAATCTGGCATCCGCCGTCCTCCTGACCCTGTTTCAGATCGCCCGCCGGTCGAGCGTGCAGGATGCCTCAGGGCTGTCGGACATGCCTCTGCCGCGCGGCGAACAGGAGGGATGCATCCGCCTGATCCTGCAGAAACTGAAGGAGATGGGATTCAGCCACACCGGGAACCAGCGGCATGTGGTAAAAGCTCCTCCAAATCCTGAAGAACCGGCCCAATCAGTTGGAGCGAAAGACCCACCCAACCTCCCCATGCGCTCCAACTGATCGGGCCGGCTTCAGAAAACCGAACAAAAGTTCCGATTGGTCCGCCCGTAAGGTATGAATTGCCGATTATTGAGTTGTTGATCTTTTTATGAAATGAGATATGGAATTCCCATGAATATCTAGGAGCCGGGATTATTTAGGAGCAAAGATTGGTGCAGCGACAAGGCGATGGTTCATGAGGCGTAGTGTACTACGTCGAATGTGCCTCGACGCTGTCGATGTGCCGAGATTGGTCCCTAAATAATTCCGGCTGTTAGTGGGTCAGTTGGGGGATCCATAGGTAGTAAAACCCACTCTTCATCGTCTGCAGCATCTGGCGTATCTCCGTGCTGTCCAGGGAGATGAAGTTGTCCAGACGTGCGGCGTAGATGTTGGTCTTGGTCTTGGGATAGTATGAGTAGGACACGACCTTGGCCGCGGAAACTCCGGCCATCCCCTTGACCTCCTTCAGCGCATCGGCGAAGTAGCCTATAGAATCGATCAGCCCATGTTCCAGGGCCTGGGGGGCGGTGTAGATGCGGCCGTCTGCCAGGGCGGTGAGCCTGTCCCGCGAGATCTTGTCTTTCCGGCCCGCATAGACCGCCTCGATAAAATTCTCGTGGAAACCGTCAACGATATCCTGGAAAACGGCCTGTTCCTCGCTGCTCATTTCACGGAAGGGGCTCCCGGAGTCTTTCATCTGGCCCGATTTGATCACGGCCATCTCGACACCGATCTTCGCGAACAGCTCCTCGATGTTGGGGAATATGGATATGACGCCTATGCTGCCGGTTATGGTGGAGGGATGGGCCACTATGTGGTCACAGGCCGAGGCCACATAGTAGCCTCCCGAAGTGGACAATCCCATCATGAGGGCCACCACCGGGATCCCGGTCCTGTCCCGGAATTGCCTGACTTCGTTGTAAAGGATGTCGCTCGCCGCGACCTCCCCGCCCGGAGTGTCCAGTCGCAGGATGATGCCTTTGATCCTTGGGTCCTGCGCCGCCTTTTCCAACCGGAAGAATACCTGGGACAGGATGTTGCCGTCTTTGTTCGGAAAAAATCCGGTGTCGCTCATGACCCCGATGACGCCGCTGACATCCAGCAGCAGGATCTTGTCTTTCGCCCGGCTGTCTCCCAGTGTCACCTCTTTGATCTTTTCGGTTCCCATAACGTCGAGGTGAACATGGCATGCAGCCGTGCACAGAAGACACACGAGGGACAGAACAAGGAGTCGTTTCATGTTATCCTTCCTTTTATTATCTGTTTGATCCGAATTATAGCACAGTCTCAGCGGACTTGAGAGCGCCTCGGGGTATAGGGACCCCTACTTCTGTTGACTTCTGACAGATGGGGTGATATAAATCGGGCAAAAGAGTCGATCTGATGATCAGGCGGGTAAAAGAGTTCATCCTGGGGCATTTGGAGGGGGCGATAATCGGCCTGATCCTCCTGGGCGTACTTGTCCTGGCCTTCCTGGTCCAGTACAAGTTCTCGTTCCTCAACTATTTCTTCCTCCCGGTCATTCTCTCGGGATATTTCCTTGGGAAGAATCGCGCCGTGCTCACGGCGGTCTTCACCGTTCTGATCGTCATCCTCTACCTCATCTACTTTGCGCTGATCACCGGGCCCAAGAATTTTTTCATGTTCCATGAGGTCATGAACCTCGTGACCTGGGGGAGCCTGCTGATCCTCACCGGGGCTCTGATCGGCTCTTTTTCCGAGCAGCGTGAGGCGAAGCTGGAAAAACTCCGCACCGCTTACGTCGGCACGCTGGAGATCATGCTCAAATACCTGGAGAGCATCGATGAGGCCACACCCCCCGCCCAGCGGGTGGCGCGGATAGCCGGCCGGATCGCCGCGGCCGCCGGGCTGGAGACCGGAGAGATCGAGAACATCAAATCCGCCTCCCTGCTCTCGGTGGCCGGTGACCTGAGCTCCAGCCTGCCCCTTTTTGTGGAGATGACGGATTTCCTGGGATCGGAGAAAGATGCCCTGGCAAGCTCGCTCGATGACCGGGCCAAGGTCATGCTGCGGTCCACATCCTCGCTGCTCAAAGAGATCCAGCCCCTCTTGAGTGCCTTTTACACGTATTATGTTCAGCAGAGCGATTCTCTGGACAAGGATCTGGACGGCATTCCTCTGGGAAGCAGCATCATGGTGCTGGCTCAGATCTATGACAGGATCGCGACGCGCTCTGCTCCCTTTCAGGGGCGGGTGGAATTCAAGTCCATGGTGGAAATCCAGGGCCTGGCCGGAAGAACCTTCCACCCCAAAGCGGTCGAGGCCCTCATGCTGGTGGTCCCATCGACCTGAGTATGGATGTTACCCCTCCCCGGCTTCATGCCCGGGGGGCAATCTCGAGAGACGAGGAGATAGAAATGCATAGAAGGTACGGCATCACAGCTTTGGCCATGGGCCTGTGTCTGATACTGTTTCTCGGCAGCGCACTCTCCGGCCAGACCGCCAACATCGAGAGCGGCCGGCGGTATGACCGATTGATCATCCGGAACGTGATGATGGTCGACGGAAACGGGACCCCGGCACAGGGCCCGGTCGATATCGTGATCGAAGGCAACGCCATCCGGTCGGTCCGCGGGGCCCGAAGGGGAGAGAACGCCTACCCCCGTGAAGCCCATGTGATCGACGGAGGCGGGATGTTCGCCCTGCCCGGATTGATCAACCTGCATGCGCATATCCACGACACACGCGGCCGCAGCGCCATCCCCTTCGAATATCTGTACAAACTCTGGCTCTCCTGCGGGATCACGACGGTTCGGGATGTGGGTTCCAACACCCAGAAGACATTCAAGGAGAGGGACAAGAGCCTGGCCGGAGAGATCGCCGCCCCCCGCATCTTCCTGTACATGCGGGCGGGGGGAAGCACACCGGAAGATGCCAGGAAGGCGGTCCGCAGGATAAAGGAGGCCGGCGGCGACGGAGTGAAGATCTTCGGTATGGACCGGGACATCATGGAAGCGGCTGTGTCGGAAGCCCGTACTCTGGGCCTGCGCGTGGCGCACCATGTGGGAGTGGAGGAGACCGATGCCCGGCATGACGCGGCCTTCGGGGTAACCAGCATCGAGCACTGGTACGGAGTCCCGGACGCCGCGCTGCGGGGCTCACAGAATTTTCCTCACTGGTACAACTACAACGATGAGAGCGATCGCTTCCGCTACGCGGGCCGCCTCTGGCGGGAGGCAGATCCCGAGAAACTGAAAAAGGTCCTTGGGGACATGGTGGCCCAACAGGTGTCCTGGTGCCCGACCTTCGTCATCTACGAGGCCAACCGGGACGTGCAGAGAGCCAGGAATCAACCCTGGTTCCAGGACTATCTCCATCCGGTGCTGGAGGACTACTTTGTCCCGCATCCCGCCAACCATGGCTCCTATCACTGGAACTGGACCACGACCGACGAGGTTTTCTGGAGAAAAAATTACCAGATATGGATGAAGGCGGTTCGTGCCTTTGCCGACATGGGCGGTCTGGTCGGCTGTGGCGAAGACGCCGGCTACATCTACATGCTGTACGGTTTCAGCCTGATCCGGGAGCTGGAGCTCCATCTGGAAGCGGGATTCCACCCCATCGACGTGATCATGCATGCCACCGGCAGCAATGCCCGCATCATGGGTCTGGAAGACAAGTTGGGCCGGATCCGGCAGGGCTGGTTGGCGGATGTGATCCTGGTGGAGGGCAACCCGCTGAAGAACCTGAAGGTCCTGTATCCCACCGGAACCCTCGACATGATCGACGGACAGGTGGTCCGGACCGGTGGTGTCCGCTGGACCATAAAGGACGGCTTCGTCTACGACGCCCGTGAACTGCTCAAAGACGTGAAAGACATGGTGGCTGCCGCCCGCACTCAAGGCCAGGAATAAGGTCCCGCCAACTTAATCAGGGAGTTGCTCCCCGCAGATGCTCACCACCCTCCCTCGACATTCTTTTCGGCGGCTGCGGAACTCGCTCCGCTCAGACATCCTCGCCGACCGACTGCGTCGGATTCCCTCAAAGAAAGCCTCGGAAGGGCTGCATCAGCGATGGTCGCTTCAACTCCTCTGATTAAGTAGGCGGTGTAATTCGGAGGCGGTCAGGGCGTGAAGTTGCGGGGCGAGATGATCTTGAGGGCCCGGGGCAGGATCTTGAGCTCGACCACATCCCGCTTCCCCAGCATCTCCCCATTATACTGCACGGGGAGGTTCTGTCCCCGGATGACAGCCCGCTTGGCCTTGAAGTGCTTCTGGGTCTTCTGAAACGTACCGAAATATATGCTGGGGAGATAGAGCAGGAATCTGCTGCCGCTGATCTCAAAAAAGGTGAGGTCGATGTAGCCGTCGTCTATCTTAGCCTGGGGCGCCATCTTCCATCCGTAACCGAAGTGAATGCTTTTCCCGATTATGATGTCGAAGACCTTCAGGTTCAGCACTTTGTGATCGAATTGCTTCCCATCGTCGTCAATGCCCTCGAAGAGCTCGATCTCCTGTTCCTTGCGTGACAGCCGGGACATGATCCGGCCTGCCAGGAGATGGCCGAAGAAACCCGGCATCCAGTGGCGTTCCGCCTTCCAGGTAACCTGTGCCGTCGCACCCAGGGAACCGAACGTACCCACGCGGCCCCCGAAATCTATCAGGTCGATTTCCCGGGTGAATCCCTCCTGGATGATCTTGAGTGCCCGGGGAAGGTGCAGGGGGATCCCGAGCGAGATGCGGAAGGCGTTGCCGCTGCCCAGCGGCAGGACGCCGAGCGCCACTTCCTGTCCGCGTTCTGAGCGTACGATGCCCTGGAGCACATCGGCGATGGTCCCGTCCCCGCCGGCGGCCACGATGATGTCGTGATCTGCACACAGTTCGGCGGTCTTCTGCACCGTAAACTCTTTGTCTTTGTGAGTGTCGACGAAATCTCCCGGCAGGTTTTTCTGCAGGTAGTTGCGGACGAGGATGTTGCGCTCCCACTTCCTGTTGGCCGCCTTGGGATTGATGATACAGACGACCCGGGGACGTGAATTCGTGTCGGTCCGTGTCATGGTTCTGCTGCCGTCCTGTGTGATCCGGTCCCTATTATACTCACAATGACATGGTGAACTCAATGGTTATACGAACCGGCGGCCGCGGTTTCTCTCAAACCCTTTTCCAGCGAATATTCCGGCGAGAAATTCAACTGGGAGCGTGCCTTATCGGTGGAAAACAGCCATGGGGTGCGGGTCATGCTCTCCCAGGCCCTGCGCCCGAAGTAGGAATGGATCAGACGGGTACGCTTCAATCCGTCTGTCAGAACAGCGGCCAGCTTGATCACTCCCTCCGGCAGGGGCAGGTAGGCTCGACCGCTCAGGAGGATATCCCTGGACGAGAAGACGATCTGCCGCCAGGAGTAGACTTCCCCGTCGGTCAGGTAGTATGTCTGGCCCAGGGCCTCTCCGGCCTGTGCTGCCTGAACGATGCCGCGGACCAGGTCTTTGACGTAAACGAGAGTTGTGGCAGGTTGCTGGTTTTTCAGGACCGGTACGATCCGTTTTCGTATGAGGCGCATGAGGAGCTCGGTCTCCCTCTGTCGTGGGCCATACACATTGGGAGGGCGGATGATCGTATGGGGCAGCCGTTCCCCGGCCTGCCTGACAGCGTCCTCCCCCCGCAGTTTGGTGCGGCCGTATTGGGTTCGTGGGGATGATTCATCCTCCTCGGTTTTCAGGATCCCCGGTTCGGACGGGCCGGCCGCTGCTATGGAGGAGACGTAGACAAACCTTCTGAGTGATCCGCCTGCCGCGAGGGTGGCTCCGACCAGGTTCCGGGTGAACTCGTGGTTGACCCGCTCGTAGACCTCCCTGGGGGCGGAATGGATGCGGGCTGCCAGGTGAAAGATGGCGTCCCGGCCGGAAACCGCCTCTCGGAGGCGTTCGTGATCATCCAGGCGTCCCCGGATCAAGGTCACGGCCCCGCCTTCCAGCCGTTCGGTCCGGCTCTCGGGCCGGCACCAGCAGGCGATCTCCCAGCCCCGGTCGGACAGGTAGTCGACCAGATGGCTCCCGATAAAGCCGGTGGCGCCTGTGACCAGAGCCCGGGGCGGCATGCTTCGACCTCTCGGATTACTCCTCTTTGTCCTTCTCGGGAGTGGAGGGGCGCAGCTCGATCTTTTCCGTCCAGGGCGGATCGAAGCGGCCGTTTCCGTCAACGTCTATGAATACGGGATTGGTGAGCGCGTAAGGCAGCGTGGCGTGTTCCTTCAGGCCCGACCGGGAGCCCCGCTGCATGACGGGATAGAGCCCCTGTCTTCCGACCACCTCGACCACGATATAGGCGTCCCGGGTCAGGGTCACTCTCTCCTTGAGTGTAAAATCCCCGCTCTCGGCGTTTTTGCCTTCGACCGGCAGGATCACATCCCGTTCGCCGTTGATGACAAAACGGACCTCCTCGAGCTTCACCCAGTCGGCGCTGCGGACCCGTACCTTGACCGAAACCTTGCCGTCCTTGTCGGTCAGGGTATCTCCGAGGGTGTATTTCCGGTTCACCTGGACATCCACCAGGGGTCCGTTGCTGGAAAAGGATCTGCCCTGTTTGAGCGCGCTGATGAGGGCCGGCACATCGAGTTCGCCTCCTTTTTCCCCTTTGTAGAGAGCATAGGTCCGGGAATAGCCGGGTTCTGCCCGGTCGATGCCGTGGGCGTCGGATGATCCTATCAGGGGGATGGTGTGGCCGCGGTTGAGCAGATGGAACCAGTCCTGGATGGATTTCTCGTTATTGGATGAACTGGACGGCCCGTTCATGACTTCGAGCGCGTCGAAGCCGGTTTCGAATCCTTCCAGTGCGAAGGCCGCCTTGCCCGGATCTAGCTCGTATGTGTTGAAGTAACCGATGGTGCCGCTCCGGGGGTGATTGATCTGGATCAGGATGTCCGGGTCCTTGCCCCGGCAGCGTTCGAAGAGCTCGGCCATGGAGTCCGAGATGGGATCGATCGCGCCGTTCCGCGGCTCACCGGGCCTGTGGAGCACGGGGTAGACGTTGAAGTGGACCATGCCGCCCACCGTGACCTCGTTGCCGCAGATGACGGCCAGGGTGTCCCCATACCCCAGCGCCTCGAGACCCGGTCCATAGTTGGTGACGAAGTTGTGATCCGTGGCGACCGCCACGTCCAGGCCCTCAGCTACCAGGGACCGCAGCCTCTCCTGGACACCCATGGCGCCGTCTGAGTTTGTCGTGTGGAGGTGGGGATCGATTGAGATCAGGCCTTTGGTGTCGAGGGCCCGATCGATGTGGAAGACGTGTGAGCTGTGCCCGTCCTTGAAGACCTCAAGAAGCGTTGTGTCGATCGAGAATTCAGGTCCGCGGGAAGCATAGACCATGTAGGTCCCCGCCGGCAGGGTCACGTCGGTCCCTTCGGCACCCGGATAGCGGGAATTTTTGAAACCTTCCCATCCGCGGCCGGTCAGGATCGGATTCTCAGGCTCGAAATACGGAGAGCGGGTGGGCTGCAGGCCTACGAACGTGACCTTGCCGGGGACATGCCGGTCCCTCCGGTCCTGGATCCGGACGTGCACCGTCCCCGTGTGGGGTTCCTGCACGGTCACGGCGTTGTCTTCCCCCTCACCCACTTTGAACGGAACCTGCTGCGTGGCCGGGAAAAAGTTGACACCGGCCGTATAGCTCCCGGCGATAAGCGGAAAGGCGAGTTCCTTCCGGTCCTCGAAGAAACCCCGGAAGAACACCGAGCCCGAGACCGCCTCCCGGATGATGATCTCGTAGCGGCCGCCCTTGAATCCGATCAGCTTGAGGGTCGTAACCACCGGTTTGTGCCCTGCTTCCCGGTAGAGCCTTTCCAGGAGAGTGTTGACGTCGGTCTCGACGAAAACGGAGTAGCGGACCTCGTAGCTTTCACCCGGTTGGAGGGCATCTTTCCTCTCCCCGCCGACGGGATTCCGGCTCCACCTGACGATCGTGTGGTCGGGCCGCGGATACACAGTGAAGTTCATCTCCGGATGCATCTTGCGGTGGAACGGGGAGTATGCGTAGCGCGTACCGGCGCCCATGTACAGCGAGTAGCCGAACTTTTTTATGGGCAGGGTTCCCGAATTCGTCAGCGTCGAGGTGAAGTCCACGCGCCCCCCCTGGTCGGGGACGTATCGGTAGGCCGTGACCACCGCGGCTTCGATCCCACCTTCTCCTGCATAGGTTCCGGAGGCCCGAACCCCGATGGCGTTCTTTTGACCCCTCGCGGTCATGGGTTCGATATCCGAGTAAAACAGGGGGCGGCGCTTGGATTTGATGGAGAAATAGGGTGATCCCAGGCAGATATCGCTCTGGATCCCCTCTCCGGAGAGAGCCAGGCTTATCAGGCAGCCTTTCCCGTCGCCTATGGGGTAGTTCAGCACGTTATACATGGGCCGGGAGATGCCGCCGAAGATGGCAGTGTGCCGGCCGAACGTGATCAGGTGATCACCCTTTTCCCAGGTGGAGCAGAACGCCTCGGGAAGGTCGTCCGCACTCTCCAGGGTTTTCCACTGGGGAGCCCCCCACAATGTCACCACCAGCAGGATCAACGCCGATCCCGCTGCCAGGAATCCTCTCATGTGTTTCATGCCACCCTCCGTGTCGATCGTGTTTGAGGGTACTAACTTATATGAAATCGATCGGATGTTCAATGGTTTCACTCCTCTTCCCGGCCTATTCAGTCCGAGCGGAAGACCCCCCCACCTCCCCATGCACTCGGACTGAAGACGGCCGGCTTACGAATTGCTCCCGGTTATTCTCTACGTCTGGTCTATGAACCGGAGTCGTTGGCTTGCATTTTTCCGCTGGATTTAGCACAATCTCTGTGGATTTCAGACCGGAAAGATGGAATCGATGCCAGCACTCGAAGCCGTACACGAACTCAAGGGCAGACGCTTTCTGCTCACGGTGGAAACCTCGGACAGTGGGGAAGACTACCTTAAATACGAACGGATGCGGATGGACATCTGGGATGATCCGGCCGACCACCTCGCCGGCGCCCGTAACCTGGTGAGCGAGAACTTCCTGTTCGACGGGGGCAGCCTGTTCGTCGCCGTGTACGAGGAGGACAAGACGGGCAATTTCACGAGGAGCCCCGAGCACCTGGCGGCTTTCGCCTACGGATACGTCGGAGTGAAGGACAAGGCCGTCGCCTTCCGCGATCCCGAAAACCTGGTCTTTTACTCCCAGTACGCGGCCGTGAGGCCTGATCTTCGGGCCGGCGGCCTTGGCGTCCGGCTGAAGGAGTTTCAAGGGGAACAGGTGAAGGAAAGGCTGGGTGTGCGGATCATCTACTGCACCTTCGATCCCCTCGCCGGTGTCAACGCCTACCGCAACATCCACATATTAGGGATGGAGGTTCTGGCCTATAAGGATGCCTATTACGAAGGATTCTCCGGCCGGCTGAACCGGCTGGATGTCCCCAGCGACCGGTTCCAGGTTAGCTGGGACCTGGACGATCCGAGTCCAGGGAGCCGCGGGGAGATCGATCTCCAGGGGCTCCTTCGGTCGGGTGCAGGGCTTGTGCACACCGAATCGATGCGTGTCCGAGGGAAGAGCGGTGAGCTGGACCTGAGAGTGGCGGAAGCGCTGCAGCTGGATACGGACCAGGATCACGTCCTGATCGAGATTCCCTATGATTTTTACCCTATGCTCCGGGAGACCGACGTGTCGGACACACGGATCCGGCAGATTCCCATTTCCTGGCGAAACCTCACACGCCGGGCATTCCACGACCGGTTCGCGGCCGGATACAGGGTCGTAGATTTCCAGTATCTGGAGGCGGGAGGCGAGAAGCGGGATTTTTATGTGCTGAGCAGGACAAAGTGAAAAAAGCCTGGATATCATCCAGGCATTCAAAAGATACCATAATACGCATGGGTGTTTAAGAATGGTTATTGAATGCCGGCTCTAATGGGCGTACAATAGAAATTGTGTGCCCGCCCTGCCGCCGTTGCTTGAACAGTTGAGATCGGCTGTCTCATGAAACACAAGTGCCGGCAGCTTTAATGGACAATTCATAACCATGGAATGTCCACGAGTCGAGGTTGTGGCGGGGCCAGGCTGGGACGGGGCAAGGCCTGGAGGGCGAAGCCTTTATAGATAATTCATAATGAAGGAGAAAGTTTAATGTCAGAGATCAGCAAACAGATCGAGGAGGCTATCATCGGAGCCATACGGCTGGAGATCAACGGCCGCAAATTTTTCAATCATGCAGCCGAGGTCACCGAACACGAAAAGGGGAAAAACATGTTCCGGTTCCTCGCCGAGGAAGAGGTCAAACATCTTGAGACCTTCAGCCATCTATTCAGTGAGATCCTGAGCGGTGACGACTGGAAGAAATACATAAAAAGCAGCGACATGGAGGGAGAGGCGCCGCTGGTGGAGAAGCTCAAGGAACGCCTCAAGAGTGGAAAGGGCAAAGGCGAGACCGAAGCCCTGAGCATCGGCATGCAGCTGGAGATGGATGCGATCCAGTTTTTTCAGAGGGCAGCGGCCGAGGCGGATGATCCCGCGGCCAAAAAGATCTTCCGGGAAATCTCCGAAGAGGAAAAATTCCACTACGATCTCCTGCAGGCTCAGCTCGACTCCCTGACCAATTCGGGATTCTGGCTGGATGGAGCCGAATTCCAGATGGATGGGAAATGGTGAGCCGGCGCCTTTTTTTGTAAAGATATTTTACATTACCACTCCTTTGTGTTAGACTGTTCTCGAAACGATCCCTTATAACCCGAGGAAGAACGCATGTCATCGGTTGGTACGAATCTTGCTCCTGCGATGCTCCTGAATGTCAAGTCGTTTCATGGATAGACAATGCATCGCAAGCTGCCGATCTTTTATCTCATCCTCTCCCTCTCCGCGCTGACGGTCCTACCGGTCAACGAGGAACTTCGTGATCCTGTCGTGGTCCTCGATTCCTCTTCGCAAAACACATTCCGGTTCAAGGCCTTCGGAGACACATTCCTGGCTCAGCTGGACCCCATCCACCCGGATGCGACGGTCTTCGTCTCGGAGCAGCTCTTCGACGGGCTGGTGACCCTGGATGCGGACTTGAATCCTTCATCCGCTTTGGCGGAATACTGGTACAAAGACCATGAGGGCCTCTCCCATAGCTTCATGCTGCACAAGGGTGTCCGGTTCCATCACGGCGAAGAGCTCACTTCCGAAGATGTCAAGTTCTCTTTGGAGCGGATCCTGGATCCGGCCAACCGGTCTCCCTATGCCGGCTATTTTTTGGATCGAGTGACGGGCGCCCGGGAATTTCATTCCGGCCGGGCCCGGGAGGTCAGCGGTTTCCAGGCCGTGGACCGCTACACGTTCCGGATCCAATGGACGAGACCCTATGCCATGGCCTTGTCTCTGTTGAGCATGCCGTTCTGCAAGATCCTGCCCCGTGAGCGTGTCCTGGAGCAGGGCCGGGGCTTCTTCCAGAAACCGGCCGGAACAGGTCCTTTCATGTTTGAGGAGTGGATCAGGGACTCGCGCCTGGACATCGTTGGAGTGAAGATGGCCCGCAACCCGGGCTACTTCAAAGGCACGCCGCAGCTCGAATACGTGGCGCTATGCCCAAACTACCAGTTGGAAGACTTTTTCCGGGGCGACGTGCACGCCATCCCCGTGGTTGAGAAGAGGCTGCTGCAGGGGGAGTATCAGATCTTCCGGGACGGCACCATCTTTCCTTTTTTCCTGGGCATGAGCTGCCATCTCGCCCCCCTGAACGATCCCCAGGTGAGACGGGCCATCGCGCACGGCATCAACAAACCCGAGATCGTGCGTGTCACGTATGAGGCGCGGTATCACCGGCAGCTGCTGCACAGCTTCATCCCTTCGAAGCTTCCCGGCTTTTACCTGACCGATGAATTGAACACCTACAGCCTGCAGCAGGCCCTGGGGCTGCTGCAGGAATCCGGACTGTCTCCGGAAAACCTGCCCGAGATCACTCTGCTGATGGAGCAGCCCCGGACCGATTTCAAACACCGCCTGTATCTCGAGCTCCGCAGGCAGTTGAAAGAACTGGGGATCATGCTGAGGGAGGAGTACTTCCGCAGCATCGAAACTGTCCGGAATTTCCGGCGGCCCTATATGATAATGAGCGGAAAACGCCTGGATTTCCCGGGACCGGAAGACCTTATACGGCCTCTCTTTGCCTCGGACTCGGCGGCCAACCTGTGCCGGTTCAGCAATGCCGAACTCGACAGTCTCCTTCTGAAGGCGGAGCGGGAGAAGAGCTGGAACGGCCGCAACAGGATCTTCGTCCAGATCCAGAAGATCCTGAACCGCGAGATGCCCGCCATACCGCTGTTCACACAGCAGAACCAGGTGGCGGTACAGCCTTTTGTCAAAGGAGTCAAGAATCCGCCGCTGGGCTTCTACTACTTGAGGATGGAGATCATCAGGTTCGAGAGATAGGGCAGATATGGCCGTGAACATCACACTGCGCACTCGGCTGGCGCTTTGGGTGATATTCCTGCTCATTGCCCAGATGGTCCTGGTCCTGGTCGTGATCCAGAGGCAGGAGGTCATCGCCATCGAGCAGGAGCAGACGGAGAGGGGCCTGGTCCTGGCCAACAGCATCATCCAGGAGAACATGCCCCTTCTGGTACGGTTCGATTATGACGCCCTCAAGGAAAACCTCGACGCCCGGATAGACGACTCGCTGGTCTACATCATCTTCTACAATCGCTTCAACAATCCGGCCGCGGGGAATGAGTTCATAATCGGCTTCGATGACATCTATCAGAACACAAACCTCGGAGAAGTCCTGACTTCGCGGGAGCCCATAGTCCAGCCCCGCCGGTTGCTGGATGCCGAGCACAATCCGCTCGTGGACGTGCTCGAGATCGAGGTCCCCGTCTTCCCGCAGGACGAAACGATCCGCTGGGGATCCGTGAAGCTGGGCCTTTCCCTGGAAGAGATGCAGGCCGAGGTGCGGCGCACCAGCGCGCTGCTGCTAGGGATCGGTGTCCTGGGGCTTTTGATCGGGATCATCGGTGCAGCCTGGCTGGCTCGCAGGATCACGACCCCCCTCCAGAAGCTCGTGGAGGGCACCAAGCACATCAGCCGGGGCGACTTTTCGCTTCAGATCGACATCCATTCCCAGGACGAGATCGGAAACCTGGCTCGGAGTTTTAATGAGATGAGTGGGCAGCTCCAGCTGCTGCAGAGGCGGATGGAAGAGGCGAACAAGCGCCTGATCCAGGTCGAGAAGCTGGCCTCGATCGGACACATCTCCGCCGGTATTGCCCATGAGATTCGCAATCCGCTGACGGCGGTGAAGCTGAATATCCAGAAGCTATGTGAAAAAGAAAACCTGGACGAGGCAGACCAGGTAAACTTGGAGATCTCGCAGGAAGGCATCGCCCAGATCGAAAAGTTCATCAAGGAACTGCTGAACTACGCGCGGGTGTCCGAGCTCAACCTGGACTGGTTCGCCATGGACCTGATCATCGACGGATCGCTCAAGATGATCGCCGATTCCCTCGAGCTCAAGGATGTGGCGGTCGAGAAACACTACGGTGCGGACCTGCCGCAGGTGCGTGTGGATGCGGACAAGGTCCGCCAGGTCATCCTGAACATCCTGCGCAATTCCTGCGAGGCGGTGGAGACCGGAGGGAAGATCAATATCCGTGTCGATCGGACCGATACTCCATCCGGTCCCTGGCTGCGGATCGAGATCTCCGACAACGGAAGGGGCGTTCCCCGCAAGGATTGGGAGAACGTGTTCGAGCCGTTCTACACCACCAAGGCCAGCGGGATCGGCCTGGGTCTGGCCATCGCGCGCAAGATACTCGAACAGCACTCGGGGACCATACGTGTTAAAGCCCAGGAAGACGCGGGCAGCTGCTTCGAGATCCTGCTTCCCTGTGAGGACGAACCATGAAATCCATTTTGATCGTCGACGATGACCCCCTGATTCTCAAGACCCTGTCCACTCATTTCTCGAAAAACGGGTACGAGGTTCTGACCGCAGATGATGGCAGGGAGGGGCTGCAGAGATACTCCGAATCGATGCCCGATCTCGTCATCCTTGATATACGCCTCCCCGATGTGGACGGCCTGGAGGCACTCAAGCGGATCCGGGACATAGACCCAAAGGCGCTGGTCGTCATCATCACAGCCTTCGATGACATGAAGACAACGGTGGAGGCCATCAAGTCCGGTGCTTTCGAATATCTGGTCAAGCCCCTGGATTTCCTGGAACTGGACCTCACCATCAACAAGGCCTTCCAGGTCAGCAAGCTGGAGGGCAAGCTCCACTATCTGATGGAGGAGAAACAGAGGGAATACACCATCGACAACATCATCGGCAGTTCGCCCCAGATGCGTGATGTCTTCAAGCTGATCGGATCTGTGGTCAACAACCGGGCCAACATACTGATCCAGGGCGAGAGTGGGACAGGCAAGGAGCTTTGCGCCAAGGCCATCCACTACAACAGCGCCAACCGGGATGAGCCGTTCATAGTCATCAACTGTTCCGCCATCCAGGACACGCTGCTAGAGAGCGAGCTGTTCGGACATGTCAAGGGGGCTTTCACCGATGCGGTCCAGGAGACAAAGGGCAAGTTCGAGATAGCCGGTAACGGTACTCTGTTCCTGGATGAGATCGGGGACGTGTCCCCCAACCTTCAGTCCAAGCTCCTGCGGGTGATCGAGAGCCGGGATTTCATGAAGGTGGGAGGGGAGAAGGTTCTCAAGACCGAAGCCCGGATCATCGCAGCCACCAACAAGGACCTGAAGATCCTGATCGAGGATGGGCGGTTCCGGGAGGACCTGTACTGGCGCCTTAAAGTCGTGGAGATCAAGCTCCCGCCGCTTCGGGAGCGCAAGGAGGATGTCCCCACGCTTGTGGTATACCTGCTGGAGAAGATCAACCGGGAGCTGCGTAAAACAGTGCGCAAGGTGCCCGAGCATGTCATGCAGAAGCTGATCGACTGGTCCTGGAAAGGAAACGTGCGGGAGCTGGAAAATGCCCTGACCCATGCCGTGATCCTGGCCAAAGGGGACATCATCCTGGAAGAGAACCTGCCGCTCGAGGCGGGTGATAAAAAGCCTTATCCCCAGAAACTGGTGGCCTTGAAAGAGGTGGAAAAAAGCTACATCCAGCATGTGCTCCAGATCGCCAAGGGCTCGAAGACCCAGGCCAGCCAGATCCTGGGGATCAGCCGTCCCACCCTGGACAAGAAGATCCGGGACTACCAGCTGGACGTTTGAGGGCGGGATGTAAACAGTTTTTACTTGGTGTAAACATCTTTTCCGAGTATTTACATATATTTTCTTAGATTCCCCCTCTTTTCCCCTGGGAGCCAGGTTCGGCATTTGGCACGAAACCTGCATATGTGATGGCCGTAAGACAATTGGGAAGAGTGATAAAATGTCCGTAAAAAAAGTACTCATCATCGAAGACGAACCGACTATACGCAAGACCTTCACCGTCCTGCTGCAGGACCGGTACCGTGTCATTGCCGTGGAGTCCCCCCGTGAAGCTCTGCAGCGCTTCCGTAAAGCCAAGATCGATCTGATCATCACAGACCTGAGACTTCCTGAAATGAGCGGGCTCGACGTGATCGAGCGATTCCGTGCATCGGGTTATGAGGGCGATGTCATCCTGATCTCCGGCTACCCGGAGGATGTGGATACGGACATCCTGCTTGACCTGTCCATCGGCTATTTTTTCTCCAAACCCCTGGATCTCAACGAGTTGAACAATGCCATTGAGTATGTGCTGGACACCCAGCTGTGGCATGAGAAACGCATAGCAAGTATCTGACTCCCGGCGGCCTTTCCACTTCTCCGGGAGGAAAGGACGGTATCTTGAAATGAATCCGGAACGTTTTCCGACATCGGGGGATGCCGACATGCAGAATCCTCCCTCTCATTCGTTCCGGAACGTCAGCGATGCGATCCTCCTGAATGATTTCCTCGCTCTTTTTCCGGAGTTTTTTGTGAGCCCACAGGATGTGTGTGTGTTTGATCTTCTGGTTGAACGGCTGGAAAAGCGGCTGCTGGTGCGGATCCTGTCCAAGAACCACGGGAACCGCCAGAGGGCAGCCGAATACCTGGAAATGGAGTTGACCACCCTGCGGCGAGAGCTGAAGAAGCATCAGCTAATCGTTCACAAAGACCACAAAGACACCTGAAGTCGTTCCTCGGCATTCCCTTTCCTCAATACGAGCATCAGGGGTGTGATGCGTCCCGCTATTCTGCTATGATACCCGGGCGGAGTTTGTCATGAGAGAAATGAGGTGGAAGCCGGTCCCCTGTGGATTGAGCGGTATTCTGGGTATCCTGGCGCTGTTCACGTTGGCCGCCGGCATTTCCGGGGTCTCCGGGTGGAATGAAAGTGGTCCCGACTCCCGTGCCGATGAGGCCTGGATGGGAATCTACATCAACGACGTCAAGGTCGGCTATACTCGTTTTTCAGAAACCAGGACGGTTCGGGAAGGACAGGAGGTCACGCAGTTCAGCAGTGAATCCCTGATCAAGGTGTCGCGCCTGGGCGGGAATCCCATCGAACTCCGGACGGTTCAGGAATCCTGGGTAGACTCGGAAGACAGGCCCCTGGAGACCCGGGTGCGGACCAGGATGTCGCAGACAGAAACCGTTATCAGGGCGGAGATCCACCCGGACCGGGTGGTGTTTTACCTCGGAGACAAGGTGGCAAAAGAGGTCCCGTACTCGGAAAAATTCCATCTCGATGTTCCGGTGGAGGACATCATCGAGGCGCAGGGGCTGCAGGCCGGAGCGGCCCACACGTACAATATCCTGGATCCCATGGCCTACGCGCTCTCAGAGTGCCGCTTCTTCATCCGGGGGCAAGAGGATGTCCTGATCCTCGGGGAGAAAAAGCGGCTCTGGCATGTCACCACGGAGCTGGATTCGCTCATCCCCATGAAGCTCGAGGAATGGATCGATGAGGAGGGAGAGCTTTACAAGTCGGTGACCGAGGTCGGCTTCATGACGACCGTGGCCCTCCGTATGCCCCGGGAAAAGGCGCTCGAAGCCGGAGAAAAGAGCTTCGACATCGCGTTTTCCTCCCTCATTGCCTCGAATGTCAGGCTGGAGCGGCCTCAGAGTGTCCGGCGCATGCGTCTCAAGCTGTCGGGATTGGATGTAGACAGGCTTGAGGTACTTCCCTGGGACGGAGCCCAGAAGCTCCTGGAGAGCGGGGACGACCATGTTGTCGTCGAGACCAGGAGCCGTCTCTTCCGGGAGGAGGAATCCCTGTCTCTGCCGATCACAGCCGCGGAATGGCAGGATTCCCTTGCTGCAACGGTGTTCTGCCAGGCCGACGACACCGACATCCGGGCAGCCGCCCGCGGGATAGTGGGGGAGGAGCGGAACGCCTGGCGGGCAGCCAAGAGGATCGCCGAGTGGGTCGACAGGGAGGTGACGGCCAACTACGATGTGGGATTCGCCTCCGCGCGGGAGATCCTGGACCACCGGGAAGGGGACTGCAGCGAGCACACCGTGCTCTTCGTGGCGCTCTGCCGGGCTTCCGGCATCCCCGCCCGGGCCCTGGTGGGGATCATGTACGGCGGGGGGATCTTCGCCTATCACATGTGGCCCGAGGTCTTTGTGGGGGACTGGGTGGCCCTCGACCCCAAGTGGCTGGCCCGTGACCCGGAGACCGGGGAATACTTCACGGACGCCACCCACATCGTGTTCGGCCGGAGCAACCTGGATGAGAACATGTATCAGGAGATGGTCACCTCGATCTCCGAGATCATCGGCAGCCTCGAGCTCGAGGTGCTGGCGTATTCCGATGACGGAGAGTTCAAGTGAGAGCCCAGCTGGAGTGTTTCCCCTGCTACTATTCCCAGATCCTGAAGACCGCCCGCCTGCTATCCCTCTCCGAGGTACAGACCCGGGAGGCGATCGCCCGGTTCAGCCGCATGCTGCCGGACATTCCGGATGCTGCCACGCCGGCCGGGATCGGCCGCGAGCTCTACCTCATCCTGTCCGAGCTGTCCGGCGATCCTGACCCCTACCGGGAGATCAAGGAACAATGCACGCGGCTGGCGCTGGACATGGTTCCTGACCTGAAGAAAAGGGTACGGGCCGCCCCTGACCCGTTGAAGGAAGCCCTGCGCATCGCGGTGGCCGGGAACTTCATCGACTTCGGGACCACCGAACAGGTGGACCTCAAGGCAGGCCTGGAGGAGATCCTGGACCAGGAATTCGCCATCGACCACTATGGGGAGCTGAAGGACAGGCTGGAGAGAGCAGGTGAGGTCCTCATGCTGGGGGACAATGCCGGCGAGACCGTGTTCGACCGCATCCTGATCGAGGAACTGGGGACACCGGTCCGCTATGTTGTGCGCGAGGCACCCATGATCAACGACGCCGTCCGTGCAGACGCGGTCATGGCCGGTATCGACCGTGTGGCCGAGATCGTCTCCTCCGGCTGTGTGGCACCTGGAACCATCCGGGAATACTGTTCCGCTGAGTTCTGGCAGACACTGAGGGAGGCCGAGCTCATCATCTCCAAGGGCCAGGGCAACTTCGAGGGCCTGAGCGATGAGTCCCTTCCCATCTTCTTCCTGCTCAAGGCCAAGTGCCTCGCCGTGGCCCGCGAGATCGGCGTACCCCAGGGCAGCATCCTGCTTATCCAGTCCCCTCATTTCCCCTAATTCTTTGGGGACATCCTCCGGAAGAAGGCACACCCAAATCGGTGTTGATTTTTAGATCAGTCGGGTAAGCTGAAGAGGAAGCCATCCGGAGGCGAGCGGGCTGACGTTTCAGTTTGCCTGACTGTTTCTTTGATAAGGTTTTGGAAATGCTTACTCCCAGAAGAATTATTTGCACTTCGTCTGACTGTTGATGTAGTATCGAAGCGAATATGAGATAGGAGGGTCTGTCATGAAAAAAATTTGCCGACGGGAATTCATCAAGCGGAGTGCCCAGGTCGGGATGTCCGCGGTCGTGGGCGGCGCTCTGTACAGCGGTCAGAGGCCGGATGCCCTGTCCTACACCATGCAAGGCGACCTGATCGACCTCTCGGTGGTGAAGGGCGCCGATTATTTTAAAAACACAGAGATGGCCGTGGCCCAGCTGGGCGGCATGGAGAAGTTCATGCCCAAGGGAGCGAAGGTGGCCATCCTGCCCAACGTGCAGCGGTGGCACCCCGGCACGTTCACCAAGCCCGACATCGTCCGCGCCATCGTGCGGATGTGCAAGAAGGCCGGTGCGGCCGAGGTCAACTGCCTGTCCTGGCTGGAGATGAAGAACTGGGAGTCCACGGGACTGGACAAAGTGCTCAAGGAAGAAGGCGCAAGCCTCAAGCTCATCGCCGCCGAAGAGGCCAACTTCAAGCCGGTCAAGGTCACGAACGGCGCCTCCCTGGACGAGGCCATGATCATGAAGGAGTTCTACAACAACGACGTGTTCATCGATATACCGATCACCAAAGACCATGCCGGAAACAAGTTCACCGGCACCATGAAAAACCTGATGGGGCTGAACTACCGGGTCAACAACCGCAGCAAGTTCCACATGGAAAACTGGACAACGGACACGAACGCCATCCGGCACCTGGAGCAGTGCGTCGTGGACCTGAACACGCTGATCAAGCCCGACCTGTGTGTCGTGGATGCCACCGAGTTCATCATCACCAACGGGCCCATGGGTCCCGGCGACCTCATCAAGCCGCAGAAGGTCATCGCCGGAGTGAACCGGGTATCGGTGGACGCCTACTGCACCACGTTGTGGGACATCGAGGCCAAGGATATCGTCGCTATCACCCACGCCCACAAACGGGGGCTGGGCAACATGAACCTGTCCGAGCTGAGCATCAAGGAGACAATGCTGTGAACAGTGGGGTACCCGAACAGACTTCGTCTCTGTCACGCAGGGGTTTCATGAAATACCTGGCTGCGGGATCGGCCCTCTCGGTGGCTGCCCTGGACACGCTGAACGCCGAGATATACCAGAGCATCAAAGAGCTCGACCGGAAATACATCCGCGACCTGGCTCCGGACGGCCGCTACTGGGACGCCATCCGCGAGAAGTTCATGTTCCAGGACGGGCTCATCATGATGAACAACGGCACTGTGGGCCCCATGCCCAAGCCGGTGTTCAACACCCTGATCAAGGCCTTCCGCGTACAGGCCACCCACCCCGTGGATGTCTATTCCTATTTGCCCCTCAAGGAAGAGGAAGTACGGCGCAAGGTGGCCGCCTTTATCGGGGCTTCCGAGGACGAGGTGGCCATCGTCCGCAACACCACCGAGGGCATGAACTTCGTGGCCAACGGCCTGGACATGGAGGAAGGGGACGAGGTCCTGATATCGTCCATGGAGCATCCCGGCGGTACCCATCCCTGGAAGATCAAGGAGAAACGCTTCGGCATCAAGGTCACCGAGGTACCCATAGGGCTGCCGCCCCAGAACGTGGGCGAGTTCGTGGGCGCCTTCGAGCAGGCCATCACTCCGAAGACCCGCATCATCAGCGTCAGCCACACGGTCTATATATCCGGGCTCATGGCGCCTCTCAAGGAGCTCTGTTTAATGGCGCACGAGAAGGGGCTGCTGGTGGCGGCCGACGGGGCACACGCCATCGGCATGCTCGACCTCGACATGCATGACCTGGGCGTGGATTTCTACGCCACCAGCCCCTACAAATGGCTGGGGGCGCCGACGGGCGTGGGTGTGTTCTACGTGCGCAAGGAATCCCAGGACAGGCTCTGGCCCACAATCTGTACCTCCGGGTGGGATAACCCTGACAGCGCCCGCAAGTTCGAGACCCTGAGCCAGCGCGCGGTGGCCCTCATCATCGCCCTGGGAGAAGCGGTCGATTTCCAGAACTACATCGGAAGGACCCGGATCGAGAAGCGCGTCAAGTCCCTGGGCGGGTATTTAAGGCAGGAGCTCAAGTCCATACGCGGCGCCAGGCTGCACACCTCTGAGGATCCCTATTTAAGCGGCGGCCTGACCGCTTTCTCCATCGAGGGTGTGGAGCCGCTCGACATCGTGGAGCATGTGCGCCAGAAATACAACATCGTGATCCGCACCGTGGGCAGCGAGGACAAGGGCACCTACGGGGTCCGCGTCTCCACCCACATGTACATCAACCACGGGGAAGTCGACATACTCCTGCAGGGCATAAAAGAGGTCGCCGCCCGCCGCCGCTAACTTTGGGGATCAGGCTTTGATAAGTTTGGTAACCTGAGGTCTATCCCGCAGATAATTCTTTGTGCCGGTAGCAATCCGTGGTGTGATCGTTGACCAGGCCGGCCGCCTGCATGAAGGCGTAACAGATGGTCGGGCCCACAAAGGTGAAACCCCGCTTCTTCAGGTCCTTGCTCATGGCCTCGGACTCGGGGCTTTTGGCCGGCAGGTCGCTGAGCGACTTCCAGTTGTTCTGTATGGTCCTGCCTCCGACGAATCCCCATATATAGGCATCGAAGCTCCCGAATTCCTCCTGCACCTCGAGGAAGGCCCGGGAGTTTTTTATGGCCGCCTCGATCTTCCTCCGGTTGCGGATGATGCCCGCGTCCTGGAGCAGGCTTTCGACCCTGCCGGGATCATAAGCCGCCACCTTTTTGGCATCGAATCCGTCGAACGCTTTCCTGAAGTTCTCCCTCTTGCGCAGGATGATCTCCCAGCTCAGCCCGGCCTGGAAAGCATCCAGGATCAGATGCTCGAACAGCAGGCGGTCGTCATGCACCGGCACTCCCCATTCCCTGTTGTGGTAATCCGTGCTGTACGCGCCCTCAGGCACCCATTCACAACGTTTCTTCATCCCTGATTCTCCTCTCCGAAGAATGTACCTGTTAGGAAGACGGATATCAATCGAAATTATTCTCGCTGGAAATAAGTAGCCGGTCCCCAATAATTTTGTTTATAATGGGTCTTCCGCATAATCCATTTTGGAGGTGCCCATCCGAGAGCTCGCCGTAGTCGCCGCCTGCCTGATGGCCCTGGTCGCGATCTATACCGCCGAACACGTCCGTCTGAAAAGAAACCGGGGCCGCCTGTCCCTCCGGATCTGTGTCACCGGCGCACGCGGCAAGTCCAGCGTCACCCGCCTCCTGGCAGCCGCCCTCAGGGAGGCGGGCTTCAAGGTCCTGGCCAAGACCACGGGCTCCCGGCCCATGCTGCTCCTCCCGGACGGCTCGGAGGTCGAGCTCTTCCGCCGGGGAGGGCCCTCCGTGCTCGAGCAGATCAAGATCATCCAAAAGGCGGCTGAACTGTCGGCCGATGTGGTCGTGGCGGAGCTCATGAGCATCCGGCCCGAGATCCTGGCCATAGAGAGCCGGCGGATCTTCAAGCCCAACATCCTCCTGATCACGAACGCACGCCCCGACCACATCGATCACTGGGGCCCGTCCCGTGAGACCGCCGCCCAAAGCCTGGCCGCTGCCATCGCGCCGGGCTGCACGGTGTTTGTCCCGGATGAGGAGATGATGCCGGTGTGGGAGGAAGCGGCCGCCTGGATAGGATCGGACATACACCGCGTCAGGGCCGGGCTCGAGCCGCGCGGCAGCGAGGGCGAACTCAAATTCGAATCCAACGTACGTCTGGTGGAAGCGGTCACGGATTCCCTGAACATAGACCGCGAACTGGCCGGGCAGGGCATCCGGAAGTCTCTCCCGGA
Source organism: uncultured bacterium (assembly GCA_965602945.1). Lineage (GTDB taxonomy): Bacteria > Acidobacteriota > Aminicenantia > Aminicenantales > Aminicenantaceae > JAUXEH01. The sequence continues at coordinate 1,158 of CBFDBC010000006.1, read as the reverse complement.
CCTGGGAGGACTGCGGATCTGGAGCTGGCGTCCGGACCCGGACGGCCCCGCCTGGGACTGCGTCAGCGCCTTTGCCGCTAATGACCCGGATTCCACGCTTGTGGTCCTGGAGAAACTCACGGATCTGGGGCTGATAAACGGCAAGCCCGTCATCGGGCTGCTCAACCTGCGCCGCGACCGCGGCGACCGCACCCTTCAGTGGCTGGCGGCCCTCCGCACAGGGCGTTTCCCGGGCCTGCAGGGACTCTTCGTGACCGGCAATCATGCCCGGGCATTCAGGAGCCGGCTGAAAGGGCATCGCAGCGCCATCCAGCCCATCGTTCTCAAGGGTGACCGGCCCGCGGGCATGATGGCGGCTTTGACGGAACATGCCTCCGCACCCGCCCTCATCCTGGGCATGGGCAACATGGGAGGCGCCGGCCGGGAACTCGTGGAATACTGGCAGGAGGAGGGAACGCGCCGTGTTCTATGAGACCCTCTTCATCGGCATCGTGCTCGCCCTCATCTTCGTGGAGGTCACGGGCGTCTACCCGGGCGGGATTATCGTCCCGGCCTACTTCGCCCTGTTCCTGGACCGGCCCCTTCATGTGGCCGCCACCCTGGCCGTGGCCTTTGCCGCGCTCGGTGTGTACCGCCTGCTCTCACGGAACCTCATCCTCTTCGGCCGTCGGCGTTTTGTCCTGCTCCTCCTGCTGGGAGCGCTCATCACCCAGTGCGTGCTGCTCCTGGCCCCGCGTTTGGTCCCGGCCGGAGTCGAGATCCGCATCATCGGCTGGATCATCCCCGGGCTCCTGGCCAACAACCTGGACAAACATAAGGCCGTCCCCACGCTGGCGTCGCTCCTGACCGTGGCCGCGGCCGTATATGTGATCGTAAGGCTCCTGGCATGGATCACGGCGTAGGACGCGCGTCTCCGGTCTTTGCCTGGCTCCTGGTCTTGTCCCTCGCCTTCCTTATCCTGATATATGTCCTGCCCTTTTCCGGGCCATCCGACCTGCACTCCACCATGGTCGAGGCATCGAAAAAAATGGTTACTGCGACTCGAGTCCTCAGTGAATGCCGGGCCGGACGCGGACTCGCCATAGACCCTGAAACGGACATCAACGGGACCGGCCTGATCGGTTTGGAGTTCTCCTCGATCACTACGTCCCTGGGTCA
>CBFDBC010000005.1:0-44179 GCA_965602945.1 uncultured bacterium | reverse complement strand
CGATGGCGGGAGAGCGCATCTACGACGGGCTTCTCTCCGCAAAAGAGATCGTCGTCGAGTGACGACCCTTGAGATCCGACATCGTCCGCTCCACCGCCGTCGGGACGCCATCGATCGTCTCGATCTTCCCAACCTCAAACAGGCGGGTCTTCTCGCCCTTCTTGTGGTCCAGTCCCAGCTGGTGGCAGGACCAGGTGGATTTTCCGGTTGCGGACAGCCCGAAGAGAAAGACTCCGTAGGTCTTGAGCTTCCCGTCTTCGCCGCGTGCGGAGACGATCTTGGTCCCCGCGTGCAGGCCCAGCATCCCTTCGCGATCGGCGGCCCACATCGCTTGTCTCAGGAAACCTTTCTTGTCCTCACCCATGTAATCCGTGCCCAGGGCGATGTTGATGTTGTGTTCCGGCATCACCAGGACCTGCTGCCGGAGGGGATGCTCTTCAGGGATATGGATCATGGTGAATTCCGGCCCGGGACGCCGGCCGGGTTTGAACAGGGTGGTGCCCCACATGTAGCCCAGCCGGTAGTTCATCACATCCGCGGCAGACACATACAGGTTACAGACGGGATTGTAATGGTCGTTCTCGCCCATCTGCCGGCGGAGGTGATAGAAAGGCAGCGTCCTCAGCAGATGCAGGACCTTTTCCAGCTCCTCGGGGGCTTTCCCGATCAAGGCGGCCTGCTGCGGTGTGGTCTCGGGCAGGCATACCGCACTGCTGCCCAGATACACGGTCTTGGGTGCGATCCGGCTGGAGATGGCCGAACGCCAGCCGTAGGAGCCGTATTGAGTCCGTGTCCCGGCCGCCTTGGCTCTGGGCTCGAGCCAGTTCATGTCCACTGTCCGGATGTTGGGCCCCTTGAGCACCTGGGGGAGTTCTTCGGAGAATCGCTTGTATGCGTCTAGGTCGTACATGGGGTTCTACTCTTGAGATGCGGGCGGCTCTCCGCTGATGATGCGCAGGATATCCGAAGCATCGGCGGCCCCGCTGTTGAAAAGGTAGCAGCGTGTGTTTTCCAGGAGCCTGCGGAAGTAGCTGCGCTGCGTATCCATCCTCTCAGGCGTATTCATCAGAAGATGCGGGTTGAAAAAAGGAAGGGTGCGGGAGGAACGGATGTCCGTCCTGGAACCCAGGCTCTCACCGTATTCCAGGATCCGAAGTGCATCCTCGGCTTCTGTGGCCACAAAGGGAGGCGAAACTTTGTCGTTACGGAGGATGAACAGCCAGCGCAGCGCCGTCCGCTTCACATGTTTGGCCGGTCCGTCGATCCAGTAGGGATCCAGCATGGAATAGGATCTGCCGGTGGCGGTGTAGCAGAAGGGTGATCCCCGATCCAGCCGGCAGTTGTCTTCCTGGAGGCATTTTTCGTTGCGGCAGTCGTCCTTGAGCGTGATGACGTTTTCGCATTTGCTGTTGTCGAAAAGATCCGCCACTCGAGGATAGGCCTTCATTGTATTGGTGGGCAGGTACAGCTTGCGTTCGGAGCAGTCGGCCGTTGCGAGGCTTCCGGAAAAACGGACAAAGGCCAGGTCATTGGAGTGCAGGCGCATCCCCTCTTCCTGCAGGAGCGAGAAGAAGAGCTCCGTCTTCCTGGTGCCTTTGGGACCGACCAGGATCAGGCCGTTCCCTCCTCTCCAGTCGGCAGACATGCCGCGGAGGCTGTAGACATTGAAGATGCGTTCGGATACATCCATGACCAGCCCCAGGGCCAGGCTCCGGAGCGGTCCGTAGTTGTCGGTGTTGACCAGGATCCCGGTCTTGGATTCGGAGCTGTAGAACGAGCGCGGCTCCCGTCCCGGGATCCCGTCCAGGGCATAGATGATGCCGTGCGGCTCCAGGTCGGCTTCCAGCTGAGCGGGATACCAGTTCTCGAGCCAGAAATCGTACAGATGGGACACATTGGTCCTGAGCTGAACGATGACGCCGTTGATGTTGGCGTTCCACTCGAAGTAGTTGGCGTGGCTGAGGTGGCTCTCCATCTCAGCTACGTAGGCGTCCCGCATCTGCAGGGATATGGCCGCATCCACAGGGACATCCCCCTTGTGGTGAGTGAGTGTGTTGTTGAGCCGGATGTGTTTGATCTTCTTGGCGGTCTTGAGGCGGGAAAGGGCCTCGGCCATCCGATCCATGCCCTTTTCCAGGTTTTCCATGGAGGTGGCGTACGAGATGCGGATGTTCGACTCCGCTCCGAAGGCACCACCCGCGACGAGGGCCACCTTGGCCTCCTTGAGAAGATAGTACGCGAGGCCGTAGGAGTTGCGGATCTGGGAGTTGTTGAATTCCTTGTCGAAATAGGCGGAGACATTGGGGAAGAGGTAGAAGGCCCCCTTGGCCGGGTAGCAGGATATGTTCGGCATGGTCTGAAGCCGCATAAGGACATAGTTGCGGCGCCGCTGAAATTCCGAGACCATCCGGTTGATCTCATACTGAGGCCCGCTCAGCGCCTCCACGCTCGCCTGCTGGGATATGGAGCAGGGGTTTGACGTGGTGTGGCTCTGGATCTTGGCCATCCCGTTGATGACCTCGGCCGGCCCGGCGGCGTACCCGATACGCCAGCCGGTCATGGAGTAGGCTTTGGAGACGCCGTTGATGATGACGGTCTTTTTCTTGATGTCCTCTCCCAGGGAGGCGAAGCTGACGAACTTGAAGTCGTCATAAACCAGCTTCTCGTAGATCTCGTCGGCCATGACATAGATGTCTTCTTCCAGGATCACGTCGGCCAGCGCTTCGAGCTCGTGTTTCTGATAGGCCGCGCCGGTCGGGTTGGAGGGATTGTTCAGGATGATGGCCTTTGTGGACGGTGTGATGGCTGCCTTGAGTTGTTCGGGAGTGAGGCGAAAATCGTTCTCCTCTCGGGTCTGAACGATCACGGATTTACCCTTGGCCAGGGAGACCATGTGGGGATAGGATACCCAGAAAGGAGCCGGGATGATGATCTCGTCGCCTTCATTGATAAGGGACTGCGTCAAGTGGTAGAGTGAGCTCTTGGCTCCTGTGGAGACGATGACCTCACTCTTGTCATAGGTCAGTCCCAGGTCCTCCCGGAGGCGTGTGATGATGGCTTCCTTGAGGGATGGGATCCCGTCCACCTGGGTATATTTCGTGAAGTTCTGATCGATCGCCTGTTTGCCCGCAGCTTTGATGTTTTCGGGAGTGGGGAAGTCCGGTTCCCCCACACTGAGGTCGATGACGTCTGCCCCCGCGGCCTTCATGGCCCTGGCCTTGGCTGACACCTTCAGGGTGGGGGATTCACCTATTTGATTGGCTTTGTCTGATACGATCATCAGTATTTACTCGAGACGGCGCTTACGATTCGTCTTTTTTGTCTTCGACCTGAGTCTTAGCCTGAAAGTATTTTTTCAGGTCCACGCCGGTCAAAGATTCGACCACATCGGGCATCTGCGCCAGTATGTCCGCCACCTGGGACGTGATCTTGGTGGCTCCGGTCCCCTTGTCACCACCCACCAGCACGATCTTGTCGACCTTGCTCAGGGGTTCAGATACCGCTCTGGCCAATTCGGGAAGGTTGTTGAGGTACAGTTCGAGGATGGCAGCCTGGTTGTAATTTTCCCAGGCCTCTGCCTTCTTGAGCATGGCTTCCGCCTCGGCTGTTCCTTTGAGTTGTATGCCTTCCGCCTCGGCCTGCCCTTCCATCCTGAGGGCCTCTGCTTTGCCTTTGGCTTCGGTCTGGATCCGGAACCCCTCGGCCTCCGCCTCTGCCTGGAGCTGGTACTTGCGGGCATCCGCAGGCTTGATCACGCCCGCCTCCAGCTCTTTCTGCTTCCGCTTGATCTCGAGCTCCTCGATCTTGATGGCCTCCTCTTTTTCGATCAGCTGCACAGCCGCTTCTTCCTTCTTGATCTGTTTGTTGAGGCGGAAGCGCTCGAGCTCATAGGCGAAATCCGCCTGGGCTTTCTTCTGATTGACGAAAACCTGTGACTCGGCCTTCTTGGCCTCGTTCTCCCATTGAGCCTTGGCGATCAGGGCATCCGCATTCAGCCGGGCGACCTCTCCTTCCTTGTGAGCCTGAGAGGATTTGATGATAGATTCCTTCTCCGTCTCTGCCTCGGCGATGGCCGCGTCCCGCTTGGCTGCGGCGATATGGGGCTTGCCGAGGGCCTCCAGATAGCCCTGGGTGTCACTGATCTCCCGCAGCGCGAAGGAGAGCAGGTTGAGGCCCAGGCGGGAGAGCTCTTCCTCTGCGGCCTGGGCGACCTTGTCTGCGAATTCCAGCCGGTTCCGGTAGATATCCTCCAAGGTCAGTGTGCCGATCAGGGCCCGCATCTTCCCGTCCAGGATCGTCTCCGCCACTTCCCGGATCCCGTCTTTGCCCGTTCCCAGGAATTGTTCCGCCGCTACATGGACTGAATGTTCGTCCGATCCGATCTTGACCTGGGCCGCGGCCTCAGCCAGGATCAGGATGCCGCCGTGCGTCAGGACCTCGGGAGTTTTCAGGCTGACACTGATGACGTCGATGGGCAGGATATCGTAGGTCTCAAGGAAAGGCCACACGAAGGCTCCGCCGCCGAGCCGGTAGCGGTAGCCGATCTTACGTTTGGTTCCGTCCGGTTCTATTACGCTTTTCTTATGCCCTCCCGAGATGATCAGGACCTCGTTGGGCCCGACTTTTTTGTATTGTTTTGCGATCAGGAGAATCAGCAGGCCTATAAAAGCGAATATGCTTCCGATCCAAATGAGAGTGGTGGCTAAGGACATCGGTGCCTCCTTTGGAGCCTATTATTAATAGTGTTACTTATATAAATAAGGAAAGAAACATTATAAGTTCTTGATCGCAATTCGTAAAGGACTCAAGTTTGGAGTTTGTCTCGAAAGTAGGCGATGGTCTTTTCCAGACCTTCGTCCAATCCGACTTCGGGAGCCCATCCCAGCTTCTGAGCCGCCAGGGTGTTGTCGGGGCAGCGCTGGACAGGATCGTCCTCGGGGAGGGGTTGACGCACGATCCGGGATGAGCTTCCCGTCATGCGGATGATCCTCTCCGCGATCTCCTGGATGGGGTGTTCCTCAGGGCTTCCCAGGTTGACGGGACCGGCGAACTCCGGCTGTTCCATCATGGCGTTCAGGCCTCTGATCAGGTCGGACACGTAGCAGAACGCCCGGGTCTGGCTTCCATCTCCGTATACGGTCAGAGCCTCCCCGCGCAGTGCCTGGACAATGAAGTTGCTTATCACACGGCCGTCATCGACAGCCATCCGCGGGCCGTATGTGTTAAAGATGCGGCAGATGCGGATCTGCACCGCGTTCTGGCGGTGGTAGTCCATCATGAGCGTTTCCGCCACCCGCTTGCCCTCGTCGTAACAGCTGCGGATGCCGATGGGATTGACGCGCCCCCAATAGCTCTCGGGTTGGGGATGGACCTCGGGATCGCCGTAGATCTCGGATGTGGAGGCGAGCAGGATGCGGGCTTTGGTCCGCTTGGCCAGCCCGAGCATGTTGATGGTGCCCATCACGCTGGTTTTGATGGTCTTTATGGCGTTGTACTGGTAGTGGATCGGAGATGCCGGACAGGCCAGATGATAGATGCGGTCCACTTCGGCAAAAAAGGTGTGGATGACGTCGTGACGGGTCAGCTCGAAGTAGGGATGGGAAAACAGATGGCGGATGTTGTCCTTGCTTCCCGTGAAAAAATTGTCGATGCACAGGACGTCCGATCCCTGAGCGATCAGCGTGTCGCACAGGTGGCTGCCCAGGAATCCGGCGCCTCCGGTGACCAGTATGCGCTTCTCATTATCGGTCATGGGTCTGCCCCCTGCCGTCAGGGCCCCTGTCTAAAAAAATCGAATCAGTCATAGGCCATGAACAGCATGCTTTTTTCTTTAAGCACGGCCGTTTGCTCCCGGATGAGTTCTTTGATCCCCTCTTCCGCCAGTTGGAGGAGCGCATTGAATTCCTCTTTGCGAAATGGACGCTGTTCAGCCGAAGCCTGGATCTCGACCAGCTGTCCGGTGTCCGTCGACACGACATTCATGTCCATTTCGGCGTTCGAATCCTCTCTGTAGTCGAGATCGAGGAGGATCTCATCCGACACGATCCCTACGCTGACGGCCCCGGCCAGGTTCTTCAATGGCATCGCGGCCAGTGCCCCTTTGTCCATGAGTTTTTTCAGGGCCAGGGCCAGAGCGACACATCCACCGTTTATGGCCGCCGAACGTGTGCCGCCATCCGCCTGGAGGACATCGCAGTCGATGATGATCTGGCGCTCCCCCAGGGCCCTGAGGTCGGTCACCGCTCGCAGCGAACGTCCTATGAGACGCTGGATCTCCTGTGTGCGGCCGGATACGCGTCCCGGAGCCCTGTCTCTCTGGTTGCGAACCGTCGTGGCGCGGGGGAGCATCGCGTACTCAGCCGTCACCCAGCCGATATTTTTCCCTTTGAGGAAAGGCGGCACTTTCTCTTCGATCGTAGCCGCCGCCATGACCCGGGTCTTTCCCATCTCGATGAGGGCGGAACCGTCCGCGTAATCCAGTTGATCGGGGATGATGCGCACCTCACGCAGTCCGTCCTGAGGACGATTGTTTTTTCGCATGTTTAGATCCGGCGGGGCCGACACCTCTGTCCTCGGGTTAAAAATCTGTATTGCCCTCGGGGGGTCGTTCCGGCGAGCCGATAATAACCTACTCTGTTGAAAAGTGCAACATGGAGGGGTGGGGTTTATCCGGGACGTGTCTTCCAGCGATCGTGGAACCAGAGCCACTGTTCAGGAGCCCGGCGGACCTGGTCTTCGATTATCTTTGTGCAGGCCTCAGTGATCCGTGCCACATCTTCTTCCCGGTCTCCGGTCCGCTCCACCTTGACGGGAGGCAGGATGCGCACATGGTAGACCCGGGAGGAAGACGGGGAACAGAACGCGGGGACGATGGGCGCTCCCGTCCTGAGGTGAAACATGGCCAGGCTGGGTGTTGTGGCAGCGGGCTTCCCAAAGAAATCGACAAAAACCGCCTCCTGCACCTGTACGTTCTGATCGATGAGGATGGCTACGGATTCTCGGGCCCGCAGGGTTTTCAGGATCTCCCGGCTGGCCTGGAACTTCGATATCACCTCGGACCCCAACCTGCCCCGCATCCGGCAAAGGATCTTCTCCAGATACACGTTGTCCAGCGGGCGGGCCACAACCTTCATGGGGATTATGGGATTGATCGGGGCCGGCGCGATCTCCCAAAGGCCGAAGTGGGCCGTAAAGAACAGGACGCCCTGTCCCTGTTTCAGCGCCGCGTGCAGGTTTTCTTCCCCTTCCAGCCGGAGGTGGCGGTCCCTCTTCTTGGGCGTAAGGTAAGCAAGGTGAAAAAAATCGAATAAAACCGTGCCGAAGTGGAGAAATGCACGGCGTATGATCGCCTCTTTTTCCTCCTCGGAGAGTGATGAACCGAAAGCGGTCGTGAGATTGGCCACGGCCAGCCGCCGTCGTTTCTTGTCGATTCGATGGATTAGCCAGCCGCAGCCTCGACCCAGGGCGCGTACCCCTCTGCGTGGGAGCAGGCGCAGGAGTCCCATCAGGGCCGCAACCGGCAGAGAGATCAATAGGGCGGTCGTTCGGGATTTCATGCGCATGACAGAGGTCCGATATGGGAGAGCATATAGGCGAAAAACTTGGGATCCACTTCGAGTGCGATCTTCATATAATAGAGAGGCAGGTCACGGCAGGCCGGGATGGTGCCCAGCTTGACGGCATCCTTCTCCGTGGTGATCGCGGCCTTTGCCCCGGATCTCTCCAGCAGCTCACGGATCCTGGTGATGCTGCCCGGGGAGTAGTTGTGATGGTCCGGGAAGGTGAGCGTCTCACTCGGATGGATCCCTTCCCTGCTCAGGAGCGCGGTGAATCGCTCCGGCCGGGCAATACCGCTGAACGCCAGAACCGGTTTCCCTCCCTTTTCCTTCAGGGACACGGGTTCTCGTGTTGCGACCGAGTGCAGCCCTTGAGCGATGACCGCGTAGGAGAACACGTGATTGTCCGGAAGTCGTGGGGCGAAGCCGGCCCGGGGAGGCATGACCGGGCTTCGTTTGAGAAAGACTGCATCCGCCCGTCCCAGGGAGGAGACGGATTCCCGCAGGCGAACCTTTTCTTCCGGATCGAAGAGCACGATATCCAGGTCCCGCCTCAGCTTTCGGTGCTGGAAACCGTCATCCAGCACGGCGATCTGGAATCCGTCGGCCTTGGCCAGTCGACAGGAGGCCAGCCGGTCTCTTCCCACGTAGACACCCGCGGCCGGCAGGTTGAGGGCCACCATGAAAGGCTCATCTCCGGCCTCCCGCCAGTCGCCCAGGAGCCCTCGGCCTTGGGACAGCACGCCGCCGGTCCTCTCCCAGCGCCCGCGATATCCTCTCGTAACGAGCGCTGGTTTGATCCCTTTATCCAGCAGATGGCGGAGGATTTCCTGAGCCAGTGGGGTTTTTTCCGAGCCGCCGAAGCTGATGTTGCCTACGCTCACGACCGGCAGGGGTGCGTCGGCCGGAGCCAGGAGCCCCTTGTCATACAGAGCATTCCGGATTCGGCATCCCAGCCGATGGAGCAGAGAGAAGAAGTGGATCACCGGCTGCATGAAGCGAATATACACCAATCCCCCTGCCTCCGTCCAGTCCACCCAACCCGCCCCCACTGTGTATCCCACCCTACCTTGCGCCCGAACGCAGATCTGTCTGTGGTCAACCCGCCCCCACTGTGTATCCCACGCCACCTCTCCACCCCAGCCCTCGCCTTGATAGGAAGGGGGACATAGTGACGGCCCCTGTCCGGGCCGGCTTTACATGATGTGGTGCTTTCTTTATAATGTTGGCTGATTCAGGAAACAAGGAGTACTGCAATGTTAAAAAGACTCACTGTTCTGTGGCTTACGGTCTTTTTCTGCGTGGTGATGTTCTCATGCAAACAGACGACTCAGGTCCAGGGCATCGAGCTGGATGTGAGCTTTTCAGAGACGGAACTCTCCGATAATCTGATGACCGATATGACCCTGGTCTGGAAGACGGCGGGTGATTTTGTGAAAATGACCCAGGATCTGCATGTCTACATTCATTTCTGGCATGGGGCCAATATGCTGTTTCAGGCGGATTACGTCCCTGAGCCTCCGACGTCGACCTGGGAGCCGGGCCAGGATCACAGCTATACCCAGAGGATCTACATCCCTCCCTTCATCGATGAATTCGACCCGGATTTCAAGGGTGAGGAAATGCTGCGGATGTCGGTAGGTTTTTATTCTCCCTACGACCGCAGCGGGGAGACCAAACAGCCTCTGTTGGACCAGAAATTCAAGGTTGTGCCGCCCCCGCTGGACACACCGGAGATCATTTATGAGCAGGGTTGGTACGACCGTGAGATCGATCCCGAATCTGTTCTCCAGCAGTGGCGTTGGGCGGCTAAGGAAGCGCGCTGCATCATCGACAATCCCCAGCGGGACGCGCTCCTGGTCATCCGGGGCGGTGTGAACCTGGAAGCCGTACCCGGCCAGAAGATCATGTTCAAGATCAACGACCTTATGCTGGACGAGTTTGTGGCTGAGGAGAGCTATTTCGAGAAGTCCTTCAGCATCAAGAAGGAGATGCTGGGAGAGGGAGAGGAATTTGTCCTCACGATCGCCACAGACAAGATCTTTGTGCCCGCCAAGCTGTTCCCGGATTCCACCGACGAGCGCGAGCTGGGGATGCAGATCTCCTTCGTCTACTTCCGCTGAGGCGGCAGGGTTCTCCCGGCCGGCCGGAATGTGAAATCAGGGGGAGTATCCGGTTCTTATGGGAGGGATCGGTACTGCCGTGCGAACGGAAACGGTCATCCCGTCGGATGTGATAGTGATCGCGCCGTGGATGTCGGTCCTGTAGACCAGCGCTCCCATCCTCACGTATCGCCTCAGAACCTCGTGTGCGGGCAGACCCTGCCTCTGCCTCCCGCAGGAGATCACCACGATCCGAGGAGACACGGCATCCAGAAAAGCCCGGCTGCTGGATGAACGGCTCCCATGGTGCGGCGATTTCAACACGGCTGCCCCGATCTCCCCGCACATTTCCAGGATCTCCCGCTCGGATCCGGCCAGTATGTCCCCGGTAAGCAGCAGGGCTGTGCGGCCGTAGACCAGGCGGAGAACCAGCGAATCACGATTCGCCTCCGATGATGAATCCGTGTCTCCTGCTCCCGGATGGAGCACCTCTATCCTCACTCCTTCCTTATGGATCCTGTCCCCTCGAGAAAGGCTGCGTCGGGGGAGCTCCTCCGGCAGTTCCGCGTGCAGTCCGAGGGTGGAGGGGGCTTTGGGATATGCGCCGCCTTCCCAGAACTCACCCACGCTGAAATTCCGGGCCACGGCCTGCAGCCCGCGGCCGTGGTCAGGATGGGGATGCGTCAGGACCACGGCATCGACGTGTTTGATCCCCCGGTCCCAGAGGAAAGGGGATACGACACGTTCTCCGATGTCATAGGTGCCCTCCCTCTGACCTCCGCCATCCACCAGCATCGTTTTCCGGCCGGGCAGTTCCACCAGGATGGCGTCTCCGTGTCCCACATCCATGAAACTGACGGAGAGACCGGTACGGGCGGGGGAGAGGGGATGGAGAACGAGGATCGCCAGTGTGAGAGCGGTCGCCCATGCCGTGACCATGGCCTGACCCTTGAAAAACTTGGGAAGCCTCCAGGCCAGCAGTGCCAGGACGTATGCCGCGCAGACCGTCAGCGAGGGTGTGGGAATCCGGTAGGTCAGAAGAGGGACCCGGCTTCCGATGTGGGCCAGGGCCAGCAGGCCCTGGAGAAGAAAACGGAGGGGGAAGGCTGCCGGTCCGGCCAGGCTCGGCAGCAGTCCGGCGACCGGGAGATAGGCGTAGCCCCCGATCATGATGGCGGCGACCAGCGGGAAGGCCGCGGCATTGAGGAACACGGGCACCAGAGTCACTCGATTGAATGCCCTGACGCTGAATGGGAGAACTCCCATCTGCGCCGCCACGGTGACTGCCAGGATATCGTTGAGCCTGAGAGGAAACCGGGGAAAAAAACGTTTCAGGCGGGAATGAAAAAGGAGGATCGAGAGTGTGGCCGCGTAGGTCAGCTGAAAACCCAGGTCAAACAGGCTCACCGGCCGCGCCCACAGCAGGATCAGGGCGGAGATCGAAAGCGTGTTGTATAGATTCACGTCTCGCCACAGGGTCTTCCCCAGCAGGTAGAGCGAGGCCATCAAGCCGGCCCGCATCACCGAGGGCCGTCCCTCCACCAGAAGAGTGAAGAAAAACAGAGCGAAAAGCATCAGGAGGCAGCGGAGTGCTTCCGGGAGGGCCAGCCTCCGCAGAAGAGAGTACAGGAAAAAGGTCAGGATGGCGATGTGGGCACCGGAAATGGCCAGCAGGTGAAACAGGCCCGAAGCCTGGAAGTCTCGGGCGGTCACATCCGCAAGACGCCCCCTCTCCCCAAGGAGAAGGGCTTCCAGAACGGCACCCTCCTGCGTCATGTTTTCCAAATCGGAATTCCCGAATTGTTTTTCGATGACGTCCTGAAACCTGTGTTTCAGAGAGGACACGGCACGTGTGAGAGAGGCTGGACGCCCCCGGGAGAGCCGTTCCACCAGCGCGGGGGATTTCGTGTGCGCCAGGCGGTGGATATTCTGTACCTGAAAAGGCCGTTCGCGAGAGACGCCCGGGGCATTGCGGTAACCAGGAAAAGGGAGGAGTCGGACGGCGATTCGGACCCTGTCGCCGGTCAGGAGTCCGTGCTGCAGGGAGAAATACGGAGACCTGGGCACTGAGACCCTGAGGTTTCCTCGCAGAGGCATGTGTATCTGTCGGAAATCTGCCGCCCTGACGCGCAGGTACAGAAGGTCGCTGTCCGGGCGCCGGGAAGGCGATCGGTAGAGCGTTCCCTCCACATCCATGTAATCCGAGAAACCAAGGGTATGCAGCGGATTTTGATGATAAGCGCGATCGTGATGGCGGAACAGGCCGGCCCCCATAAAAAATAGCGTGAGCAGAAGGGCGGCAAAAGCCTTTGTCAGGCAGCGGCCGTGAGTATACCAGGCCCAGGCCAGGAACAGGCCGGACACCACACTGCCGGCCCAGGCCCAGACCGGGAGGGCCATCCCGGCGGCCGCCAATATTCCTCCCATGAAAGAGAGTGCCAAGTATAGGACCGGGTAGGCCATACAACGTTACCGGATGGATCAGTCTTCGATCCGGTGCTGGTAGGCGAGGCCGTCGAGCAGAAGATGCGATGCAGCCTTGATTCCGACAGCGATGCTCTTCTCATCCGGGAGGAAGCGGGAGTTGTGCAGGGGCGGCATGGTCCGGGTTCCCGGAGGCCGGACGCCCAGCAGAAAATAGAAGCCCGGTATCCGCTGGCTGAATTCGGAAAAGTCTTCGGCCACCATCTGGGGAGAGTGCGCGGACACGTTGTTTTTTCCCAGTGCCGCCTGCAGCGCGGGGAACAGGATATCCGCCAGGTCCGGATGGTTGTACACGGGCGAAGTGCCGCGGGTGTACCGCAGGGCGAAGTCCGCGCCTTGGGGTTGTGTGACTCCGAGTGCGATGTCCCGCAGCAGCCGTTCGATGCGTGTGCGGTTGGCATCGGAGAGGGTTCGGACCGTGCCTGACAGCCGGACCTCGTCTGCGATGATATTGGAACGAACGCCGCCCTGGATCCTTCCGATGGAGACCACGAGCGGATCGCCCGGGTGGATTGTCCGGTTGAGCGTGGAGTGTATGCTGAGCACCAGTTGGGAGGCGAGGACTATGGCATCGATCCCCTCGTAAGGACGGGCGCCATGCGCTGCACGCCCCTTCACGGTTATCTCGAATCCGTCCGCCGCGGCCAAAGCGGAACCGACGGTAAACTGCGCCTGCCCTACCGGTATGTCCGGCCAGACGTGCAGGGCGATGACGGCCATGACGGGCGGATCGTCCAGGACTCCCTCCCGAATCATCAGGGATGCACCCCCTTCCTCTCCGGCGGGCGGGCCTTCCTCTCCGGGTTGGAAGATGAATTTGATGTTGCCTTTGATCCTGTCCTTGAGCCGGCTGAGGACACGGGCCGTTCCCAGAGCGACGGCCGTGTGGATGTCGTGCCCGCAGGCATGCATGATCCCCGAGTTGAGAGACTGGAAAGGCACGGCTGTGTCTTCCTGGAGGGGGAGGGCATCCATATCGGCCCGAAGGGCGATGGTTAAGCCCGGCTGATCGCCCCGGAGGAGGCCGATTACTCCGGTTTTTGCAATCCCGGTCTTGACCTCCAGGCCCATGGACAGAAGCTGGGAGGCTACCAGCTTTGAGGTCTCGAATTCCAGTTGGCTTAACTCCGGATTCATGTGCAGGAAGCGGCGGAGCTTGATGATCTCCTGGATGTGCCGTGTGATCTCCTCATCGATGAGGTAGGCGGTGGTTGTGTCCACCTCTCCCAGTGCCGCTGCCGCGCAGAGCAGCAGCAGTGGGATAAAAAACTTGAGGCTCCGTGAGGAGTGGGTCATCATGATCTAATCTTACACCATTCCTTTCCTGAAACTCAATCCGGGCATCCATTCAATTGACGCTTCCGGGATGGCCGGATTCTCAGGAAAAAAGAGGATCGTCAGATCGTGATGTTCTCTCTGAATGTCCCGAAAGTCCCCCTGAGCAGCTCGGATATCTCGCCCAGTGTGACCCCCTCCTTCACGGCTTCGACCATGGCGGGCATCAGGTTCGCTCCCGCGGCCAAGGCCTTTTCCAGGCCGGTCAGGCGTTCTTTGACACGGCCGGGCTGCCGTTTCTGCCTGACCCGATGGAGGCTGTCCCGCTGATTCTGCTCGATTTCTGGGCCTGGGGCGTAGAGCTTGAACTTCGCCTTATCCGCTTCAACAGTGTGGGTGTTCAAGCCGACGATGAGCCGGTCTCCCCTCTCGATCTCTTTTTGATAGGCATACGCACTGTCCTGAATCTCTTTCTGGATGTATCCCCTTTCGATGGCAGGCAGGACGCCGCCCATGTCATCGATCTTCTTGAGGTAGGCCTCCACCTCCTGCTCGATCCGGTTGGTCAGGCTCTCGATGCAGTAGGAGCCTCCCAGAGCATCTACCGTGTCGGTGACCCCGCTCTCATTCGCGATGATCTGCTGTGTGCGCAGCGCAATGCGGGCGGAGTCCTGGCTGGGCAGGGCCAGAGCCTCATCCCGGGAGTTGGTGTGCAGCGACTGCGTGCCTCCCAGGACCGCGGCCAGGGCCTGCAGGGTAACCCGCACGACGTTGTTGTCCGGTTCCTGGGCCACCAGGGTCATGCCGCTGGTCTGAGTGTGGAACCGGAATTTCCAGGACTTAGGGTCTTTGGCTCCGAAGCGGTGCCGGACGAGCCCGGCCCAAACCCGCCGTGCCGCACGGAACTTGGCGACCTCTTCCAGGAAGTTGTTGTGAGCAGCCAGGAAGAATGAGAGCCGCGGGGCGAAATCGTCGATGTCCAGGCCGGCGGCCAGGGCGGCTCCGAGGTAAGCCTTGGCGTTGGCAAAAGTGAAGGCCAGTTCCTGGACGGCCGTGGCACCCGCTTCACGGATGTGATAGCCGCTGATGCTCATGGTGTTCCAGCCGGGAACCTTCTCGCGACAGAATGCCAGGATGTGTGTGATGATATTCAGTGACGGTTCCGGCGGATAGATGTACGTGCCGCGTGCTTCGTATTCCTTCAGTATGTCGTTCTGGATGGTGCCCGAGAGCCTGTCCCACCCGATGCCCCTTTTCTGGGCCATCGCCAGATACATGGCCAGCACGATGGCGGCGGTGGCATTGATGGTCATGGAGACCGAAACCCGGTCCAGCGGGATGCCGTCGAAAAGGATTTCCATGTCCTCCAGAGTGTCGATGGCAACACCCACCTTGCCCACTTCGCCCTCTGCACGGGGGTCGTCGGAGTCCAGTCCCAATTGAGTGGGCAGGTCAAACGCGACGCTCAGTCCGGTCTGGCCCTGGTCCAGCAGAAAACGGTACCGCTGGTTCGATTCCGCCGCTGTCCCGAATCCCGCATACTGCCGCATGGTCCAGAGGCGTCCCCGGTACATATCGGGATAAACTCCTCTGGTGAAGGGGAACTCCCCCGGGGCGCCCAGGGCCTGGTTGGGGAACATCTCGCCGAGGTCTTCCGGTGTGAAGGCGGTTTTCAGCTCGATGCCGGAATGGGTACGGAAGTGCTTTTTTCTTTCGCTCGTCATCCTTCTCCAGGATTTATCTGAGGTAGCGGGAAAAGGCGCCGGCACCCGCATACTCCGCCCGGACTCCGAGAAGGGCCTCGATCTCCAGCAGGCGGTTGTATTTGGCCACGCGGTCGCTGCGGCACAGGGATCCTGTCTTTATCTGGCCGGTTCCGAGAGCGACACTGAGGTCGGCGATGAACGTGTCGGAGGTCTCTCCGGAGCGGTGTGAGATCACGCAGGTATATCCGTGTTCGTGCGCGTAGGTGACCGTGTCGATGGTTTCTGTCAGGGAGCCGATCTGATTCAGCTTGATCAGGATGGCATTGCAGATCCCCTTTTCGATCCCCTCCCTGAGGATGGCGGGGTTGGTCACGAAGATGTCATCGCCCACCAGCTGGACCGTGTCTCCCAAGGCATCGGTCATGCTTTTCCATCCTGTCCAATCGTCTTCGGACAGGCCGTCCTCGATGGAGATGATGGGATAGTCGGCGATCAGGGTTCGGTAAAAGTCGATCATCTGCTCTGCGGTTCGGCGGGACCCGTCGGATTTCTTGAACACATATTCCCCGTCGACGAAGAACTCGGAGGCGGCCACGTCCAGCGCCAGGTACACCTCCTCACCCGGCCGAAATCCGGCCCGCTCGATGCTTTTCAGGATCAGGTCCAGCGCCTCACGGTTTGATTTCAGGTTGGGGGCGAAGCCTCCTTCGTCCCCCACGGCGGTGTTGTATCCCTTGTCCTTGAGGGTTTTCTTGAGGGAGTGAAACACCTCCACGGCCATGCGGATCGCCTCTGAAAACGACGCGGCTCCGGTGGGGGCGATCATGAACTCCTGGATGTCGACGTTGTTGTCGGCGTGCGCTCCTCCGTTGAGGATGTTGCACTGGGGAACCGGCAAAAGATATCGCTCCCGGGGACTCAGGTAATCAAAGAGCGGGCGCTCGAGCGCCCGGGCGGCGGCCACAGCTGTTCCCATGGACACCGAAAGAATGGCGTTGGCCCCCAGGTTCTGTTTGGAGGAGGTCCCGTCCAGCTCCATCATCTTCCTGTCCAGCTCCTGCTGAGCCTGTCCGTCCATTCCCAAAACGGCCGGGGCGATGACATTCCGGACATTGTCCACCGCCTTGAGGACGCCCTTCCCCAAATACCGGGAATCATCTCCATCCCTCAGTTCCAAAGCCTCCCGTTTCCCGGTGGAGGCACCGGAAGGGACCGAGGCGGTGCCTTCCGCTCCGGATTCCAGCAGGACCCGGGTCCTTATGGTGGGATTGCCTCTAGAGTCGAGTATTTCCAGGGGGGAGATCGCGGTGATAGTCGTCTTTGCCATCTTATACTCCTTGGGTGGTTTGGTGACTCGGGTTGCCGGGAAGGGTCGGTGTCAGGAACGGAGCGGCTCTATTTCGTTTCTTCCTCTTTGGCTGAAAAATCCGGGATCTTTTTGGAGATTTCTTCCTTTTTCTTGTCCACAAAGTCCTTGATCGCGGTCACACCTTCGGTCGTTTTTTCCTTGACCAGCTCGATGCCCTTTTCCGCTTCTTTGCTGATTCGCTCGTAGCTGTCTTTGGCCTTCACCCCGGTTTTGACTGCACCTTCCTGGATCTTTTTCCGGGTTTCCTCCCCACTGGAAGGGGCGAACAGGACGCCCAGGATAAAACCGGCGGCGGTCCCCAACAGGAAAGAGAGGGTGACTTCAACGGCGCTCGAACCTCTATTGTCCATTTTTTTCCTCCTTTTTCTTCTTCCTCCACTGCCGCCAGAACAGCCGGATCAGCGGCACCATGAACGGCCAGTAGCGCGACGCGGGTCTCATGATCCGGTTGGAAAAGAATAGAGACGCATCGGAGATACCCACCGCGGCTTTGCGTGCGGCTTCGACCACCTCTCCCACCTCTTCGATCCTCTGGTTGACTTTCTGGCTGGTGGAATTGAGATTGACCACGAGTTCATGGGCCTCGGCCAGGGTTTTCTCCGCTTCCCGTGCGGTCTTCCGCAGTTGGTTCAGGAACAGCACCAGGAAGGTCACCGCGACCACGGCGGCGAAAGTCAGGACCAGGAACAGAAACTGGGAAAGAGTCAGCGACATGGTATCCTATACATAAATTAAAAAACCGGGTTTGTCAATCAGCCGGCTATTTAAAGAGGATCTTGGCCGCGTCGGAGATCCGGTATTCCGATTCGATCCGGGACAGGACCTCGGCGTACTCCACTGTGTCTCCCGCCTCGAGTTTGCCTTCCCAGGTTCCCAAAAGCTCGGACGGGATGAATTGGGGCTTCATCCTGCCCAGGCGGTTGATTCCGCGGAGCGCCTGCCAGTGGGTGAGCAGGAGCAGGGCCAGGATCCCGAAGAACACATTGGGGCCGGGCAGCAGGGCCATGAGTCCGGAGACAGGAAGCAGCAGGGCCTCAAGGATGATGAGCACAATGTGTTTGCTCCTCTGCTTCTGCAGGAAGAAAAAAAAACGGCGCCGGATCTTTTTTTCGGGAGTACTCCGGGCGTGTTTGATCGTCACCTCGGAAGTTTCGAGCTTCAGGGCCCTCTCAAAGGCCTGTTCCTGGCGGAGTATCCGGGGCGGGAGCAGCATGAGTTTTTCTCTGGCTGCTTCCCAGATCCTCTTCAACCGGGAAAATTCGACCTTGATCTCTTCGGCCGGGTGAGACGAGAAAAATCGGAATCTTCCGCGGAAATCAAGTACGAAGAAGAAATCCATAGTCCCCACATTCTAGCACTTCCTTCCGGAAGTTGACAATCAACTGGTATGTCCCTAATATTTATAGGATTGTTAACAGGTAAAGGAACCATGCCCGTGAAAGACCGATATGTTTTCCCACAGATCGAGAAAAAATGGCAGCGGATCTGGGAAGAGCAGCAGACCTTCAAGGCCGGTGAAGACAGCCGGAAAGAAAAATGTTACTGCCTGGAGATGTACCCCTATCCTTCCGGCCGCATCCACATGGGCCATGTCCGCAATTTTTCCATCGTGGACGTGATCTCCCGGTTCAAGGTCATGCAGGGCCTCGACGTCCTCCACCCCATCGGCTGGGATGCCTTCGGGATGCCCGCGGAGAACGCTGCCATAGAGCAGGATATCCACCCGAGGGAGTGGACGCTGAGCAACATCGAGCACATGAAGACGCAGCTGAAGAGGTTGGGCTTCAGCTATGACTGGTCGCGTGAGGTCGCCACATGTCTTCCCGAGTACTACGTCTGGAATCAGTGGATATTCCTGCAGCTTCTGGAGCGAGGATTGGCCTACCGGAAGAAGAGCCAGGTGAACTGGTGCCCCAGCTGTCAGACCGTGCTGGCCAACGAACAGGTCGTGAACGACGGATGCTGGCGCTGCGATACTCAGGTGTCCATGAAACACATGGAGCAGTGGTTCCTGAAAATAACGGACTACGCCGAAGAACTCCTCACCGGGTTGGAGCAGCTCAGGAAGTGGCCCGAGCATGTGCTGGTGATGCAGAGGAACTGGATCGGACGGAGCACCGGGGGCCGGGTGACCTTCCCGCTGAAGGACGACCGGGACGGGATCGAGGTCTTCACGACCCGGATCGACACCATCTACGGGGCTACATTCATGGTGCTTTCCCCCGAGCATCCTCTCACGGATCGGCTGGTCGAAGATCCCGCCGACCGCCGTAAGGTGAAGAGCTGGATCGAGCAAAGCCGGACGGAACTCAAGCAGCAGGCAGAGGCGGGTGAGACGGAGAAAGAGGGCGTCGACACACATAAGAAAGCTGTGAATCCCTTTACCGGTGAAGATATCCCGGTCTGGGTGGCAAACTACGTGTTGATGGAATACGGGACAGGAGCCATCATGGCCGTCCCGGCGCACGATGAACGGGACCATGCGTTCGCCCGCAAATATGGGCTTCCCATCCGGGAGGTCGTAGTCCCTGAAGCGGGAGCGTCTCCCGAGGAAGGGATCTTCCACGACCATGGGACCGTTGTGAATTCAGGGCCGTTCTCCGGGATGATCTCGACAGAAGCGATGGATAAGATGGCGGAATATGCCCGGGATAAAGGATTCGGCCACAAACAGGTCCAATACCGGCTGCGAGACTGGGGGATCTCGCGGCAGAGATACTGGGGGACTCCCATCCCCGTCATATACTGCGAGACCTGCGACGTCGTTGGTGTCCCCTATGAGGACCTTCCCGTGACGCTGCCCGAAGAGGTGGATTTCAGCGGGGAGGATGGCTCACCCCTGGGATCCAACCGGGATTTTGTCGAGACACATTGCCCGCGGTGCGGAGGCCGGGCCCGGCGGGAGACCGATACCATGGACACGTTCTTCGATTCGTCCTGGTACTATTTCCGGTACTGTTCTCCACATGCCGACCGGCTCCCGTTTGAACCGTCGCAGGCCAAGGAGTGGATGCCCGTCGATGTTTATGTGGGAGGGGTGGAGCACGCCATCCTGCATCTGATCTACGCGCGTTTCTTCTGCAAACTGCTGCGCGATCTGGGCCTGACGGATATCGATGAGCCTTTTCCTTTCTACCTCAGTCAGGGCATGGTGACCAAGGATGGAGCCAAGATGTCCAAATCCAAGGGCAACGTGGTGGACCCGGATGAAATGATCACCAAATACGGGGCCGATGCGACCCGTCTGTTCATGTTGTTCGCTTCTCCGCCGGAAAAGGAATTTGCCTGGGACGAGAAGGGCATCGAGGGGACCTCCCGATTCCTTCATCGGATCTGGAAATTCTATCATGAGTCGGCCGACACACTTGCCGTTACTCGAAATAAGAGTGAGGAGGGAGGAGGGGTCGAGGCGGCCCTCACCGCCGGGGCAGCGGCCGCATCTCCACTCCGGGTGAAGCTCCATCAGACCATAAAGAAGGTCACGGATGACATCGGCAAACGCTATCACCTGAATACGGCCGTCAGCTCCATCATGGAACTGTTCAACCGAATCCGGCGGGATACGCCCGAATTGAGTGCCACCGAGGAGGGAAGGGCGCTGACACGCGAGGCCTTTGGGGCGCTTCTCCAACTCCTGTCCCCCTTCGCGCCCTTCATTACCGAAGAGCTCTGGGAAAAATCGGGACGCAGTCCCGTGATCTCCAAAAGCGCCTGGCCCCAATTCGATCCTGAGTTGGCCCGGGAGGAAAGGGTGACGGTGGTGGTGCAGGTCAACGGCAAGGTCAGGGCCAAGTTCGAGGCCGAGTCGGATCTTGAAGAAGAGGATGTCAAGAGAATGGCATTGGAGCTGGACCGGATTCAAAGCTTTGTCGGCGGCCGGGAGCCTCGGAAGATCATCTGCATCCCCAACAAACTGGTGAATATCGTTGTGTGATCCGGAGAGTATAATGCGTAAGCTGCTGATCATAATAAGCCTGGTCCTTTTCGGGGTGAGCTGCGGCTACAGCCTCAGGGGGACCGGGAGCTCGCTTCCCCCGCACATCCAAACCATCAACGTCCCCATGTTCGAGAACAACACGACGCGTTTTCAGCTGGACCTCAAGCTGACCGAGAGCGTTCGGGACGAGCTGACGGCACGCGGCAAGGTGGAGGTCTCTCCTGAGAGGACCGGTGCAGATGCGGTGCTGATCGGTGAGATCACGGCCTTCACGGTCAACCCCATCGGATTCGGACAGGATGCCACGGCGAGTTCTTACAACATCGTGGTGGTGGCCAAGATCGTCCTGCGCGACCTCGTCAACAACAGGGTCCTGTTCTCCAACCCGTATTTCTCCTACCAACAGTCATATGATGTGCCGGATGGGACCGATTTTGAGTCCGTCCAGCAGGCGGCCATCGATGCCATTGCCGTCAAGTTTGCCCGGACCCTGGTCATCAATCTCCTGGAGGGATTCTGAGGGGTGGTCTCGTCGCACGGAGGCGAAGGCGGCCGGGCACCCGGCTACGTTTTCTTTGGGGAGGAGACGTATCCCGCGTATGTGTTTCTGCGGGAACTGCAGGCAACCCTGGCGAAGCCGGAAGCTGCCCCGCTGGAACGGTTCGACCTGGCCGAACAGAAATGGCCTGAGGTCCTGGACGCGGCCCGCTCCCCCTCGCTCTTTGTCCAGACCGCCCGTGTCATACTGGCTGAAAATCCGCCCCGCAGGAAGGAACACATTCCTTCCCCGTACGAGAAACTCGCGGATGCGGATCAGGAGCTGATCTCCGCCTACTTTTCCGACCCGAGTCCTGGGACGGTTCTGGTGATTATCTACCCTGGGAAGATCCGGAAAAGCTCCCCTCTGTACAAGTTTTTTTCCGGGCTGACTCCCGGAGCAGTGCGGATCGAAGAGTTGTGGGCGCTGAAGGGACCGAAACTGGCATCCTGGGTGAGAGGGCGGTTCCAACACAGCAGGAAGCTGCCCTCGCAAGGTGCGGTGGAGCGGCTGATCGAGCTCGTGGGAAACGACCTCAGACTCCTGGACAATGAGGTCGAAAAGATCGTGACATATGCCGGAGAAAACGAACGGATATCTGACGAGGACGTGGATCAGGTCTCGGGTTGGATCAAGTCCTACCTGGAGTGGGAGCTGTCTGATTATCTGGGGAGTGCGGATTACCGGCAGTGCCTGCTCGTCCTGCACCGGCTCCTGGCAAAGGACAACATCCCTCCCCCCCAGATCCTGGGGCTGGTATCCGGGTTTTTTCGGGACATCCTGCTGGCCAAGCTCAAGCTGCGGGAGGGGACACAGGACCGGCGAGCCATTTTCAAGGAGATCAAGCCTCAGATCAAGGAATCATTCCGGGCTTTGTATGATAAACAGTTCCGCAGCTTGTTCTCTTCAGCTGAGGGCATCTCCTGGCCTGACCTGCAGCACATCCTGAACGCGTTGGGAAACGTGGACCTCAAGCTCAAGACCACCTCCCTGGATTTCCAGACCATGATGGAAGGATTCCTGTTTGAATACTGCTGGACCAGGAAATACGGCCATCCTCCTGCTCGAACGTGAATAGCCTCTGCGGATTTTTCCCTGCTTGATCCGAGAGACAGTATGGACGGGACGATTAACTGGTGGTGGAGGGCTTGATCATTTCCACCTGACGGCTGAGCCTGGATTTGTAGCGGTCACCCGTGTTCTGGTGGATGGTGCCCTTTTTTACGGATGTATCTATAACGGAAAACGTCTTGGAAAGCAGGCTCTGGGCGGCTTCACTGTCTTTCTTTTCGATGGCGGCCCTCAAGTGTTTGATCTGAGTTCGCAGGGTAGATTTGTTTCCCTTGTTTATCGCGTTTCTACGCAGGCTCCGCCTCCACTGGCGTAAAGCGGACTTGTGTTGCGCCATTATCTTCTCCTATTTAAATAGAAAATGCATGATAAGCCATTTCGGACCGAAAGTCAAGGAATGACGGTGGTCATGATCGAAACCTGTGACCGCTTTTGGCCGAACGTGGGAGTCCCCAATCCCAGAGGTTTTGTGGTAGACTATAGGGTCCGTCAGGCAGGCGGGCCAACCTCATTCAGAGCCATATGACATGAAGAAAGGCGCCGGGAACAGAAAGCTGCTCCGTTCGACGCTGGCGGTGTCTCTTCCCACTTTCCTCAGCCGGATCCTTGGATATATCCGAGACCTGCTCCAGGCCAATTACATGGGGACCGGCAGGGGAATGGACGCCTTCACGATCGCCTTCCTTATTCCCAACCTGCTGCGCCGCCTGACGGGAGAGGGCGCCATGACGGCGGCCTTCATCCCTGTGTTTTCGCAGATCAAGAACCGGGACACGCGGGAGAAGCTGTGGCGTTTCGCCAACGCCTTCTTCTTCGATCTGACACTGGTCATGGCCGCCCTCACCCTGCTTGGGATCCTGCTGTCTCCCCTCCTGGTACGGCTTCTGGCCGGAGGATACGCGGAAATCCCCGGGAAGATGGAACTGACCATCCTCCTCACCCGGATCATGTTTCCCTATATTTTCCTGGTCAGCCTGGCCGCCCTGATCATGGCCATCCTCAACTCCTTCCACAAATTCTTTGTGCCGGCCTTCACTCCGGTGCTCTTCAACCTGGCCATCATCGCAGCCGCCGCCCTTCTGGCCGGCCGTGCGGAGGAGCCCGCCTATGTCTTTGCGGGAGGTGTCATCCTGGGAGGGATCCTGCAGCTGGCTTTTCAGATCCCCTTTGCGTGGCGGCAGGGCATGCGGTTTCGTCCCCTTCTGACTTTTACGGACCCGGCGGTGCGCAAGGTGGGACGCCTGATGATCCCCGGGATCTTCGGGGCGGGGATCTATCAGATCAATGTCACGATCAGCCGGATCATCGCATCCAATCTGGAGGGAGGGAGCGTATCTTCCCTGTATTATTCCTCCCGTATACAGGAGCTGACTCTGGGGCTGTTTTCCATCGCCTTGTCCATCGCCCTGCTTCCAACCCTGTCAGATCTGGCTGCCCGCAAAGACATGCCCGAGATGAAACGCATGCTTCAGTTCTCCCTGAAGATGATCACGTTCGTCACCTTCCCCGCCACCGTGGGGCTTGTCGTCCTGCACAAGCCCATCGTCCAGGTTCTCTTCCAGTATGGAAGGTTCGATTCCCTGTCTACGTCCATGACTGCGTCCTGTCTCCTGTACTTCGCCCTGGCGATTCCTGCACTCTCCGGTGTCAAGGTGGTGGCCCCGGCGTTCTTTTCTTTAAAGGATACCAAGACTCCGGTGAAGGTGGCGTTTTTCGTCACATTCATCTATGTCGCGTGCGCGCTGTGGCTGATGGGCCCCCTGCGAGTAGCCGGGATCGCCCTGGCCCTCGCCATCTCTTCTTTGATCAACTTTCTCAGCCTGTACGTTCTGCTCGAAAGGAAGATAGGGGCCATCCCCAAAAAGGATGTGCTGCTCTTCGCCCTGAAGGCGGCGCTGTTCTCCGCCGGGATGGGTGTGGCGATCCATTTCTTCTATCGACAATTCGCCTTCGACGGTGCTGCCCGTCTGGAAAAGATCGGTATCCTTCTGGCCACGATCCTGGTGGGGGTTGCGGCCTACATGGGTCTCAACCTCATCTTCAGCCGCCGCGAGGTGATGAGCCTCAAAGGGCTCTTCTCCAAGCGGGACGAGACGGATGCGGGAGACGATTCATGAAGATCGTACTGCAGCGGGTCAAAGAGGCCTCTGTGAGTGTGGGGGAGGAAACCGTCGGCCGGATCGGTCGCGGCGTGTGCCTGCTCGTGGGGGTGGAAAAAGGAGATGGGGAGGCGGACGCTGATCATCTGTCAAAAAAAGTAGCTGAACTCAGGATTTTTCCCGACTCCGACGGCAAGATGAACCTGTCACTGCTCGACATCGGGGGAGCGGTGCTGGCGGTCTCCCAGTTCACCCTGGCGGGATGTTTGCGCAAAGGCCGCCGGCCCAGCTTCGACCGGGCAGAGCCCCCCCAAAGCGCGGCTGTCCTGTTCGATTATTTTGTCGGCCGTATGAGAGAACATGGAGTGGAAGTGGAGACCGGAGTTTTCGGTGCCATGATGGACGTCCGGCTCATCAATGATGGGCCCGTGACCTTCATCCTGTAAGACTTGGATCATTCACAGGTTAAGGTTGCTGCAGATGCGAGGCGTCGTCTGGTGAAGCTGTGGTATTCCACTGCGAGCCGGGCGCAACGAAGCAGATGGAGTGAGATTGGCCTGTCCGTAGGATCAAAGATGCCAACATACATAGAAGATTTTTTTGTCAAAAAGTGTTAGCAGCTTTTATGAATGATTCAAGTGAATTTGAGGTCGGAAGCCTTCTGCAGCGCCTTCTCCGCAGATACCCGGACAAAGTTGTTGCTGTCCTGCACGAGGCGAGCCAGCAGAGCCAGCGACTCCTCCCCGCCGATCTCCCCCAGCGCCCAGCCAGCCTGGACCCGGACATCGGTATTGGGATCGGCTAACACGGGTCCGATCCTTTTGACCGATCCGGGATCCCTTCTGAGCCCCAGTATGCGGAGACTTCCGCTTTTGGTGTACCAGTGCAGGGCCGTGAGCTGGCTGTAAACACTTTCCAGGTCGAGGTCTTCCCGCTCGCTCAGGGCTTTGATGATGAGGCTGCGGATCTTTTCACTGGCTTCGTCGAGGCACTCCAGGAGAACGTCACACACCCAGGGAGCGGGATTCTCTATGAGGTCCTGAATGAGTTTGAGGCGCGTCTGAGTATCACTGGCCGACTTGATCCTGTGGAGGGCATCGTGTATGGGGGCTTCATTTTTCGCGTCGGTGGGGATTGTCTTTGCCATGACGTATCTTCGTGATCACACCAGTTCCAGGAGGTGGCCCATTTTATCTTTTTTGGTTTTCAGATATCGGCGGTTGGCCTGGTTGGGTGGGATCTCGAGGGGGATTCGATCAACGATCTCCAACCCGTATCCGGCCAGGCCGATGAATTTGCGCGGATTGTTCGTGATGAGGCGCAGCTTGTTGACGCCCAGGGATACCAGGATCTGCGCGCCGAGGCCGTAATCGCGGTGATCGGGCTTGAAACCCAGTCTCTCATTGGCCTCCACCGTGTCGACTCCCTGGTCCTGGATGGCATAGGCCTTGATCTTGTTGGCGAGGCCGATGCCCCGGCCTTCATGGTTCAGGATGTAGAGTATGACTCCTTTGCCGGCTTTTTCGATCATCTCCATGGAACGGTTCAGCTGATCTCCGCAGTCGCAGCGGATCGAGCCGAGGGTGTCGCCGGTCAGGCATTGGGAATGGGCGCGCACCAGGGTGGGCTCGTCCTTATTGAGATCCCCTTTGACCAGGGCCACATGCTGTTCGCCGCGGATGGCGTCCTTATACACCATGATCTTGAAATGGCCGTACCTGGTCGGCAGGTCCGCTTCCTCGATCTTCTGTATCAAGATTTCGTGCCGCATGCGGTATTGGATGAGATCCGCGATGGTGACGATGGGGATGTCGTAGGTCTGGCTGAACGTTTCCAGGTCGGACATCCGGGACATGGTGCCGTCGTCGTTCATGATCTCACATATGACTCCCGTGGCATCCAGGCCGGCCAGGCGTGCGATGTCGACGGACGCTTCGGTCTGCCCGGCCCTCGTCAAGACCCCTCCCTCGACGGCCTCGAGCGGGAATATGTGCCCGGGTCGAGCCAGGTCCGAGGGTTTGGTTTCGGGGGCGATGGCGGTCAAAATGGTCGTGGCCCGGTCAAAGGCGGAGATTCCCGTCGTGGTGCCCTCTTTGGCATCTATGGAGATGGTAAAGGCCGTCTGAAACTGGGCCGTATTGTCCATCACCATGGGCGGCAGTTCCAGTTGGCGGGCGCGCTCCCGGGTCAATGACAGGCAGACGAGACCCCGGCCGTGCTTGGCCATGAAATTGATGATATCCGGTGTGACCTTTTCCGCGGCAACCATCAGGTCACCTTCGTTTTCACGGTCTTCGTCGTCTACGATGATGATCAGCTTACCGGCTTTGACGGTCTTGACGGCCTCCTCTACAGAGGCTACGCCCGTTTCAGAAGACATTATATTTACCTTTCCAGACTATTAATTTCGATTCAGGATTTGACGGTCCAATTATACACATATTTGCCGATGATGTCACACTCGATGTTGACGTTCCGGCCGGGCCTCCAGAGGGCGATACGTGTCTGTTCCAGCGTGATGGGAATGACTTCCACCTCGAGAACCGACGCGGAAAGAGACGCCACCGTCAGGCTCACGCCATCGAGCGCCACCGATCCCTTGGGTACCAGGAAGGCCCTAAGCTCGGTAGGAAAGGTGATCGCGATCCGCTTGCCGCCGCTCTTGGGAGTGACACGCTGAACCCTGCCCACTCCATCGACATGGCCGGTGACCAGGTGGCCGCCGAGAGGAGCGGCCAGTGTCAGTGATGTCTCAAGGTTCAGGGGATCGCCTTTTTTCAAGGTGCCCAGCGTGGTTTCCCTAAGGGTCTCTTCCGAGAGGTTGAAATAGAGGAGGTCGGTATCCTTCCGGATGAGGCTCAGACAAACCCCGTTGACAGCCAGACTGTCACCCAGGTTGAGGGTGCCCTCCAGCTCCGGGATCCTGAGGCATATCTCCCTGCGGCCCTTTTGAAATCCCTGGAACTCTCCTTTGTGTGTGATGATTCCTGTAAACATCAGAAATATCCTTCAATCAGAATATCGTCCTGGATCCGGAACTCCCGGATCCCCCTGAGGTTCTGCGCGTCTTCCATGTTCTGGATGCCCTTCCCCTGCAGGAACGAAGGCGCACGATTCCCCCCTATCAGTTTGGGAGAGACTGTGATCAGGAACTTGTCGCCCAGTCCCTTTTCCAGGAAGTCCGTGTGGATCCTGCCTCCCCCCTCCACCAGGACGCTGGAGATGTCGTGCTGCGCAAGCCACGCCAAGACTTCGTGGAGATCCAGACGTCCCTGCGATAGGGAAACAGGAACGATCTGCACCCCTCTTTCTTCCAGGGTCTTTCTCTTGCGTGTCGGCCCCTGCGGACCGGTGAAGATCAGGAGGTCACCACGGGAAAGAGTCTCCAGGATCCGGGCCTTCAAGGGGATCCTCAATCCGGAATCCAGGATGATCCGGACCTGTTTCTTCCCCCGCCAGTGCGGATGACGCACGGTGAGCATGGGGTCGTCCCGGATGATAGTGTTGATCCCTACCAGGAGGGCATCATATTCTCCTCTGACCAGATGGATGTACTTCCGGGTGGCCGGTGAGGAGATCCACTGCGAGGCCGAGGTTGAGGTCGCGATCTTTCCGTCGAGGGATACAGCGGCCTTGAGGATCACGAAAGGAACCTTCTTTGTAACGTATTTGCAGTAGACCTCGTTCAGCGTGCGGTTCTTTCCCTTCAACAACCCCACGGACACCTGGATTCCCGCATCCCGCATCCTGCGGATGCCTTTGCGGTGGACCTGTGGATTGGGGTCGTAATCGGAGACGACAACCCGCTTCAGGCCCGACTGCCGGACAAGGTCGATACAGGGAGGCGTACGGCCCCAGTGAATGCACGGCTCCAGTGTTATATAGGCCGTGGCTCCCCTGGCATCCCGCCCCGCCCGTTCCAGGGCGATGGCCTCAGCGTG
The DNA here is from genome assembly GCA_965602945.1 of uncultured bacterium. Lineage (GTDB taxonomy): Bacteria > Acidobacteriota > Aminicenantia > Aminicenantales > Aminicenantaceae > JAUXEH01. Next base: position 16,101 of record CBFDBC010000005.1, on the reverse strand, counting down.
CGGCTTCCCGGCCTTTTCATGGTACCCCCAACCCACGATCCGGCCGGCACGCACGATCAGTGCTCCCACATAGGGATTGGGGCTGGTGTGACCCCGGGCTTTTTCAGCCAGGGCATAGCACATCTCCATGTAGCCTGCGTCCTGGATGCGTGTGTTCATGAGAGCAGCGCGTCGGTGAATTCCGCGGGAGAAAAGGGAAGGATATCCGAGTCTCCTTCTCCGGTCCCGATGAATTTAATGGGCAGCCGCAGTTCGTCCACGATGCTGAGAGCACAGCCGCCTCTGGCGGTGCCGTCCAGCTTGGACAGGAAGATGCCCGTGAGGCCGGAGAACTTCAGGAATTCTCGGGCCTGGATCAGCGCGTTCTGTCCGACACTGGCGTCCAGTACCAGGAACACTTCCTGGGGAGCCTGCGCGAACTCACGGGAGATGATCTTCTGGATCTTTTCGAGCTCGCTCATGAGGTTGGCGTTGGTGTGGATCCGGCCAGCGGTGTCGATAAGCAGGAGATCGAAGTGTTTAGCCTTGAACGACTGAAGCGCGTCATAGGTGACGGAGGCCGGATCTGCCCCATACTGGCCCTGGATGACCGGGATATTCAACCGTTTTCCCCAGATGGACAGCTGTTCCTGGGCCGCGGCCCGGAATGTGTCCGCGGCTACCATCATGACCTGCTTCCCGTTTGTCCGATAGTGCCGGGCCAGTTTTGCCAGGGAGGTGGTCTTGCCACCGCCGTTGATCCCCACGAACATGGCCACGGACTGGGGTTGTTCCAGCCTGGCTTCGACCGGATGCTGGGACAGGATAGATACGATCTCCTTCTTCAGTTGAGAGCGGATTCCCTCCGGAGTATCGGTCTTGTTGCTGTTCTCACGCAAATGCTCGATGATCGTATCGGATGTGGATACCCCGATGTCCGCCAGGATGAGCGTTTCCATCAGATCGTCCAGGATTTCCTCCCGGCTCTTGCGGCTGGCCAGCAGCTCGTCGATCCGGTGCTTCACATTCTGGCGGGTTCGGGACAGCTTCTCCTTGAGGTTGCTCATGGCGGCACTGCCATTATATTTTTCGCTCCTTCCAAAGTCAACGAACCCCAGGGCAGCTGCAGGAAAACCTGGGATCTCCCTTCCCCATGCCGGGTGGGAAACTTGGAGGGGGAGGCCGAACCCCGACGCTTCCTCCTGCTGATAGGAGGGTGGGAATAAACGGTGGGGGAGGGCGAAACGCGAGGCTTCTTCTTCGCTGTGTGGTGGGAGGGAAAATTTGGTGGGGGCGGTGCGGATTACGATGCTTCCTCCAGCGGATTGGAGGGTGGGAGTAAAATGGTGGGGGAGGTGCGGACGGCGGTTGAGGAGGGAGGGGAGTTGTGGTATGGTAAGTGGCTAAATGAACACGACGGACTGGATTTACACCGAGAATGACGCACGGGCCGAAACCCTGGCTGAAGCCTTGAACCTGCCCGTGAAGATCGCCCGGATCCTGGTCAACCGTAAGATAACCGATCCCGAGGAGGCCCAAAGCTTCCTGCATGGAACGCTGGCGGATCTGCACGATCCGTTTCTCCTGAAGGGCATGCGCGCGGCGGTTGATAGGCTTCGGAAAGCGGCTGCCCGGAAGGAGAAGGTCTTGATCTTCGGGGATTACGACGTGGATGGTGTGCTTTCCGTGGTCATCCTCTCACGGGCCCTCACCACTCTGGGGGCTGAGGTGGATTACTACATCCCCGACCGGCTGGAGGAAGGCTACGGCCTCAAGCCCGCACACATCCGGATCGTGGAAGAGAGGCAGGCGCATGTCGTAGTCAGCGTGGACTGCGGCATCAAGGCCGTCGATTTCGTGCGCGAGGCCTCCAGGTTGGGAAAGGATGTCATCATCACGGATCACCATCTGCCGGGGGACCAGCTCCCGGAGGCACTCGCAGTGCTCAACCCCGTGTTGGCAGAGTCCGGCTACCCACAACACAGCCTGGCCGGCATCGGCGTGGTTTTTAAGCTCATCCAGGCCCTGTTCCATGACCATCCCAAGGAGTCCCAGGTTCCCCATTACCTGAAACTTGTGTCGATCGGGACGGTGGCGGATATCGTGTCTCTGACCGGAGAAAACAGGCTCTTCGTCAAACACGGGCTGCAGGGACTGGAGCGGATTTCCAACCAGGGTCTGAAAAGCCTCCTCTCCGTCTGCGGCCTGAAGGGGAAAGGCGTCCGGGTGCCGGATGTGGGCTTTCGTATCGCACCCCGCATCAATGCAGCCGGGCGAATGGGGAAAGCGGATCTGGCGGTGCAGTTGTTCTTTTCTGAATCGGAAGAAGAGACCGACAGATTGGCCGCCGAACTGAACGACATGAACGCGACACGGCAGTCGATCGAGAGGAAGATATATGCACAGGCCACTGAGAGGATCCGATCGAACGGCCTGGATCGACGCTATAAACTTTTTGTCATGGGAAGTGAGGAATGGCACCGGGGGGTCATCGGGATCGTGGCCTCCAAACTCAAGGATGATTTCCATCGCCCCGTTCTGCTGTTTGCCTGTGTTGACGGGAAGGCCCACGGATCGGGCCGAAGCATCCGGGAATTTCCTCTTATCGAGTGCCTGGACAGCTGCAGACAGTATTTTACCAACTATGGGGGGCATCCCATGGCCGTAGGCTGTGAGCTTCTCATGTCCGATCTGCCCTCGCTCAAACAGGCCATGAACACGTATGCGGACAGTCATATCGGTGACGAGGATCTCAAGCGAAAGATCCGGATCGATACCCGGCTGGACTTCGATGAGATCGGCACGGCATTCCTCGATTTCTTTTCTCGCCTCTCACCCTTCGGGGTCGGCAACCCCAAGCCCATCTTTGCAGTGGACGATGTCGAGATCGCAGCTGCACCTCGCCTGCTCCAAGATCGACACATCAAGCTCCTTCTGAAGCAGAACGGCCGTTATTTTGATGCCCTGGGCTGGGGGAAGGGAGATTGGCTCGATTCTGTGAGCAAGGGTTCCCGGATCTCCGTGGTCTTCTCGCTCCAGATCAAACAGTATATGGGCGAAGATCGCCTGTCTTTGATTTTGGAAGACATGCGCCCGGCCGCGGCCTCAACGGCTTGAAAAGTCATGGGGAGTTCCCATCCCTCCTCGCCGAAGACCCACCCACCCACCCTCATGCGGCTCAGGCGGATGGGAGCTCGCCTTTTTTGTTTTTACGACACCCTATCGTGGATTTGGAAATCTTAAAACATCTACCCGCAATTCAATTCGGTGAGCGTACAGGGTATAATAGTAACAGCTATGAAAAAGCCAATGGTCCGCCCGGCACTGATATTCAAGGTGTTCATTGCCTTGTTCATGCTGGCGGTCCTCTTCCTGATCGTCCAGAACTTTGTCAGCCGCTCCCGTCTCAAGCCGAAAGTCCCCGTGGTGGAAGACCAGATCACTGAGCAGAAGGTGGAGTCCACGAAAGAGATCCAGCATTTTCAGCTGAGAAAGGGGGAGGTTGACTACGGAGTCCGGGCAGCCAGACACTATATCGGCGAGGATGGCCTGTATCACCTGGAGGGCGACGTACGGCTCACATTTCCCGGCCGGGCCGAAGGAGAGGACATTATCCTTGAGGCCCGGGAGATCGTGCATGACCGCGAGAACGCCTTTTTCCGTATGCTGGGGGCAGCAACCTTGAAGGCCAAGGACCTCACGGTGGAATCTGAGTCTCTCGAATACCAGACAGAGCAGGAGATCCTGCGCACCGCTTTTCCGGTGCGGTTTTCCTCCGATCGGATCTCAGGCTCGGCAAGAAAGGCTGTGTATCGTGCCGGCCCCCAGCGCCTGATCCTGCAGGGAGAGGTCGATCTCCGTGTGACGACCACCGCGGACCCTTCCCGTCCCGTCCTGATCCGGGGAGACGAGCTGGACTATCTGCACACCAGGGCGGCCGGGACCATCCGGGGAGATGCCCGGATCGATTCCGGGGAAAGCTTCGCCCATGCATCGCTTATCCGGTTCGAACTGTTTGCAGACAAGGAGAACCTCAAGTCGCTCTTCATGCAGGGGGATTCCCAGATCGTCATGGTCGAAGAGAGCGAGACAGACCCCGAGGACTCCCAACCGCAGGCGGAGCGGACTGTGCGCAGGGAACTCCGGGCACACGAGATCAGTGTCCGGGCCTGGAACAACTCCCAGACAATCCGCTCCCTGGAAGCCGAGGGGAAATGTTATATGCGCCAGGACGAAACAGGAGGAGAGTTCATCGAGACCGAGGCCGACCGCCTGGATATCAGTTTCAACCGGGAGGGAGGACTAAAGGAGCTGCAGGCCAATGGTCACGTCACCATGGCGGAACAGAGAGAGGGGGAGAGCCGCACGGTGAGGGGAGCGGCACTGTCCCTCAAGGGCCGGAACCAGGTCCTGCGCGTGGATAGTGATCTTGATACGAGGGCGCGGATCAAAGCCGGTGACTATGAGATCGAGGCCGATTCCATTGACATCAGGCTCGACAGCCGGAACCTGACTGCGGCCGGAGGAATCAATGTCATTCTAGCTTCGCCGGAGGCCGAAAAACCAGCGATCGGCTTTTTCGGGGGGGCCGGTTCCGTTTTCATCAAGGCGGAGGACATGAGATATTCCGGCGAGAACAGACGTTTTCTTTTTACGGGTGATGTGAAGGTCTGGCAGGGTAAAGAAACTTTAATGACTCAGGAAATGACGATCATCCGGGAACTGGGGCGCCTGACCTGCCGCAAGGGAGTGGAGACACACATCACGGTCAAACCCAAGGAAGATGAGGAGGAGTACGAACTCGAGATCACGGCCGAAGCCCTGGACTACCTGCCCGATGACAGCCAGTTGAACTACAGCGGCAAGGTCACGGTCAAGGTGGAGACCGTGAGGCTGAGGGCGGACCTCCTCAACATCCATCTCAGTGAAAAAGGCAGCAAGATACAGCGCCTGCTTGCACAGGGGAAGGTCAGGATAACTCGCGAACTTTATGAAGCGCAGGGCGAGGAAGCCGTTTTCGATCTGGAAAAGGAGACCATCCTCCTGACGGGAAATCCGATACTGACTCACCAGCAGAAAGGCCGGGTCCGGGGAGACAAATTGACTTTTCACCTGGCCGATGATAGAATCGTCGTCGAAAATAGAGGCAGGGAAAGGTCCGAGACCATCATAAGAAATAGTCGTGAGTGATGAAGTACCAGCTGGAAGCGTCGGGTCTGGAAAAAAGCTACCACGGAAAAAAGGTTGTCGATGATGTGTCGGTCAGAGTCCGGAAGGGGGAGATCATCGGTCTCCTGGGGTCGAACGGTGCCGGTAAGACCACGACGTTTTCCGTGATCCTCGGGCTGATCCCTTCGGACGGGGGCCATGTGTATCTGGACGAAGAGGAGATCACCCATCTTCCCATGTATGCTCGCGCACGCCGCGGACTCTGCCTCCTCCCGCAGGAACCCTCGGCGTTCCGCAGGTTGAGTGTGCGTGACAACCTCCTGGCAATCAGGGAGATGAGCCGCGATTTTACCACCATCCGGACCGGAGATCCCGACAGTATCCTCAAGGAGCTTGGATTGCTCAGGCTGGCGGATGCCAAGGCATATACCCTTTCGGGGGGAGAGCGGCGGAGGCTCGAGATCGCGAGAGCCCTGGTCGCGGAGCCGGAATACATTCTCCTGGATGAGCCGTTCACCGGGATCGATCCCCTGGCGATCGCGGATCTCCAGGAGCTCATCCTATCTTTGCGCGCTCGGGGGCTGGGTCTGTTGATCACCGACCACAGTGTTCGTGAGACACTTAAGATCACCGACCGGGCCTACATCATCGACAAGGGTAGGATCCTGAAAGAAGGTTCCCCGGAAGAATTGGTGGCTTCTTTCGAAGTCCAGCAGAGATATCTGGGGGAAGGTTTTTATCTGGACTGATCATGGCGCTCAAACAACAGCTTCATCAGAGACAGGTACAAAAACTCATCCTGGCCCCCGCTTTGCAGCAGGCCATCAAACTCCTCCCCCTGACCAATCTGGAGTTGATCGAGATAATCGACACCGAGCTGTCTCAGAATCCCCTGCTCGAAGTTCAGGAAGAAATGGCGCCCGAGAAGCCTGAGGAAACGGACAAGGAAAGCAAAACCGAGGCCGCAGAAGCAGAAACCTCCGATGCGGACAGCCTGGTCGAAGACAAAGAGCTCGAGGCCTATTTCCATGATTACTTCGATAACGACTTCCGATCCCTGTCCTTTGAAAAAAAAGAAGCCCCGATGCTGGAGAATATCCTCTCCCGCTCGCTCTCACTCTGGGACCATCTGGACTGGCAGGCCAACCTTACGTTCTTCGATCCTAAAGAAAAGGAGATCTCCCAGTACATCATCGGCAATATCAATGAGGACGGGTATCTGACCCTTACCCTTGAGGAAGCCTGTGCCGGTACAGGGTCGGACGACGAGCAGGTTGAGGCGATTCGCGAAAAGATCAAGCGGTTCGATCCCGTGGGAGCCGGAAGTTTTTCCCTGCAGGAATCACTTCTGGTCCAGATGGAGTATTTCGGTATAAAGGACGAGGTCACGAAGAAGATCGTGGAGGAATATCTCTTTCTCCTGGAAAAATCCGACTTCTCGGTGCTCGCCAAGGAACTGGGTCTGTCCCGGGATACCGTCAGGGCGCACATAGAGGTCATAAAGAGGCTGGACCCGACTCCGGGCCGGAAGTACAGTCAAGAAAAAACGAGTTATGTGGTCCCGGACATCATCGTGACCAAAGAAGACGGTGAACTCAAGATCACTCTCAACGATGAAGGGATGCCGCGGCTTCGCATCAACAGCTACTACAAGAGGATGCTGGCGCAGGCATCCCGTGAGGACAGCGAAGCCAGCCGTTATTTAAAAGACAACATGAAAAAGGCTTTCTGGTTCCTGCGCAGCCTGGATCAGCGTAAGAACACCATATACAAAGTCGCTCGTTTCATCGTCGACAAACAGGAAGACTTTATCGAGCTGGGATTGGAGTACATCAAGCCTCTGACGTTGGTGGAGCTGGCTCTGGAAATCGGAGTCCATGAGTCCACGGTTGGTCGGGTGGTCGCCAACAAGCACATGATGACACCCCGAGGGATCTTTCCGCTCAAGTATTTTTTCCACAAATCCCTTTCCGGAGATTTCGGCGAGGAGATCTCCTCCCTGCGGGTGAAAGAGCATATCCGCAAGATGGTGGAGAACGAGGACAAGAACCAGCCCTTCAGTGACATCGAGATCGAGACCAACCTGGCCAGAGAAAATTTCAAGATCGCACGTCGGACAGTCGCCAAATACCGGAAGCAGCTGTCCATTCCCCCTTCGCACATCCGTAAGCGAAAATACTGGATGGAGGAAACGTAATGACCATCACTTATACCGCGCGGCAGGCCGCGCTCACACCGGACATAGAAAAGTACTGTGAGCGAAGGATGGCTTCCCTGGAGAAACTCCTGGGCTATCCTCTGGAAGCGCACTTGATCTTCTCAGTAGAGAAATACCGTAACAAGGTCGAGATCAACGTCAAGACAAAAGGCGCCACGCTGAACTCCGTGAGCGAGACCCAGGACATGTCCAGTTCGCTGGGTGATGCATTCGACAACATAGAGAGGCGGGCAAAAAAAGAGAAAGAGAAATTGAGGGAGCGTAAACGGCGGAAGGCCAAGGAGTCCGCTCCGGCCGCCGCGCCTGAGGATCCATCGGAGTCGGAGAGGCGGATCATCCGCAGCCGCAAATATTCCATGAAACCCATGTCCGTGGACGAGGCTGTCCTCCTGATCGATTCAAGCCGTGATGAAGTCATCGTTTTCAGGAAGTTCGACACGGAAAAATGGGCGGTACTGTACCGGAGAAAAGACGGGCATTTCGGCCTGATCGAACCCGAGTAGATCTGAGAGAGAGAATTCAAGGTGAAGGTTGCCAATCTGTTGGTGCAGGATATGGTCCTTCCTGACCTGGAAAGCCGGGAACGGGACGGGGCCCTTCGGGAGATGGTGAATTTTCTCAAGCAGAGGAACCGGATCGGGAAGGAAAAAGAGCTGTATGAGCGGCTTGTCCAGAGAGAAGATCTGGGCAGTACGGCCATCGGAGATGGTGTGGCCATCCCCCACTGCAAGATCAAATCCGTCAAGGACCCATTGATCATGCTCGCCATATCGCGCGAAGGTGTGAATTTTCACGCCCCGGACGGAAGCCTTTCCCACATTTTCTTTGTCGTCGCTTCTTCACTGGAGAATCCCAGCCTCAATCTCCAGATCCTGGCTGCGGTCGCACACCTTGTGCGCAAGGCCGATACGTTGTTCGATAGGATGATGGAAAGCCAGGACGCCGCTGCACTCGTGAATATCGTTCAGGAGGAAGAGAACAGGATAAATGAATAACCGGACAGCGGATGCCTCCCCTGCAAATGTTAAGGATTTTTTCTCTAAGGCCCGGGAGGCCCTCCGTTTGGAGGCCCTGTTCCAGGAAGTCGGTTTCCCAAAGAAAATCAAGGCAGATGCCTCCGGCCGGATTTTTTCCAATCTTCAGGTCTGGGATCATGAGGAGATGGAGGCACTCGTCCGCCTCTCACCGGAAGAGCGGAGTGCCCGGTTCACCGAAAGTTTCAGGAAAGGCGTCGCCAGTGTGATCTTCGCGGCCGGAATGGAAGTCCCGGATGAGGCCGAGGCCCCGGCTCGACGGTACAAGGTCGCTGTTTTTCGTTCACCCCTCTCAAAAAAGCATTGCGTCGAAGGGGTACGCCGGATCCTCTCCGATTTTTTCCCGAACCGCATCGTGGTATCCGGAGGCCTTTTACAGCTCTTCGGTCTGGGCATTCTGATCATGGGGGACAGCGGTGTGGGAAAAAGCGAGAGCGCCCTGGAGCTGGTCTCGCGCGGCCACAGATTCGTGTCGGACGATGTGACCCAGATCAGGAAGAGTGCGGCGGGCACGCTCTTGGGCTCCGCACCGGCCTTGAGCCAGAACTTCATGGAGATCCGAGGACTGAGCATCATCAACATAGAGCAGATATTCGGAGCCTCCGCGATCTGCCGCCGGTCAGAGATCGATCTGGGCATCTACCTGGAACGGTGGGAGCCCGGCAAAGAGTACGACCGGCTGGGGCTGGAGACGCCCGAAAAGACCGAGATCCTGGGCGTTGCGGTGCCCCAGGTCACCATCCCGGTGGCTCCGGGCCGTACCATCGCCACCCTGATCGAAGTGGCCTGCAAGGTCCACATCCTGAGGAAGAAAGGGTATCACGCGCCGCGTGAGATCGCCCGGCGCCTGGACCGTGCCCTGTCGACCCGTTAAAATGGCTAAGGTGAAGAAAATGCTTGAAGACAGGTTCTTGATCATCACCGGCCTCTCGGGATCGGGCAAGACCTCGGTCAGCCGCTTTTTGGAGGATTTTGGATATTACTGCCTGGACAACCTGCCTACCAAGCTGATCCCCAGTTTTGTCGACCTCTGGAAGAGGCGTGAAGTCGAGATCGAGAAAGTGGCCTTGACCGTGGACATCCGGGAGGCCGGGTTCGTGACCGAATTCCCCAAGGTCCTGAGCCGGATCCGGCAGGATATCCATCCCCGCGTTATTTTTCTGGATGCTTCCGACGAGTCTCTCATCAAAAGATTCAGTGAAAGCCGGCGGCCGCATCCGATCAAGGACAGCGGCTCTATCCGGGAAAGCGTGGTGTTGGAGCGGAAACAACTGTCCGAGATAAAGAACCTGGCGGACGAGGTCATCAATACCACCGACACCCATATAAATGATCTGAAAAAAATTTTGTCCAGAAGGTTTTCCCGGCTGTCCACTGCCAAAATGCAGGTGATGGTCGTCAGCTTCGGGTACAAATACGGCCTCCCCATGGATTCTGACCTTGTCTTCGACACGCGGTTTCTGCCCAACCCCTTCTATGTGGACGAGCTGCGGCAAAAGACGGGGAAGAACGCGAAGGTGCGCGCCTATGTGATGGAGGCGCCGGAGACGAAGCGTTTTGTTAAGGAAATGTTCCGCTTCGTCGACTACATGATGCCCAACTTTGTCGAGGAAGGTAAAAGTTATGTCACGGTAGCCGTGGGATGCACCGGAGGGAAGCACCGTTCCGTGGCCCTGGCAGAGACACTGGGGGAGCATCTCAAAGATACGAATTACAAGATACAAGTTAACCATCGTGACCTCTTCAAATAACCTGAATTATTCATAAAGACTGTCGACACTCTTTACCCTTCGGGCGCGCCGATCTCACAGCACCTTCTGCGTTATTGAACGTCATTTCCGGGTGGATTGGATGGCCTTGATAAAGGGGGAAGATTTATGTAAAGTGAGGACGAGTGGCCTTACGCACATCGGGACCGATGGTCCCTCGGAGTGACGAGATGATCGGTGGTATAATTGTTTCCCACGGAAAGCTGGCTGAGGAACTCCTGAACGCCCTGAACATCATCCTGGGTGAAGCGGTCAACATCGAGGCCATATCCATCGGTTGGTACGACGATGTCGAGGAGTCGAAAATAAAGATCAACCAGTCGCTGAAGCGTGTAGATCAGAAAAACGGAGTGCTGATCTTCACCGATATGTTCGGCGGGACTCCGTCCAACCTGAGCTTCACTTTTTTGAAGGACGGCCAGGTGGATATAGTGACAGGAGTCAACCTGCCGATGCTCATCAAATTCGTCTCGCTCCAGCGCAGCTATGATCTTAAAAAGGTGGCAAAAAAAGTGGTCGAACAGGGACAGAAGAACATTCATCTCGCCAGCGCGCTCCTCAGCACTCACAACTGATCATCAGAGATTCCATGATAGAAAAGAACGTGATGATTAAGAACAAACTCGGGCTGCATGCCCGGGCGGCTGTAAAACTGGTCAACCTGGCTAACCGCTTCGAGTCCTCGGTGAAGATCAAAAAGGACGGGAACGAGATCGACGGGAAGAGCATCCTGGGCATCCTGACCCTGGCTGCCACTCAGGGATCCGAGATAACACTCAAGGTGTCGGGCCGGGATGAAGCCAAGGCCGCGGAAGCCCTGATCGGTTTGATCGATGACCGCTTCCAGGAAGATGAATAGAGGACCATGGAATATTTTCGGCTGAGAGGGACCGGAGTTTCACCCGGGATCGCGATCGGTGAGGTGCGCCTGACCGAAAAAATAGTCTTTTCCTCGAGGAAAGACACCATCGCGGCCGATCAGGCGGCAGAGGAACTGGATAGGCTGAAGGCGGCGATAGAACGGACCCGCTCGCAGTTGGTTTTGATCAAAGAAAAGATCGGAAAAAAATTGGGAGAGGACCATTCCTTCATCTTCGAATCGCACCTTATGATTCTAGAGGATAAGTCTCTGGTCCAGAGCCTGAATAAGAAGATAGACAAGGATCTGTTCCGTTCCGAATGGGCCATCACACAGGTGCATGACAAATACATGGGGATCTTCGATTCCATATCCGACGAGTATTTCAAGCAACGCATGTCCGATGTGTCGGATGTGCTCTCCAGGCTGTACCGCAACCTGAAGCCCACCGAGGCTCCCAGGAAAGAGGAAGGGAAGAACCTCATACTCGTGGCCCATGACCTGCTGCCCTCCGAAGCCGCCTCCCGCTTAAGCCGGGGCAACGTGCTGGCTGTGGCCCTGGACATGGGCGGGACCACATCGCACACCGCCATCCTGGCACGTTCGCTCAACATCCCCGCGGTGATGGGTCTTCGAGATATCACCCAGAATGTAAAAGCCGGGGACACCGTGATCGTGGACGGCGTCGATGGAGAGGTTATCATCAATCCCCCTCTGGCAATCCGGAGGGAGTATGTCGGCAAGAAGAAAAAATATGATGATTACCGCCGGGAGCTGCAGAAGACCGCGGCACTGGAGGCCCGTACCCTGGACGGCGTGCGCTTCACCCCTCTGGCCAACATCGAGCTGCCCGAAGAGGTTAAAATGGCCCAATCAATGGGGGCCGAGGGGATCGGACTTTTCCGTTCGGAGTTCATATATTTTCAGAGTCCCGAGCTCCCGGATGAGGAGGATCATTTCCGCATCTATTCCCAGCTCGCGCAGCAGGCGGCGCCCCTGCCCGTGCACATCCGCACCATCGATATCGGGGGTGAGAAGAACCTACCGCAGTTGAATATCGAGAAAGAGCCCAACCCGGCCCTGGGGCTGCGTGCGATCCGCTTTTCTCTGCGAGACCGCGAGATCTTCAGGATTCAGCTTCGGGCCATCCTGCGGGCCAGCGTATCGAAGAATATCAGCATCCTGATTCCCATGATCACCGAGCTGGAGGAGGTTCAGGAGGTGAAGATCATGCTCCGGGAGGTGCAGGGGGAGCTCAGGCAGGAGCGGGTTGCGTTCGATGAGGACGTCCCTCTCGGAGTCATGATCGAGGTGCCGGCTGCTGCGGCCATCACGGACAAGATCGTCAGGGAAGTGGACTACCTCAGCATCGGTACCAACGACCTCATCCAGTATTATCTGGCGGTTGACCGTTCCAATGAGCTGGTATCTTATCTGTTCAAACCGCTGCATCCCTCGGTGCTGAGGCTGCTCAAGTTCATAATCGATTCAGCAAAAAAGGTGGACATGGAGGTCACGGTTTGTGGCGAAATGGCCGCCGACCCTCTGTGCGCCATCGTGCTCCTGGGCCTGGGCTTGAAGAATTTCAGCATGAATCCCATCTTCATCCCCCGGATCAAACGAGTCCTTCGTTCGATCGAACATGGAACCGCCCGGAAGATCGTTCACCGGGCCCTGACCTTGAAGACGGCTCAGGAGATCGAAGAGCATATTCTGGAGAAGGTTTTAGTCAAGCACCCAACCGCCCTGCTGATGGGGGGCGAGTATCCCTCAGCTTGATCAGGTTCGGCCGTACACGTCCTCGAGCCGGACGATATCCTCCTCGCTGGAATCGCCCAGCCAGATCTCCATGATGCGGGCCGGTTTTTCGCCGGTACAGCGCAGGCGGTGTGGGGCCTTGGCCGGGATATAGATCTCTTCGTCGGGGAGGGGTTCCCAGGTCCTTTCACTCACCGTTATCTCCAGGCCGGGATCGAGCACCACCCAGAATTCACTGCGCCGGTTATGGTACTGCAGGGATAGGGAGCCACCCGGGTCCACTGTGATGATCTTCAGGCTGCCGGCGGAAGCATGGGGAAAGGAACGGAATTTTCCCCATGGCCGGATGTCCTCCTGGATTTGGGCGCGATAGTCTTTCTCTTCGGGAGAATCAGAATGGGACGTCATCGTCGTCACCGGGCTTTATGTCCGGCATGGCATTCGATTCGGAGGGGATATTGTCGGTGCCGGGGGAGGGTCCTCTATAGGGTTCGCCGTCCGCCGACTCCTCACGCCGGCCCAGCAGTGTGATCGTCAACGCATGCACCTTGGTTGTGCTGCGCGGATTCCCGTCGCGGTCCTGCCATTTCTCCGTACGCAGGCGGCCCTCGACCAGGATCTGCTTTCCTTTGGTGAGGTATTTTTCACAGAATTCCGCCTGTTTTCCCCAGGCGACGATCCTGTGCCATTCGGTCCGAATCTCGCTGTCTCCCCCCCCGGGGCTGAAGGCCCGTTCGTTGGTGGCGAGGGAGAAGTTGGCCACGGCCCTGTCCGTCTGTGGGATGTACCTGAGTTCCGGGTTCTGGCCCAGGCGGCCGATCAGGATGACTCTATTAAAACTGTTGACGTCTCTCATTATCGTTTTTCCAATTCTTGGATTTGTCTCCGCGCGATCTCGGCTTCCTCTTCCATCGGAAACTTGCTCACCATCAACTTAAGCACGGCCAGGGCTTCGTCCGTCTTATCCAGCCGGGCAAGGCTGATGCCCTTCTTCAAATATGCGGCCGCGATCTTGTCGCCTCCCGGATAGCTCAGGATCAGATCGTTGAACCGGGCGATGGCTTCCTCGTAATTTTCCTGGCTGAAATTGCACTCCCCGATCCAGTAAAGGGCATTGTCGACCAGGGGGCTGTCGGAGAAGTGCTCTTGATACATGCTGAATCCTTCGATGGCCAGCTGGAAGTTTCCCTTCAGGTAGTCCGACCGGGCCATGGTGTAGACTTCCTGCGGGGAGAGGTTAGGCGGAAGTGTGGTCCTGGGCTTCTCGGGTGGCTCTCCCATCTCCTCAGTCCCCACCACCTCACCGGCGCCCTCCTGCTCCTGCGTCGGTTCTGAATCGGGTTGTTCTTCCCCGGATTCCGCCGGTGGCGGTGCGCTGTGCTGGATCTCGATGAGCATTTCGGTGATACGGGCCAGCTCAGCCCTGATCCCGTCATATCTCTGCAGAAGGATCCGGTACTGGGCGGGAAGGTCTTTCTGTCCCGCCTGGAAGTTCGCAAATTCCGTCCGGGAATCGCGGGAAAGCCGGAGGATCTCGCCCAGCTGCTCCGCCAGGATCCGGATGTCGTCGCTGTTCTGCTGCACCCGCTGATTCAGTTCCAGGAGCTGCTGCTTGATGGCCTGGATATCCTGGTATATGAGTTCGTAGACCTTCTTTTCCCTTTGGGCTGCCAGGGGCAGACCTGTGCAGAGGGAGAGAACGACGAAGCCGGAGAGGAGCCGCTGCAGCATGACAGCTGTATTATTTCTCGATGATCGTGAACTGCGCGCGTCGGTTTTTCTGCCAGGCGATCTCGTTGTGCCCCATGTCGACAGGCTGGCTCTTTCCGTAGGAAATGATCTTGAGCCTGCCGGAGGAGATCCCCAGGGAGATCAGGTAATCGTAGGTGCTCTTGGCGCGTTTTTCTCCGAGAGCCAGGTTGTATTCTTCGGTCCCTCTTTCGTCGCAGTGGCCTTCGATCAGGAGGTTCACGGATCTCCACTTTTTCAGAAAGGCGGCGTTGGCTTCCAGGGTGGATTTGGCGTCATCCCGGATAAAGAACTTGTCATAGTCGAAATGGATCATGCCCATGGGTTTCTCGGCATTGAGTTCTTCCAGAGTCTTCCGCTCGAAAATCTCTTGCTCAGTGAGCACGGGTGGCTTGGCCGGGGGCTGTTCCACCTTCTCCATCGGGGGCTGCTCTTTGACCTGCGGCGGCGGCGGCGGGGCCTGCTCGACCTTTTTCTTGCAGGACGTTACGAACGAAAATACCAGAAGACAGGCAATGGACAGGATGAGAAGTTTTTTCATGGTTTCTCCTTTGGGTGGGATTGATTCGTGTATCTTCTCATGTGTTTGAAAACATTATATACAATGTAACATTTTTATTGTCAAATATCCCGGACTATTCACAAATAATATCAGAGCCCGACATTTTCGACTCAGGACCGGATCGTTCCCCCGGTCCCTGCCGGGGTCCGGATTCGCATCCTATCATCGATCTTCATTTCCGGGCCCAGTCCGGGAGCTTGTTCTGCCCTTTGGATGTGAGCTGCCGGGTGTTCTTCCCGTCATAGTCGACGGAGAAGATCTGATTAGTGCTGCCGTAGCGGTTGGACTGGAACAGGATGTGGCGGCCGTCCGGCGACCAGCAGGGGAACTCGTTGCGAGCATAGCCTTCCGTGAGCTTCATGATCTCGTTCGACCTGAGGTCCAGAACGTACATGTCGAACACGGCCTCGACACGGCCGACATATACGATGCGGTCTCCTGTGGGAGCCCAGGCGGGGCCGTCATGATACGTGGCGCCGAAGCTGACCCGGCGGACGTTGGATCCCTCCCGGTCCATGATAAAGATCTGGGGAGTTCCCAGGCGGTCGGATGTGAACGCGATCTCCCGGTTGGTGGGGGCCCAGGTGGGGGCCGTGTCGGCCGCCTTGCTGAACGTGATGCGCCGCGGATCCCGGCCGTCGCTGGATGCCACGTAGATATCCGTGTTGGACTGGTCCTCCTGGGAACAGAACGCCAGCAGCTTGCCGTCTGCCGAGAAACTGGGGCTGAAGCTGGTCCCCTGGTCGAAGACGAGGTCGCGGCTGCCCTCGTAGGGGTGGAGGAGGTAAAGCCTGGCCGATGTGCCCTCGTAGGCGGTGTAAGCGATGCTGCGGCCGTCGGCCGACCAGGCCGGCATGTAGTCGTCGGAGGTGTTGGGGATGTCAAAGTTCACGACGTGCGTGATGCCCTCGACGTCAAGCCCGCGCGCCGCTATGGAGCGTAGCGGGATAGCGGTCAGGTGAAGCGCATTGTTAGCTGCCGACATTTGAGCTTTAATCTTACTC
>CBFDBC010000004.1:0-44614 GCA_965602945.1 uncultured bacterium | reverse complement strand
CTGTGTAAGCTCCGACAGCTCGTAGCTGCGGCACACCGGGATCTCTTTTGCCGCGATCTGAATGGGATGGATCCGGTGGGAGCTGGCTTCCTGCTGGTCGATGGAGAAGGCGTCGATCTTCTTTTTACGCCAGTAATCGATGATGTAATTGGAGGCGATCTTGAAGAGCCAGGTGCTGAATTTGTAGCGGGGCTGATACGTGTGGAGAGAGGAATAGGTCTTGATGAAGACTTCCTGTGTGAATTCCAGCGCCAGTTCGTACTGGCCGAGCGTCCGCCCGATGTAGTTCAAGAGCGGCTGCTGATACCTCTGTATGATCATCTCGAATGCCTCTTTTTCACCGGCGAGGGTTCTCTGGATCAGCTGTTTATCGTCGTCCATAAAGGACCGTCCAACCCTCAGATGTGTATACGGATTAGGCTGAAAATGGTTTTGTGGCGGGGCCTATCTGATGATGTCCACATCCGGAGGGATCTTCAGTTCAAAAACGCTGTCTGACAACCTGATGTCGGTCTTGATTTGGCTGAAAAGGAACTCCTGACGATTGCCTGTCCAGTCAAAAGAGACGGCCCTGCGGATGAGACCGTCTTGGGCATCGATCTCCAGGATTATGTAGGTGTCGGCCTCCTCCTCCCGGGGAGTCAGTTTGAGATGATGGCCTCCGGGCTCCTCTGGTGCGTCCGGATCGAACTCTACCCGGTAGTGCTCCAGGATCCCGCTCGATCCCGCCAGCAGAGCCAGCAGCGCAGCCTCCGAGCCTTCCTCCGTCAATGTCCGTTCCACCAGCTGTTTGTCTTCAGGGTAGTATTCCTGGTACAGGTTGCTTTTAATGAGAAACACGTGGATCTCGGGATCTTCGTAATCGAACCTCAGCCAGCCCGGCTTGCGGATGTAGAGTTTCCCTTTCTCCTGCAGGGGTGTCGAAATTGTCGAGGAAAAGAGGGTCTGCTGGAAATCGGCCTGAAGGGAGTGGAGTTCTTGCATCCGGATCTCCAGGTCTCGCGCGATGTCCTCCGCCGACTGCGGGGCCTCCCCGGACCAGCTCAGGAGCAGGATCAGCAGGAACCACATGGTAACGCGATTATAGCATATTCCCCCTGGATTGACGAGGTTGCACCGGCCATCCGTGTTCTGGTATAAAGCCAGTATGCGTGTCGATCTGCTGGCTGCGCTGGCCGGCTATTTACTATTGCTCCTGATCGTGGGGGTGTTCTTTGCGAGGAAAACCCGGAGCCTGGAAGGATTCTTCCTGGCCTCCCGCAACCTGGGATCCCTGCTCGTCTTCGTCTCCCTGGCCGCGTCATGGATCGGGGCCTCCTCCACCCTCGTGACCGTGGATGAGGCTTATTCCCAGGGAGTCAGCTCGTTCTGTGTCATGGGTCTTCCGGCTGTGCTCACGGCCCTGGGATTTGCATTTGTCTTCGCCGCTCCCATCCGGCGCCTTCCCATCCTCACCCTGCCCGATCTGGTGGAGCTGCGCTACAGCCGCACGGTCCGGCATCTGGCCTCCTTCCTGATCGTCTGGTACATGATCCTGCTGGCAGCCTCCCAGATGGTGGCCCTGGGGAGTTTTCTGGGCGCGATACTCCGTATCCCCTATGTTCAGGCGCTGTTTCTCGGCACAGCTGTTGTGGTCGTTTACTCTGTGGCGGGAGGCTTTTTCTCCGTGGTCCTGACGGACTGCCTGCAGTTCGTTTTGCTCGTCGGGGGTATTTTCGGCCTATTTTTTTACCTGTTGGGCCATGTCTCGTTCGGAGACGCGGCGGCCGCGGCCCTGCATGCGCGAGGGCCGGGGTTCTGGGAATTCTTTCATGGTTGGGAGAGGAATGCACTGGTGGTCCTGTCCTTTGTATGTGCCTGGACCATCTCGCCTATCGTCTGGCAGAGGATTCAGGCCGCCCGCACTCCTCGCCACGCCCAGCGAGGCCTTCTGGCCGCAGCACTCGCTTTCCTATTGATCTATGCGGTGATCGTTGCCATCGGGATCCTGGCTCTTCCCCTGCTCCCCGAAAACGAACTTGACGGGCCGCTGCTCTCCGTGGTCGTTTCCTCGGTGGGAGCCCTGCTGTCCGGCTTCCTGTTCGTGGCGGTGGCAGCGGCTGTCATGTCTACGCTGGATACGGCCATCAACACCGGTGCGTTGTCCCTGACACGGGATGTCCTCCAGAGGCTCCTGCGCCGGACCTCGGACGCGGACGCACTGATAATGAGCCGGGGCTCGACCGTGGTTATCGCGGCCCTGGCCCTGCTGATCGCCACCCGCCTTCAGAGCATCCTGCAGGCGCTGGGCCTGGCATCGGAGATCCTGGCCGAGGGATTCTTCATTCCGGGGGTCGCGATGCTGTTCCTGCGCCGCAGGCTGCCGACGGCCGGCCTCCTGAGTGTGTGTCTGGGAGGGGGTTACGCGGTGTGCGTCTTTTTCGCGGCGGCCGGCCTGCTTTCGCTTCCCCTCCCGGACTGGCCCTACTCCGTGCCTTATGGGCTGGGTTTGAGCCTGGCCGGGTTCCTACTCGGTATGGCGTGGGATCTTTCGCATACGGCCCCGGCTTTACGGCCGGAGGTGGATGATATATGATGGGATTCATGGCAGCAGCGGGTAGAAAGGTGCGCCTGTTTCTCATCGGGACGGTCGGGAAGCTGGTGTACCGGCTCTGGATGTGGTCGACCCGGATCACGGTGGAGGGGGAAGAGTCTTACCGGCAGCTGCGCGATCAAAATACACCTGTCATCTTCATTGTCTGGCACGGGCGGCTGTTCATCACTCCCTTTTTCTTCCGGAATCGGGGCGTCATGCCCATGATCAGTCCTTCCGGAGATGGTGAGCTTCTGGTGCGCCTTGCCTCGGGTTGGGGGTACAAATTCCTCCGCGGGTCCGGCTCGCATTCCATGCTCAAGGCCTGGGCGACCTTAAAAGATGAGCTGGCACAGGGGGGCGAGGTGGTCATCGTCCCGGACGGCCCCAAGGGCCCCGGAAGGGAGATGAAGCCGGGCGCGCTCAAGCTGTCCCAGGTAACCGGGGCTCCCATCGTGCCTTTTTCCTTCTCTGCGGCCCGGAGAAAAATACTCGGCAGCTGGGACGGGTTCCTGCTGCCCCGGCCGTTCCGGCGCCTGGTGGCCGTCTATGGGGAGCCCTTCACCGTAGACCCGGGCCTGAAGGACGACGCCTTCGAACTGGAGCGTATCCGTATTGAAAACATGCTCAGGGAGTTGGACGAACGGTCGGACCGTTACTTTGATGGATTGTGAAGCGGGCCTTCGTGTGCTACTCTGGGAGGACCGCATTGTTCAAATGACATGAATATAAGGAGAGGGAGATGAAGGCAAAGTGTTTCTGTTTGGTTTTGGGGCTTGTGCTGGTGTCGGTGATGGCGTCGGGCCAGACTCCGGAGGAATTGATAAAAAAGGCGGACGCGCTCTATGCCGAAATGCAGGACTTGGAGACGGCCGAGGAGGCGCTGGCCCTGTACCGGGACGCGCTTATCGAGGCGGAAAACAAATATGAGGCCTACTGGAAGATCTCCCGCATCCTGTACTACGTCGGAGAGCACAAAGATAAGAAGAAAGACCGCCAGAACACATTCGCCCAGGGCGTCTACCATGCCGAAAAGGCAATGGCCCTCGAACCCGAGAAGCCGGACGGCTACTACTGGCGCGGCGTCAACAACGGAAAATACGGCGAGACACGTGGAGTTTTGAAAAGCCTGGCTCTCGTCAAGCCGATAAAGAGCGACATGAACAAGGTCATCGAGCTGAACCGGGCCTATGAGGATGGGGGGCCGGACCGAGTGATGGGCCGGGTCTTTTTCAAGCTGCCAGGAATTGCCGGCGGCGATAAGGACAAGTCCCTGGAGCACCTGCTCAAGTCCAAGGAGTACGGGCCGGAGGACGCCCTGACACGGGTCTATCTGGCGGACACCTACCTGGCCCAAAAAGAGGTGGAAAAGGCCCGGGCCGAGCTCGACTATGTCATGAATCTACCCGATGATCCCCTCTGGGTCACGGCGGTGCAGCAGAGCAAGGAGCTGGCCGAGGAACTCCTGAAAGACAAGAAGTTCAGGAAGAAATAAGGTTCCTGCCGCGCGCTATTCGGAAAAGACCTGAGCGCTGAAGACCTGGATTTCCGCGCCCTTCTCCCAGGCATCCTCCTCCAGACCGGCTTTCAGGCAGCCGTGCCGGAGGAAGGTGTCTCGATCCCAGCCCCACTCCACCGGTACTTGCGGCAGGAGGAGCCCCCGGTCCAGTCCCCGTGTCACGATGATGCCGTGTTCTCCGATGGTGATCTCAGTGACTTTTTCGATCTTGCGGGGGAGGGTGAGCACGGAGATCTCGATCCGGACATCGGGGAGATCTTCCAGGGTCAGGGAAGGGAAACGGTGGTCCTGGGTGGCGGCCATGACGGCGGCTTCCATGATGGTGAGGTAGAGCGGGTCGTGGGGCAGGGGATAGCCGATGCAGCCGCGCAGCTGCTCCTCCCGCTTGAGCGTTACGAAGGCCCCGCGCTTTTCCTTGAGCACCCCCTCCTCTACGGCCACAGCGGGCGGCTTTCCGCTCTCGAAATGATAACGAATGGCATCGCGGGCCAGTGTGAGCAGGAATCTCTGCTGGTCGATGTCAAGCTCGGGATCGTTCATGTCCTTACCCACTCCGGCATCATACTTCCTTCCTGACCGTTATGGGCTGCAGCCGGAACGTGCCGTCGAAGTCGATGACGGCAGCCCTGATGTGCGGTTTCGAGTCCGGACGGCTGTCGATCTCCAGGAAAACCTTCCCCATGTGATTGGGGCCCCATTCCCTCTGCTCCCGGCTTTCGTGGGAATCGAAGCTGAAGAATCCCAGGAACGACTCCTGGAGAAGGTCCTGCAATGGGCGCAGGCTATCAGGTGACGGGGAGAGCGTTCCTTCCATCTGCAGGATGTTTTCCACGAAAAACCTCTGTCCCCGCTTGTGTCCGCTCAGGATGCCTTCTTTCCCGGCCGACATCACGTTCAGGGCCTCAAGCTGCTGCATGGCCTGGCGCGACAGGTAGACATCCATGGGCATCATTATAACAAATCCTCTGGATTCGCAAAACATCCCTGGATTCAATCCCCCAGGCCCTCCTCTGCGAGGCTGCAGAGACCTGGGTGCCCTTTTATTTCTTGGGAATGAAGTATCCGCTTTGCGCTAAAACCCGGCAGCCGGGACGTTTGACCTCGATTTTGATCTTGTGGAATTTGCCATCTGCAACTTCGGGGGCGTAATAGCCCAGTACGTAATAATTCCCGGTCAAGGCCTGCAGTTCTTTAGCGATGGATTCATGCTGTTTGACATTTTGGAAGTGCCTTCCCCCCGAAGAATGGGACAGATTCTTCAGTGAGGAGTCCCCGCGCGATCCTATGGATCGAGAATACTGCCGCCCCCCCTCCGTGTTGATGGTGTGGACCGGGCTGTTGGCTGTTGCGAATTCCTGGGCCATGCGGTCAAAATTCTTCTGGAAAAAAGTGTCCTGCTCATACAGGACACGGGGGAACCCATTGGAAAACAGGATGATGTTCTTATAACCCGGGACGGCGCGCAGATCCTTGGCCATCTCCTCCATCTGCCTCACAAAATCCAGGTTTTTCATCTCATGCCAATCCGTCTCCGGATTGCGCTGGCCGGCCGCCGCGCCGTAGATCTCCCTGGTGAGGCCGGTCAGAGCGAATCCTGTCTGGGATCTAAGGTCGCTCAGTGCCTCGGCCCGCATCCCCCAGAGAGAAGCCCCTCCACCCGGCCGTCCCAGGACCTCTCTGAATTTCTCCAGCTTGTCTCTGACCGCTAGAAAATCGTCAGTGAGGGATTCATAGGGGGTCATGCCCCGAAGGACCGAATATGTGATCAAGCCCACATGGTCTCCAGGCTGCACCTGAGTGTCGAGAAAGTAGAGCGCGGCCTCTTTGGCTTCCATATATCCATCCAAAGTAATCCGGTCCAGATCGAAGACAAAGAAAAATTTTCGGCTGATCTGTAGAGGGGTGGCGCGTGCGGATGCCAGCTGGGTTTTTACAGGCAGCTCTTCCTTCCGGATATCCTTGGGAAGCAGATGTTTTTCGAATTCCGTGATAACCTGCGGGCGTCCTTTGTAGTAGATTATAAAATCGTCCCTCGATAGGTCCGTGACGGGGCTGTCCGTTTTATCCAGCACAAAGACCTGGATGAGCTTGACGTTTACGGAAACTTCGTGCTGGAGTTCGTTTCGGGTTGGGGTTTGAGGAGCCGCACCCAGGCCCGATACGTGGCCGACCAGGACAGCCGTCACCATGAGCCACTGGAGTTTCTTCATCATTCCCTCCTTGAAAGTGTCGTTCATGGATTGTACGGTTCAGCCCTCCCAAACGTTTAAGGTTCCACATGAATTTTATTGTAAGAACATCCGCTCCCTCTGAATTAAAAAGGCTGTGCTGGTGCAGTAGAATGTGCTGCCGCCAGAGCGGCTTCTGTTAAAATTGTGCCTGAGGGGAGTATCCGAACCGGCTCATAAGGGAGAGGATCATGAAAAGTACTGGGATCGCAATCGTTGTTATCATACTCATTCCGGTTCTATTTCAGGTTGTGATACTGTCGATAAAACAGGACCGGAGAAATAAGCAAATACAGGAGATACTGAGAAAGATCGAAAGTAAGCTGGATAAATAGGGAGTTGGAATTCCGGTCACCCAGGGCATTTCATTCTAAACCCACCTAGCGATGGAAATTACCAATATTAAAGAAAATATAATCTCAAGGCGAAATTATCAAGAGAAAACTGATCACCGAGTGCCCTCTATGTACCATCCGGGGGGCCTGCGCCTTGTCCACTTTACGAATCGGGACTTCTCGCCGATATAGAAGCGGCGATACGCCCGCACTGGGTCACCCTCGACTTTGTACTCATCCGGCATAACCTGAGCGAACTCCGTGAGGCCGAGGTCGGGCATCCGAGGAATGGCCAGGTCCTGCACGACGCGAGCCGATTTGTGGTCTGAGGATCCGCGAAATCGAAAGCGGTACTCATCGTTGAGTGCGAGCGCCAGGCGGCGCAGCCACAGCCAGTTCGAGAGCGAACGGCCAGCCCACCGAGTGCAGGGATGCCGGACGTGCGTTGATCTGTACGGAGCTGCGCCGCCGTTCTGGTTAAGAACGGTACAGAGCATCTGGGCACTCTCCAGTATCATCTTCACGACGTGCTGGTCGGCGTGATATCGTGCACACCTCTGAATCTCTGTATCCAGTATGAATATATTCATGTGCGCAGTCTCAACGTTTATTATACATCCTTTTCGGCACTATCTCTCACACCTGTCAGGCTCATTGTTTGAATGGTGGAGCCGTCATCGAATAGATCAGGCTAGAATAACCCGAGTGCAGGGGCCAGCACCCCGATCGCGAGCCAGATGATCAGGATGCCTGCTATGTTAAGCCGGAAGCCGGCTCGCATCATCTGCGGGAGGGAGATCATGCCGGAGCCGTAGATGATGGCGTTGGGCGGCGTGGCCACGGGCAGCATGAAGGCGAAGCTGCAGCCGATGGCCGAGCCCAGGACCGGAGGCAGGGGATCGATGCCCGCGGCCTGGGAGATGGCGATGATGATAGGGATGATCATGTTGGCCGAGGCCGTGTTGGAGGTGAGTTCGGTGAGGAAGACACTCAGCGAGATCGCCAGGAAGCTGATCAAGGCCGGCCCGGCCGAGTCCCCACCCAGCGAGATGAAAGCCCGGCCGATGGCATCCGCCAGCCCTGTTTCGAACATCTGAAACCCCAGGGACAGGCCCCCGCCGAAGAGGAGCAGGGTACCCCAGTCTATCTTCAAGGCGTCTTTGAGCCCCAGGGTGAAGATTCCTTTTCTCGGATCCACCGGCAGCGCGAACAGGAGGAGCGTCCCGATGATGGCCGCGACAGCCTCCGGGAAACGGTCGTGCAGCCAGAGATAGAGGCCGGATCCCCGCCCCCAGATGAGGGACACCACTCCAGGCAGGACCCAGAGGGAAACGGTCACGGAAAACGCCAGCAGCACGTTTTTCTGGGCTCGTGTCAGCCCCTTGGGCAGCTGGGGCTCCCTCATGATAGGGCGTTCGGGCTCTGTGGGCGGCGGTGTCTCTTTGATGCGTGACCTCATCAGGAAAAAAAGGACCACGTACATGGGGATGAGCACCAGCAGCCCCACAAGCATCCACTGGAAAAAATTTATCTGGTAGTCCACCAGCTTTTCGAGCATCCCGATGGCGATGAGGTTGGGAGGGCTGCCGATGGGGGTTCCCACTCCTCCGATGGAGGCGGCATAGGCCAGGGTCAGGAGCAGGACCACGCGGAACGGGGTCCGGCTCTCTTCGTCACGCTTCTTTCCGACCGCGTCCAGGACCCCCAGCGCGATGGGGAACATCATGGCCGTGGTGGCGGTGTTGCTGAGCCACATCGACAGCACGAGAGAGGTCAGCCCCATGGCGAACAGGATGCGTGTCCTCCGTCCGGCAATGGATTTTCTTGAGAGCACGGAATAGGCGAGCTTCTGGTCCAGTCCGTGCACACACATGGCCCGTGCCAGCACGAAGCTGCCCAGGAACAGGAAGATGATGGGATTGGCAAAGGGTGCCAGGGCTTCGGAAACGGAAGCGACTCCGAGAGCCGTTATCAGGACGGGTATCATCAGGGCGGTCATAGGGATCGGGATGCATTCGGTCACCCACCAGACCACGACCAGCAGGAAGATCGCCAGGAGCCTGTGGGCATTGGGGGCTTCGGTGAGGACCGGCGATGTCAGAGCCAGGATGAAGAGGGCGGGCCCCAGCAAGAATCCCACCAGCTTGCGCTTTGCCATGGATCACTTCTCAGCGCTCTCGGGCTTCACGGCCCAGAGCATGAGCCCATAGCCTCTCTGGAAAAAAAAGAGCCTGTCCAGCCGGGACAGGAACCAGAGCAGGGGATAGACTAGGGAATAGGCGCGAAAGATCCCCTTGCGCCGGGTGAATTCTTCGGATGTGGACGGCCGGATGTGCCCGTCCCTCAGGTCCGGTGCGGGATCGGCGGCGCCGTAGATCCGGACATACAGGAAATTGAGTGCGAGCTCCATGGTCTCTGTGATGAAGCCGGAGAAACCCTTCTGTTTGATGGCGTACAGCCCGGTTTCCTCCAGCATGTGTTCGAGGTTCTTCAGGGTGTATCCCTCTCGCTTGTGCCCGTAGAACTCCAGCTTCATCCCCAACAGGGGCCTCAGTTTGTTCAGGAGGAGGGGAAATCCGGTGCGGGGCGTGGCCAGGAGCAGGCGCCCCCCCTTTTTCAGGATGCGGTGGATCTCTCCGAGGCAGGCGCGGTCGTCGTCCAGGTGCTCCAGATAATCGAGGCTCACGACCATGTCCAGGGATTCGTCCAGGAAGGGCAGATCGCCTTCCGTGATCTGAAGCAGGTTTTTCTCCAGAAGGGCCTGAGAGGTCTTCAGGTTCACGGAGTCCAGGTCTGCGGAGATCCAGGTTCCGCCTCTTTGTCGCAGAAAATAGCTGAGGATCCCTTGGGCACAGCCCAGGTCAAGGACCCTGTCCGTTGGGGCCACGGAGAGGTGTTTCTCGAGGATCCCTATCTTTTCCCTTTTTTTCAGAGATTTGCCGACCAGGCGGAGCTGCCAGTGTGAGTCCTGCATCGGCGCCATTATATGGATATTCACCCAAAAAGACAATATCCCCCCAGGGGAGGGACTGGCCGGGTTCTTGATACGTTACAGCCCCCGGTAGGGTGGGAATCACAGAGGGGGAGGGACTGGAAGGCTTGACGGGGGAGAGGGGAAACAATAAGATGAAAGGCATGAAGGTCGAAACCGTTGTAGTGGGCGCACTGGAGACCAACTGTTATCTGGTCTATTGTGAAACGACTCTCGAATGTGCGGTTATCGATCCGGGTGCCGACTCCGGTAAAATATTCCGTGCTGTTGCGGACAAGGGCCTCAAACCCGTAGTCCTGATCGACACACACGGGCATGTCGATCATGTCGGTGCCAACAAGGACATAAAAGACCATTTCGATATCCCGCTTCTGATTCACGAGGCGGATGTTTCCATGCTTAAGAATACACTGCTTTCGGTGATCGCGTCTCTCCTGGGAGCCAAGGCCTCTCCCGACCCGGACTCCTTTCTGCATGAAGGGGACGAGATCCGCTTCGGAGAATCCTGTCTTCATGTGATTCACACACCCGGTCATTCGCCCGGGAGTGTGAGCCTCAAGGGGGAGGGCCTGCTGCTCTCAGGCGATACTCTGTTTTGCGGGGGGGTGGGGCGTACGGATCTCCCGGGCGGCTCCTGGGACGATCTGGTCCGGTCCATCCAGGAACGGATCTTTACCCTGGATGGTCAGACCAAAGTCTATCCCGGTCACGGGCCCACCACCTCAGTTGACCAGGAGAAGAACGAGAATCCCTACGTGCGATGAAAAACCTGCCCTCAAGCCCCGAGGGAATCCGACAGGCTTTTCTCGAATACCTCTCCGTGGAAAGAGGGCTGTCCCCCAACACCATTGCTTCCTACGACCGGGATCTCAGGAAGCTCTTTTTATTTTTCGATAAAGAGAAAATCACATGGAAGAAGGCGGAAGAAGACCACCTGGTCAAATTCATCCAACATCAGAGCCGGGCCGGCCTTTCCGCACGCTCCATCGCCCGGCTGGTCTCAACCCTTCGGGCCTTCTATCGGTTCCTGGTCCTGGACGGGGCGGTCAAAGCCAGCCCCGCCGCTAACCTCATAACCCCCAAGCTGTGGTTCAAGCTGCCCCATTTCCTGCATCTGGAGGAGGTGGAGCGGCTGTTGGGCGGGCCTTCGGGGGACGATCCCCGCAGCTTGCGCGACCGGGCTATGCTGGAGGTGCTGTACGCCTCTGGCCTCAGGGTTTCGGAGCTTATCTTAATGAAGCGCCCGGACCTGAACCTTGAGGAGGGATTTCTCATCTGTAAAGGAAAGGGAGGAAAGGAGCGCATTGTGCCGTTGGGTAAGTCAGCGGTCGAGGCTGTCGAGCGCTACCTCCGGCAGGCCAGGGCTCACTTTCTGAAATCAAGGCCGGAAACGGACTATCTTTTTCTGACCGGAAGGGGCCGGCCCTTTACCCGGCAGGGGTTCTGGAAGCGCCTCAAAGGTTATGCGCTGCAGGCGGGCCTGGACCGGAAGGTCAGCCCCCACATGCTCCGTCACTCGTTCGCCACCCACATGCTGGAGCGCGGTGCCGATCTCCGCTCCGTACAGCTGATGCTGGGCCACAGCCAGATAACCACCACTCAGATCTATACACATGTCAGCCGCAGCCGTCTGCGCAGCGTGTATGACCGGTTTCACCCCCGGGCCTGAGCCTCCTCCCGTATCTCATCCAGGAAAGCCGCCGCCCGCCGCAGATGGGGGATCACGATGGAACCGCCCACCACCAGCGCGACGTTGAAGGCCTCGTAGAATTGCGCGTCGCTCACACCCAGCTCGGCGCAGCTCAGCAGGTGATAGTTGATGCAGTCGTTGCAGCGCAGCACCATGGAGGCGACCAGCCCGAGGAGCTCCTTGGTCTGGGCAGACAGCGCGCCATCCTTGTAGGCATGTTTATCCAGAGCGAAGAACCGCTTGATCTCCAGGTTGCCGCTCTCCATGATGCGGTCGTTCATCTTTTGGCGGAATTCCTCGAATTCCCGAATGGAATCTCCCATTGTTCCTCCTGTGATCGGCTTGAGGTCCCTCCATGTTACTTGTTTCCGAGCAGGGCGTAAAGGCGCCTGCAGGGTCTGGGCCTGGAAACCTTGACTTGTGCGGCCTTCCTGTATTGACAGGGCCGCCGCCGCCTGTTATCTTTACGATTCAGTTTAATGAGTATACTCAAGAGTTCAGTGACGATACTGAGAGGTTCAATATGCCTACGCGAGATTTGAGGAAGGAAAGGGTGCAGCAGAGGATGGCGGAGAACCGCAAATTCATCCTGGCGGCGGCGGAGAAGGTCTTCGCCAAGAATGGCTTCAGCCAGTCCTCTGTGGACGATATCGCCCGGGAGGCCCAATTCTCCAAGGCCACCCTGTATCGTTACTACAGGAGCAAAGGAGAGATCTTCGCAGCCGTGATCCTGGAGTCCTTCCAGGAGGCCCTGCATGGATTCACCCGCATCCAACAGAAAGACGGGGATGCGGAAACCAGGCTGCGGGAAATAATCCACTTCACGCTCTCGTATTACAAGAAGAAGGAGAGCTTCTCCCGCATCTTCCTGATGGAGAGGAGCGCCATGAAGAAGGCCCTGAACCTGGACATACACGAGCACATGATGCCGACGGTCGACCAGAAGGCCCTTCCCCAGGAGTTCAAGCAGATCATCACATCTTTCAATCAGGGCATGGCCTCCATCCTTCAGGAAGGGATGGATACGGGAGAGTTCCGGCGCATGGATCCCGCTGAGGCCGGCTACATCCTGGGGGCCCTGCTGCGGGGGTTTCATTTTCGTGGATTTGTCCAGGAGAGATCCTACACGGTCGAGGAGAGCACGGACATGCTGCATCGCTTCTTCATGTCCGGCATCCGGGCTTCCGTCCGATCACAGGTAAAAGGAGAATACGCATGAAGCGTATAACACAACTCACATTGGCAGGGGCGTTGGCCGTCTGCGTACTCGGTGGTGTTCCCTTTGCACAGGACACAATGCCAAAATCAACGGCAGAAACGCGGAATGCACAGCAGACCGTTACATTGACCCTGGAGGAAAGCGTCGAGCTGGCCTTGTCTCAGAATCCATTTCACTTGGCCACGGCAGAGCGCGTGGATGGCGCACGGGCCCAGGTGCGCGAGGCGCGGGCGGGGTTCTTCCCCTCGCTCAATGCACAGGGCCTGTCCACGCTGGATGAGAAGGTCTTCGAGCTGGAATTTCCCTCGTTCGATCCCGGTCAACCACCGCAGCGGGTCGAGTTCGACTTCACCCGGGATTATCAGCTCGCCCTGGCCCTCAACATCCCGCTGTTCACCAGCGGCCGCCTGACCTCGGGTTATCGACTGGCCGACTACAACCTCAAGTCGACCCAGGAATCGGAGCGGCAGTCCCGGCATTCGACCATCTTCAGCACCAAGAGCGCCTTCTATGGAGTGCTCCTGATGCAGGAATACGTGCGGGTGGCAGAGATGGCCATCGCCGATGCCCAGAAGCTGTATGACTTCGTGAACAAACAGCACGAGGTCGGACTGGCGTCCCGGTTCGACCTCCTCCGCTCCGAAGTACGGGTGGTCAACATGAAGCCCCAGGTTATCTCTGCCAAGAACAATCTGAGGATCATGGAACTCAACCTGAAAAATATCCTGGGCCTGGACCTGGATACCCCGATCGAGCTCGATGGAGAGCTGCTGTTCAAGCCGGTGGAGCTCGACCTCGGTGCACTCCTGGAGACGGCCATGCTCAGCCGCCCCGAGCTGGCTCAGGTCCGCTTCCAAAAGGGGATCGCGGGTGAGAGCTACAAGATCGCGCGCTCCGGAGCGCTCCCAACGGTGGCGCTCTCCGGCCAGTTCAACTGGTGGGCAGACAAGTTGAAGTTAGGCAGCGATGTGTGGCAGGATTACTACACGGTGAACCTGGTCTTCAGTGTCCCCCTGTTCAACGGGATGGCCAACCTGGCTCGCATGGGGCAGGCCAAGGCCGCGATCAATGAGATCAAATTCAACGAACGAGGCCTGATCGACAGGCTGAAGTTCGAGGTCCACCAGGCCGTCCTTAGGGTTGAAGAGGCGCGCGAGTCGCTCCTGTCGCAGGAAAAGAATGTCGAGCAGGCGGAGGAGAGCAACCGCATCGCTGAGCTGAATTTTGCCGAGGGCCTGATCACGGTGTTGGATATCGGGCAGGCCCAGACCGCGTTGACGCAGGCCCGCGCGAATTATTCGCAGGCGCTTTTCGACTACATGATGGCGCTGGCAGAGGTAGATAGAGCCACCGGGGTGGAGAGAACCTCGGTGTTTGGAGGGAGTCGATGAATAAGATATCCATGTATAGACTGGGAATCATTTTTGGGATCGCGGTGATCTTGTTGGGCTGTCAGCCTCCTGAACAGCAGGAGGAGGCCGCGGTCGAGCAGACCTACGGAGCGGCCCAGGTCAAGGTATTCAAGGTGCGCACACAGAAAATCTCGGAAAAGCTGGTGTACACGGGTGTGATCGAGGCCCGGAAAAAGATCGTCATCAATCCTGACATCGGGGGCAAGATTTCCAGCATCCCGGTCGAGGAGGGAGATCGAGTCCGGCAGGGCCAGGTCCTGGCCGAGCTGGACACCCGGGCGATCCGTCTTCAGCTGGAGCAGGCCGAGGCACAGAGGGCCGTGGCCGATGCCAGCTTCAGGGACGCCCGCAACAACCTGGAGCGTTGGGAGCGGCTGCGCAAAGAGAGTGCCGTGTCGGAGCAGCAGTATGAACAAATCAAGCTGGCGCATGATGCCGCTCAGTCCCAACTTCGGCAGGCCTCGGCGACCGTGAATCTTGCCAAGTTCAACCTGGACGTCTCCATCATGGAAGCCCCCTTTGACGGCATCATCGCGGCAAAAAACGCTGAGGTGGGAGACGTCGTGAATCCCCTGATGGGAGGTTTCGGGGCGGCCTCCGGAGTGCTGACCCTGATGGATTTTTCCACGGTGAAGATCTCGGTGGAGGTGTCCCAGACGGATGTCGTGCGCATTGCCAAGGGCCAGACGGCCTACCTGAGCGTGACCGTCTATCCGGATGAGGTCTTCGAGGGTCGCGTGACCGTGGTCAACCTGGCGGCCGATTCTTTGAGCAAGAAATTCGGCGTCGAGGTCCAGGTCGCCAATCCTGATCTGCAGCTCAAGCCCAACACCTTCGGCAATGTCACCCTGGAGGTCAGTTCCCAGGAGAATGCACTGGTCATCCCCCAGCAGGCCGTCCTGGAAAACCGCTTCGTGTATGTGGCGGAGGGCGGCAAGGCCATGAAACGGGAGATCGTCATCGGCCTGCAGGACACCGCCCTGCTGGAGGTCCTCGAGGGTCTGCGGGAGGGGGAGCTGGTCGTGGTCGAGGGCAACTACGGCCTGGATGAGGGCGCCGAGATCGCGGTCAAAGAGGTCCTCCAATGAAGATACCCGAGTTCTCCGTCAACCGCAGGGTTACGACGGCCATGCTGGCCATGATCCTGGTTGTGCTGGGGTCGCTGTCCTTCACGCGCCTGGGACTGGATTTTTTCCCGGACCTGGAGTTTCCGACCGTCTCCATCATCACCACCTATACCGGGGTCTCCTCGGAAGACATGGAGAATACCATCACGCGCCCCCTGGAGCAGGTGATCAACTCGGTAGGCCGCGTCAAGAAGGTCACGTCCACGACCTCGGAGGGTGTTTCCCTGATCATGGTAGAATTCGAGTGGGGCACCAACCTGGATTTTGCCGCCCAGGACATCCGCGACCAGATCGGGCTGTACCGCAACTTCATCCCGGAGGAGGCATCCGACCCCCTCACGGTCAAGTTCAATATCGCGATGTGGCCCGTGATCTTCTGGGGGGTCACCTCGGATATGCCCACCTCCGAGCTCAAGGAGCTGGTGGAGGACGAGGTCGCCATGCGCCTGGAACGGATCGAAGGCGTGGCCTCGGCGCAGGTGTTTTCCACCGACGTCCGGGAGATCCTCGTGGATGTGGACCGGGCGGCACTGGAATCTTTGATGCTGTCCCTCGACCAGATCCTCATGGCCCTGCGCCTCGAGAACCTGAACCTGCCCGCGGGATATATCACCGAGCGCCACTCCGAGTTCCTGGTTCGCACCATGGGGGAGTTCGATGACCTGGAGGACATCGAGAACACCATGGTGGGATCTACCCAGACAGGCGATCCCGTCTTTCTCCGGGACGTAGCCGAGGTCAAGGATACCATGAAGGATTCGCGCTTCGTGGCCCGCGTGCAGCGGGAACCAGGAGTATACCTCTTCGTGAGCAAACGTTCCGGGGCCAACAGCGTCATCACGGCCGAGGCGGCCAAGGAGGAACTGGAGAGGATTAAATCCACACTCCCCCCGGACGTCAATTTCTACATCGCCATGGACCAGTCCGACATGATCCAGCAGGTTGTGCAGCGCACCGGAAACAACGCCCTGATGGGAGGGATCCTGGCGATCTTCTTCATCTTCATCTTCCTGCGCGACTGGAGGCCGACCCTGACCATCGCCCTGGCGATCCCTCTGTCGGTCATCACCACCTTCATCGCGTTCTATGCTGCGGGATACACGCTGAACCTGCTGACCATGGGGGGGCTGGCGCTCGGGATCGGGATGCTGGTGGACAACGCCGTGGTCGTGATCGAGAACATCTTTCGCCACCTGGAGGAAGGCGCCTCCCGAGTCGAGGCCGCCAAGAAGGGTGCCTCCGAGGTCGGGATGGCCATCACCGCCTCCACCCTGACCACCATCGCCGTGTTCTTCCCCATGATGTTCGCCACCGGGATCACGGGCAAGCTCACCCGCGGGCTGGCGCTGGCCATCGCATTCTCTCTCTTGGCCTCGCTGTTCGTGGCCCTGACCATCATCCCCATGACCGCCTCGCTCCTGTTCAAGGAGCAGAGGTACCGGTCGGATAAGGATGGGAAGACGAAACAGCGGAGGTTTACGGGCCTGCGCGACCGGTACCGCAAATGGCTGCACTGGGCGCTGCGGAGGCGCGGCCGTGTGCTGGCCGGCGTCGTCCTCATCCTTATTGCCTCCTTCTCTCTGATGCCTTTCATCGGCATGGAGTTCATGCCGGCCTCGGATCGGGACATGCTGGTCCTCAAGGTCATCATGCCGGTAGGTACGGCCATCGAGGAGACCGACCGTGTGGTAAAAGAGGTCGAGGAGCTGATGGAGCAGCATCCGTATGTGGACATCATCACGGCTCAGATCGGCTCTCAGGCCGAGGAGAGTCCCGCGGATGCGGCGTCGGAGTTTTCAACCTCAGGACCCCATGAGGGCCTGCTCTGGGTGGGCCTTGTCTCTCAGGATGAGCGGCCGATCTCTGACCTGCAGATCCTGGAGGAGATACGCAGCCGCCTGCCCCAACTCAAGAACGTACGGTTCGAGGCCCTGGACATGGGCCAGATGATGATGGGGGGGGCCTCAGCACCCATCGAGATCAAGATCTTCGGCAAGGAGATCCCTCTCCTCAAGCAGATAGCCGACGATATCGTGGCGAACATCCGGGATGTCGAGGGGCTGCGGGATGTGGCACACACGTTCTCCGAGGGCAAGCCCGAGTATCAGATCCGGATCGACAGGGGCCGGGCCTCCCGCCTGGGGCTGACCGTCGGCCAGATCGGCAACGCCGTTAAGACCGCATCCCTGGGCCAGATCGCGACCCGCTATCGTGAGGGCGACGAAGAGACCGATGTCCGTGTGCGTTTCAAGGAGCAGTTCCGCAGCGACCTGGAGGGGATCCGCAACATCCCCATCATGACGCCGATGGGCGTAATGGTCCGACTGGATCAGGTGGCGACCATCGCCCAGGCGGAGGGGCCGATCCGGATCACGCGTGAGGATCAGGCCCGGATTGTCACGGTCGGCGCCAACATCGCCGGCCGGGACCTGAATAGCATCATGCTGGACGTGATCGAGAGGACCTCAGACATTCAACGGAACCTGCCCAGCGGATACTTCCTCGAATTCGGAGGTCAGTTCCAGGAGATGCAGAGCGCGTTCCTGATCATGATCGGGGTCTTCGCCCTGGCGATCCTCCTGGTATACATGATCATGGCCTCCCAGTTCGAATCCTTCAAACATCCCCTGGTCATCATGTTCACTGTCCCCCTCTCCCTGATCGGCGTGGTCCTGGGGCTTTTGATCGCGAACATGACGGTAAGCCTGGTCTCCTTGATCGGGTTCGTCATGCTGGCCGGGATCGCAGTCAACAACGGGATCGTGATGGTGGACTACATCAACCAGCTCAAACAGCGGGGGGTGGAAAAGAAGGAAGCCATCCTGCAGGCCTGTTCGGTCCGGCTGCGGCCGGTCCTGATAACGGCCCTGACCACGATCATGGGAATGGTCCCCATGGCGATCAGCACTTCTGCCGGCTCGGAGATGCGGGCGCCCATGGCCGTCACCGTCATCGGCGGCCTGGTGGCCACTACCGTCCTGACGCTGTTCGTGGTCCCGATCATCTACAGTCTGTTTGACCGGGTTTCTTTCAAGCCGCCAAAGGAGTCTGCGAAGCCCTGATCGTCCACGCAGCCTGAAGAGAACGCAGACCCGTATCTCTGGGGCCGGCTCTTTGTTCAGGCCTTGAAGCGCAGAAAGGCTCCGATCTGCCCATAGCGGTCGAGCTGGGTGGGTGGATTGAGGTGCTTGACGTCACAGCTCGAATTCAGCGCCGTTTGCACGGCCTCATCGATGAGATCGACGAGAGGGTTTGTTTCTATCCGGCAGGATGGGCAGACGGCCTCGTCCTCGAACAGGAACTTGCAGCGGGGGCAACTGCGGCCCGGTTGTGAGAAGTTCCTTGCGACCAGCAGGGTCTGTACCTCCCCCCGGTTAAGCTTCCTCAGGGTGTAGCCCAGGCCGCTGACGGCCAATCCATCTCTTTCCATCTCTGTAGCGAATCTCTTTATGATCTCTTCCTTTTCCTGTTTTTTCAAAAGGTCCTTGGCAGCCAGGGCCTCTTTGAGGATATTACTTGGCGAGTCGCCGGGCTTGACTTTGATCCTCGACTTCAACTTCTTCCGGGCATAGGGATGCAGCATGGGCTCAAGTTCCTGGAAGTGCTCGTTCTGACAGCCTAGGAACAGCCAATCATAGGCATCGTCCTTCATGAACCTGAAGGTCGTCTGCGCGATCTGTTTCAGGAATTCGTGAACCAGGGAGGATCGGTGGCGTTCGATGCGTTTCGAGCTGTAGCCTTCCAAACCGCCTTCCTTTATTTTTCCGGGTACATCTCCCGTGAGGCTTTCCAGCAGGCGGGTCTCCCCCATGTAGACCTCATACCATTTGGCCTCCTTGCCGTCGAATGTGAGGAGACAGGTTCGGTGGTATTCATTCAGGATGGCGGAGAGCGGGCTTACATAGGGACTGCGGTCGAAGATGACCAGGTTCCGGGGAGATTTCACGAGGTTGAATTCCTGCCAGAAGCTCCGGCCGGAGCAGGAGAATAAGGCCACTCCCACATAGTTATAAGCGGACAGACTCCGGGAGCCGAAAGCCTTGATCTTATCGAGATCCTGGAAGATCGAGTCTTTCTGTGACTTGGGAAGCGAAAGCCGATCCAGCCTTGACCTGCCGGTATTGATCAGGTTCTTGAAGGAGACGTGGATCTCCTTTTTGGACAACCGGTTCTTGCTGGTATCCAGAAAAAACGAGGTGGTAAAAAGATCTCCGCCCTGGAAGTTTCCCAGGGCCTCCAATTGTTCCCGGCCCAATAGTTTCATATGTCCTCCTTGATCGGATTTTGTTATGCATACCGAGGTGTAGGGTCAAACTCATGCATGTGTAAGGAATGATGAAAGATATAGGAAGAATCCAGTCACTTGACGTTAATAAAATACGCCGAAATCCTCATTTGTCAAGGCCATCATGGCGGTGAAACGGGGAATCGGGGATGCAGCTGGGGAGCGGTAAATGGTTGACTCGAAGGGGCGATGCGAATATAATACCGCCACTGAACCGAGGCCGAAACTCCGGTGCGGAAGTGGCGGAACTGGTAGACGCGTAAGCCTCAGGAGTTTATGGCCCAAAAGGCCGTGGGGGTTCGACTCCCCCCTTCCGCACCAACTCAATACTCCCTTTCCGGTTGGAAACTCCCTGAATTTTGTGGTCGGATTGGGGCGTGTTATAATGATGCTACCGGACTCGCGGCGGAGTGTTCCGGATGAGGCATCGAGCCCGACCCGAGAAAAGGAGTCAAGGAGTGCTTTTCAGGGCATGCGTTTTTTTATTAGGGATTGGGATGTTCCTGCAGCCGTTCCCTGTGCAGGCCCGCGAAGATCCTCCGCTGCCTGACCGATACCGCCGGTGGCTCGAGGAGGAGGTGGTGTACATCATCACTCCTGTGGAGCAGGAGGTATTCCGGAAGCTGAAAACGGACCGGGAACGGGAGCTGTTCACTCAGGCCTTCTGGGAACACCGGGACCCTACACCGGGAGACCGGGACAACGAGGCGCATCGCGAACACTACCGCCGCATCGATCATGCCAACCAGTATTTCGGGAGGGAGGCACCCAAGCCCGGCTGGAAAACAGACCAGGGCAGGATCTACATCCTGTTGGGAGAACCCAACGATATCCAGCGCTTCGATGGATCAGCCCAAATCCATCCCTCCGAGATTTGGTTCTATCAGGGCCTGGTTGACCGCGGCCTGCCGCCGGCCTTCTATCTGATTTTTTATCAGGACCGGGGCATCGGGGAGTACCGCCTCTATTCTCCCCTGGCAGACGGACCCCAGGCTCTCCTGACATCTTATTCCGGGGATCCCATGGATTACCTGGCCGCCTATGATCAGCTGCGGGAGCACGCCCCCGAGCTTTCGGGGGCCTCCTTGAGCCTGATCCCCGGAGAAGGCGTTATGTCCCAGGGGCGGCCTTCGTTGTCCTCGGACCTGCTGGTCAGCCGGATCGAATCCACTCCCATGCGCGAGATCGAGGATAGATATGCGCGAAAATTCCTCGAGTTCAAGGATATCGTCGAGGTCGAGTATTCCACCAACTATATAGAGAATGATTCTCTGGTGAAGATTGCCAGAGATCCCTCCGGTATCTATTTCGTCCACTATGCAATCGAGCCGGAACGCCTCTCGGTCGAAGCCCGCGAGGGCCGCTACAGCACTACGCTGGCGCTGAACGGGACGGTCTCAGAGGAAGAGGGCCGGGTGATCCACCAGTGGGAGAAGTCTATCCCCCTGCAGTTCGACGAAGAGCAGATAAGGAGCATCCAATCCCGTCCTGTCAGTATCCGGGATCTTTTTCCTCTCATCCCCGGCCGGTACCGGCTGTCGGTCCTGGTCAAGAATGAGCTGTCAAAGGAGTTCACTTCCCTGGAACGGACCATCCTGATCCCGGGTGAGGAACCTGAAGTACAGATGACCTCTCTGCTTTTAGGCTATCGCATGCGCGAGAACAGGCCGCCGCAGGGCCGGCTGCGGCCGTTTCAATCCGGCCGCTTCCAGGTCTATTTTCAGGCGAACCGGGTGTTTACCCGGCAGGACAGCCTGGTTTTGTCCTATCAGATCCATGGGCTGGATCCGTCTGCAAGGCCGCACTCCCGGATCAGATATGCCGTGTCCAAGGACCGGGAGCCGTTCAAGGAGCTTTCCCGTGGTGCGGCCGACTATCCCGATCTTCCCGATGTCACCGAAAGCATCTCCTTGGAGGATTTCCCACCGGCACATTATGTGGTCCGCGTGATACTCCAGATGGATGGACGTGAGATTCTCGAGGTGAGTGATGAGTTCGATGTCACGCACGCGGCCGTGGTACCTCGGCCCTGGACATACAGCAAGCTGCTGTCGCCTGCCGACCACCCGGTGTATTCTTTTATCCTCGGATCCCAGTTTCTACGCACGGGCAGCCTGGAACCGGCGCGTATCCGGCTGGAACACGCCCATGCCTCAGATCCCGGTACTCTCGCCTATTCATTGGAGTTGGCCCGCGTATACCTGGCGCAGGAGGATTATGCTCGGATCCCCTCCCTGCTTTCGCCTTTCCTGGGCGGGGAGGAAACCGCGTCTTTCGAGGTTTACTTCATTTTGGGCCGCGCCCATCAGAGCTTGGGCGACTGGAGCGCGGCCGTGATGGTGTACGACAAGGCGATAAGGAGCGTGGGTGTGAACACGCTTCTGCTCAATGCCCTGGGGGAATGTCACTACCGGCAGGGCGGCCTGGCTGAGGCCCTGGCCGCGTGGGAAAGATCACTTGAGCTCGACCCGAACCAGCCGTCCATCCTGAAACTGGTGGATGCCGTCAAGGAGAAGAGATGAGGTTCATCCGGATCGGGCTGGGGCTGAGCCTTGGGCTGATGTGCCTCACCGCCTGCTATTACTACCGGCTCGAACAGAAGCTGACTTCTATTCACAAGGACTGGCTCGAGCGGGTAGAATACATCATCTTCTCAGAGGAAAGAAAGCTGTTTTTGAACCTCTCCGATGACGAGAAGGAGGCCTTCAAAGATGAGTTCTGGATAAAGCGCGATCCCGATCCCACGACCGAGGAAAACGAACTCAGGTTGGAATACGAGGCCCGGCTGGAAGAGGCGGACGGGCTTTTCAGGGGAGAGGGCAGGTCCGGGTACCGGACCGACCGGGGCCGCATATACATCCTCTACGGCCCTCCCACGGACCAGATATCCACGCCACCCGACGATGCCGGCAGAACCAATGAGATCTGGTATTATGGAAATTTCCCGGTTGTGTTCGTGGATGAGTTTTCCACCGGGAGGTATTCCCTCTTCACATTTGACCTGTCGCCCCTCCGGGACCTGAACATAAAATATATGCATGAACTCGGTCGTACTCCCGGGCAGGCGGAGCTTGCCTCGCCCGCCCCGCAGAACAGCCTGGATTTCGATTGGAAAGTGCGTTTCGAGGCCGTAGGATCGGAGAGCTTGGAAGGCGAGGTGGAGATCACCATCCCCCTCCTGTATGTCTGGTTCGCGGCGGAGGGGGAGAAGATGGGGACCGTTCTGGACCTGCGCCTGGAGGTCAGGGATTCCGACGACACTGTCATCTGGGAAAAAGAACAGGTCATCTCCCTGGAGTTTGAGGAGATGGAACTGGAAAGGAACCCGAACATGAAGCACCGGTTGGCTGTCCCGCTGCGGATCGAGGGACCGAGCCGGCGCTTCCGTCAGGGCTCCTACAGGATATTTGCCGTGCTTTTCAATCGGACCGGAGAGGCAAGGACCCGCAAGGTAAAGACCTTCAAGCTGGATTGAAGCCCTTCAGGCTAGAAATAGTATCCCAGGGTGAACCGGAATTCCCGTACCCCTTTGAGATTGACTCCCTGACCGTAAAGAGGATTGAGGAGGCGTTCCCCTTCGGCGGAGTATTCATCCGTGGGAGACCAGAAACCTCCGTCGTTGGAGTCGTACAGGTGGTAGCGTGATCCAAGAGTGTTGAAGACATCCAGCGCAAGGTTGAACCTGCCGATCCCCGTCCGAATGTCCTTTTCCAGCCGCAGGTTGAGGTTGCTGTAGGAGTCGTGTCTGCGGGAACCATAGGGCTCGGAGTAGACTTGAGTAGGCAGCATAAAGGCTTCGTTCTCAAGAGCCCACTCGGAGGAGGCGGCCACCGTAACGTTCCGGGCCCATATGTACCCCCTGAGATAGGAAAAGTAGAAGCTGAGGTAAAAATCGTAGGGGAAATGGTAGGTGCCCATGAGGCTTATGGTCAGTGGGATGTCGAAATCCAAAGGGGAGTCCTGAGTGAGATTGACGAAATAATTGGGGTTGTCGGCGGCATGGGAGAATGGAGTGCTGTATAGCGGCCCCACTCCCAGGTTGCCCGTTGTCTTACTGTAAACCACCGACCCCATAAGCTGCCAGTTGTTGGTCATCCTCTTCCGGAATACCAGTTCCAATCCTCTGTACTTGCGCCCCAGTTCTCCGATATTGTTCAAACGGTTGAACAGCAGGGGTGCCGAATTCGAGAGGTAGTAGAGGGTGAGCTGTGAGTCCTCATAGTCATTGACGCCGGCCGGGATCACGGTGTCGTAAGGGACCCACCATCCTTCCGTGTCTTTGGTCTTGGTGTACCACTCGGTGTCTGTGTCCGGACTGTAGAGGACGTCCTCAATTATCCTCTTCTTTTCTTTGTAGATGTAGTTCAACCGGACCGAGAAATCCTTGAGGAACTCGGTTTCGATTCCAAACATGACCTCATCTACGTAAGGGGCTGTGACGCCGTCTGCGATGGTGCGCGTCCAGTAATCCGAATGGTAAATACGGTAGTCCTCCGGGAAAGGAGCGAACGCGTCTCCGCTGTTCACTTCCTGATCGAGGTTCTTGTCGTACCAGAAGAATTCATGTGTGCGCCCGTAATAGAGGGGGATCAGGGGTGCGACGCTTTGGGCACGGAGCAGTTCCTGGTAGCGGGCGTAGGAGGCCTTGATCAGCGCCTGTCCGTTTCCCAAGACATCGATGACCATGCCCAGGCGGGGAGACAGACTGTTCCAGGTGATGGCCTTTTTCCAAGGAACGAATTCGCTGTTGCTGTAGGGATTGATCCCGGCCGTCGGCAGGATGAACGCCTCGCCAATCTGGAAAGAGAGCGGATTGGCGCTGGGCTTTTTGACGCTGTCCCTGATGTCAACCGTACTCCGGTCGAACCGCAGACCCAGGTTAAAGCTCACACGTCCGCCGACGGTCACCGTGTCCTGGACAAAGAGACCCAGGCGCTGCATGTCGAGCCCGGTGTAATAGCTGTCCTGCTCACCGCTCAGCAGAGAAAACGCCACCTTTCCGGTACCCACTTCTTCCCCGGAATCGGGATCCAGGCTGGTTCCGAAATAATAGGGATCACCATTGGCGTAGTACACGATCAGGTTGTCCGCCTTCCAGGTGTTCCATTCGGTGGTCGTGCTGTCGTAGTCCGCTCCCAGCTTGAACTTCTGGTTCCCCCCCAGGACGCGATCGTTGAAGTGGACCAGGGTGCCGCTGCCCATGAACCGGGTTATCTTCTGCAGGTTGTTGACGGCGCCGCTGCCCCATGAATAGCCTGTCATCTCATCGATATACATGGGCTTTTCGGCTCCGGCTTCATTGAGCAAGAGCGTGGAATCTTCGATGACATAGCTGGCCTTGATGTCGACAAAGGTCGTACGGTTCATTGTGTAGTTCAGCCAGCCTGTGAGCAGAACGTTCTTGGAAGGCGAGATCTGAGACGTGGCTTCCTGAGGAAGCCGGGAGGAGGAGAAATCTGAGTAAGCGGGAGCGGACCTGTGGGCATAGGATGCGGTCCCGATGAATTTGATTTCCGGAGTGAACTTCCCTGTCAGGCGGAAGAAGGCCGACTTGTTGGAATATTTGCCGGCGTAGGGCGAATGCTCGGTACCCAGCGGATCCGTCCAGGGCGAGAAGGTGGTGTTCCGTTTCTCTGAGACGTACTTGACATTGGTGTAGAAACGGAGGAGGTCTCCCCAGAGAGTCCCGTACAGGGAAAGGGATGTGTCCCAAAGATACGCGCGGCTGGCAGGGTTGGTCACGTTCCGATCGGCCAGCTCCTGCGCTGAATCCAGTCCTCCGATCATGTTTTCGTTGGTGTGATGTACCAGCAGTTCCCCTCTGACGCCCGGCCCTCCGGAACGGGTCACGACATTGATGTAGCCGGCTTCTGTGCTAGTGACCTCGGCCGGATGCCCTGTCGTCTCCACCTCGATCTCGTGTGCGATATCATAGTTGACCTGGGGAGGGGTGAGTGAAGCCAGGGGATCGGCCAGAATGAGGCTGTC
The DNA here is from genome assembly GCA_965602945.1 of uncultured bacterium. Lineage (GTDB taxonomy): Bacteria > Acidobacteriota > Aminicenantia > Aminicenantales > Aminicenantaceae > JAUXEH01. The sequence goes on along the minus strand of CBFDBC010000004.1, from coordinate 19,247 downwards.
GGTGATGTATATGGCGTCCCGCTCGGAGCCGCCGTTGATGACCAACGCTTGGGGATATCCCTGGAGATCGGGGATGATACCGGCCGCGGAGCTGATGGCTTCCCTGAGATCCCGCTGGAAGGGGATATGGGTCAGCATCTCCCGGTCGATGATGGAAGCGGTCTTGGATCCCTGCTCATCGATGGTGGGCACACGTATGTCGAGTGCGACCTCCTCCTCGACCGTGGTCATCTCCATGCGAACCGAGAGGGTGACCGTCCGTCCCGCATGGATGATCATGTCGTCGATCTTGGCGGTCTTGAAGCCCGGCATCTCCAGTGTGAGCTGATAGGTTCCGGGCAGGAGCGCCCGAAACTGGAAAATTCCCGTGTCCGACGTTATAAAGGTCTTCATCCCCATGATCTTGTCCGACCGCAGGTATATGGATGCGCCCGGGAGAGGCAGTCCCTGCTGGTCGGTGATCTTGCCTCGCACAGCTCCTGTGGGTCCTTGCGCCCAGGTGAAGGCGGCCAGGGCACAGAGAAGAATGAAGAAGGATATGGGCCGTATCAGGTGTGTTTTCAATCGCATCCTCCGATGTACTCCCAGGAGGGAATATTAGCAGGTCTATATTCTTAATACAAGGTCAGACCCGTTTCCGTTTCATCGGGTTATCGATATTAGAAAGATGTCCGGCCCGGGGAGATTCACCTACCGGGAGGGATCGCTGTCGGTCTTCTTCACGTACGTGTCGAACCACTCCAGCCAGCGGACCCACATGTCCATGTAGGTCTCGATGCAGCGGGGGCCGTGTGATTCGAACGGATAGATGTAGAGCGCCGCGGTCTTGCCCAAACCGGTCAGGGCCTGGATCAGCCGTTCGGACTGGATAAGGAAGGTGCCCGTGTTGTTGTCCTGGGCGCCGTGGTACATGAGCAGGGGCGTGTCGATGTGGTCGGCCTGGAAGAAAGGTGACATCTCCAGATACACATCCGGGGCCTCCCAGAGCATACGGCGTTCTCTCTGGAAGGTCATGGGAGTCAAGGTGCGGTTGTAGGCCCCATCCCCGGCGATTCCCGCCTTGAAGAACGGCGCGCGGGCCAGGATGTTGGCCGTGGCAAAAGCTCCGTAGCTGTGGCCGCCGTGACCGAGCCGGTCCACGTCCACATACCCCAGAGCATCCACCTTGCGGATGGCGGCATACATGGAATCGACCAGGTGAGCGACGTAGTTGTCGTTGTAGGTGTTGCCTCTACCGATGATGGGGATATCCGGCACAACCACGGCGTACCCTTGGGTGAGCCAGATATCCGATGCGTTGCGCGTGCTCAGGTGAGGGAAGGAGTTGGTGTTGCGGCTCCGGATGGCCGCCCGGCCGTACTCTTTTAAGGACGTGTATTCCCTGGGGTATGTCCAGAAGACGGCGGGAACACGCTGGCCGTCCTGGTAGCCGGGTGGGAGCGCGATGGTAGAGTGGATCTTCAATCCGTCCCGGCGTTTGAATTCGAACGTTTCCCTCCGGCACTCGGCCAATTGGGGAAACGGATTTTTATTGTCGGTCAGACGGGTCAGGACGCCGCCCTCTTCCCAGAGATAGCTGTTGGGGAATTCTGTCCGGGATTCGCGGCTGATGACAAGGGCGGTGAGGTCCCGGTCCAGAGGGACCAGAGGCCGCTCGAACCAGTCCGCCATGCCCTCGAAGACCCGCTGTGTCGTGCCGCTTTCGATCTCTACCCTGTCCACGAAAGGCCGGGGTTTGAGATCCTCCTTGTAGCCGGGTCCCTGGAGATATACGGCCCTCTCCCCTGAGGAGGTCAGGGCATAGGCCACGCCGTTGGAAGAGGCTCTGGTGAGGATGTCTCCCGGAAGCTTTGCCGGGTCTTCCGTCTCCACATCCGGGAGCAGGATGTACTTCCTGGCCGGGGTTTGGTTCAGGTCGAAGGCTGCGATGTCGGTACCGGTCCGGCAGTCCTCCCCCCGTCCGGAATGACGTGCGAAGGCGTAGCGGCCGGAGCTGGAATAGGAAACCTGGTTGATGCGCTTGAGGCTGGCGACCAGGACCTGTGCGTCATTCATGTCAAAGGGTGGCGTCAGGAGCATCAAGCGGTCTTTTCGCTCCTCCTGGGCCGGGTCGTCATCCGTATCCTCGTCCTCGGCGTTGTCTTTGGGCCGGGGCTCCCGCCAGAGGAGGGACAATCCCTTGCCGTCGGGGCGCCAGGACACTTCGCGCGGCAGGTAGGCCGTGGGATTCGACCCCCCTGGTGACCGGCCCTCCTGCAGCGGGGTCTTGCGGATGGTGGAAAGGATCCGTCCGGTAAGATCCATGACCACAAGATCCTTGGCGAAACTCTGGTAGCTTGTGATGTAGGAAAGCGGGTCCACCAGTTTTTCCGCCAGGATGTGTTCCCCATCGGGGCTGAGCGCAATACTCAGGAACATGGCGGGCTCCCCGAGGGGTTGAGGCTTTTGGCCGGGCATGAGCAGCGCGATCTGAGAGGTGGTGAAGTAGTGGAACAGCTGTTTGTCGTGAGGCGTGCGAAGCAGGAAGGGATAGGTGGGAGAGGGCGCCGCTTTCTTGCGTGTGCGGCGGATAAGCGGGGTCTGCGGTACGGCGGGGGGCAGAGGCTCCGGTCCCCGGTCCTCAGGAACGAGGAGTGTGATGACCCCGCCTTCCGGGGTCCACTGCAGCCTCCGGGAGGCAGAGGGGGCTCCTCGCCCGAAGCCTCTGCGGGCGGAGAGTGTGGCCATGACCCAGGCCTCGTTCAGGCTCCGGGTCCGGCCGTTCCGGGCGTCGGCGGTCCAGACCTGGGTCCCCTGGGGAAGATGGGCCAGGAAGGCGATCTGTTTGCCGTCCGGAGACCACGTCATATCCGATATAAAGGTCCCATTCGGTATGTCCGCCTCCCAGCTTTGTTTCCGGCTCAAAGAGAAAAACTTCAGTCTCTCCGTGCCCGAGGTGGACAGGCGCCACTCCCGGTTGACATCCGGGCAGATTTCGAGCATGCCCAGCCGGAGCGTCCTCTGGCTCATGAGCTTCAGGTTGGAGAATTCCCCACTGACCGGTATCATGAAGTGTTCTCCGTCCGGCCCCAGGGCATTCAGCGTGTCGTAGTGTTTGTCTTTGATAAGGATGTCCTGGATCTCCTGAGGAGGCAGGAGATACCTCTCCTCGAACTTCAGCTCCGCCTCTTCCGCCCGCACCGACGGAAGCAGGAGGATGAGTACTGCTGCGGTCAGCACGCTTGCGGCCAGGGTTGCGGCTTTGACTCTGTGTTTCATATCCATCTCCTTTTCATCTGACATCGTATTGTCTCAGCCTGGAAGAGCGCTGGTCTGTCACTTTTTGACGGAGCTTGGATCGGGGCTGGAATAAACCTTCGGATCCAGCATACCGAGCCGGGAGCCCACGACGGAGGTGCCCACAAGGTCGCCCGTGACGTTGCACACCGTGTGGCCGATGTCCAGGATCGGCCAGAGCGAGGCGAGGAGCGGGATCAGGGTCAGGGGCAGGTTGAGTGTCTGCAGCAGGATGCCGGACATCACGATCCCCCCTCCTTTGACCCCCGCCGTGCCGATGGAGAGGGCCAGTCCCAGGAAGATGAACTGGAAGAGCAGGGCCGGCGTCAGGGGCACTGCATACAGATTCGAGGCGAACACGGCGATCACCCCGATGGCGGCCGCCATCCCGTTCATATTGACGGTGGCTCCGAGCGGCAGTGTGAACCCCCAGACTTTTTCCGGGATCCCCAGGTTCTCTTCGGCCACGGCCATGGATACGGGCAGCGTGGCGCTGCTCGAGGTTGTGCTGCCCGCCACCAGCATGGCCGGCGCGATGTTGCGGTAAAAGCGCAGGGGAGAGAGCTTTCCCAGGAACAGGAGGAGGGGCGGGTAAAACGCCACCAGCAGGATAAGCAGGGTGGCATAATCCGCCACCAGGAACCGCCCCACCTCGGCCAGCATTTCGGTCCCCAGTGAGGCGACCATGTTGGCCACCAAGGCCAGAATCCCGTAGGGGGCGGTCTTCATGACGAATTCGGTGATCGTGATCATGAGCTCGGCGCCGTCGTTGAAAAGCTTTACGAGGCTGCGTGCCCTTGCCCCCATGGCCAGCAGCCCCAAGCCTACGATGATGGCGAACACGATGATCTGGAGCATGTGCCCCTCGGTCATCGCCCGTATGGGATTGTCAGGGAACCAGGAGACCAGGTTGTCAATAAGGTTGAATTCCGCGGCCTCGACCGGTGTTCCCCCCGTGCTCAGGAGGCCGGCGGCGTCCCTGCCCGGTTTGACGATCAAGGCCACTGCAGTACCCAGAGCCGCCGCGACCAGAGAAGAGAGCCCGTAGTACAGGATGGTCATGCCGCCCAGCGACCGAAAGGAGCGCAGGTCTTCCAGCTTGGTCATTCCGCTGATCAAGGTGAAAAAGGTCAGGGGGACGATGAGCATCTTGAGAAGGCGGATGAAGATGTCGCCGAGGGGTTTGATGAAGGCGGCCTGGGGCCCCGGAAGCAGGCCCAGAACAATGCCCAGCAGGATGCAGACGAAGATCTGCAGGTAAAGAGGCTGTCTGAACCACCACTTCATGCAGGGTATCCTGTGCCGGGCCTACGTGCCGCCGCGCGGGAGGCCGGATGAAGGCTCACGTCTCATTTTGCTCCGGACGTTCCGTAGAAGAGGCCGTTGAACAGAAATTTGAATGTCCCGTGGGGCTGAGCGCGGAAGGTGATCTCCGGGCCGAACAGGAACAGCTTACCGCGCCCCACCTGTGCCTCCAGTACCACCAGCCCATCCTTGAGGTAGTGCTGGCCGTGGGCCAGGCCGCTGCGGAGCGGGGCCTCCGTGTCGAACCAGGCCACCGGTTGAACAACCCGGCTGGAGCTGTCGCCCGAAGCCCGGAAGACGGGGCTGCGGTTGAAGAACACATCCACCTCCTCGGGCATGCCATGGGCCAAGGGGTGTGAGTTGTCGACACGGACGCGCAGGACAGAGCCTGGCACGTAGTATTGGGTCGAGGTCAGCGATCGTTCCTTGCCGTCTTCGTCCTTTTCCATCAGGGCGTTGGCGACCGGCAGGTCCAGATGGTAGGCCAGGCTGGTGGAACTCCCGAGCGTGAGGACGGCGCCCCCAAGTTCCATAAAGCTTTTCAATTGGGGGATGGTCTTGTCTGCCGTGACACTGCCCTGCATGTGCCGGTACTCCTCCGGGACGGACTCAGGATCGGTGGAGCCGTAGCGGGAGGGCCGGCTGGGTGCGCCGGAACGGGCGGCCGGTATTCCGCCGCGCACAAAGATGAGGGCATCGAACTTCTCCCTGAGGTTCCCGGCGTCCAGCTCCGGGGCGTACACGACCTCGAAATCGAATTCAAATTTCTCCAGGATCCACCGTATCCAGCCTGAGTCCATGGAGCCTCCATAGCGATCCCAGAGCCCAATACGGACAGGTTTGAGCTCAAGTGCCTCCTCTTGAGGCCTCGCGGCCGCGGCTGTGAAGCCCAGCCCGATCTCCGCCGCCAGTGATTTGACGATCGCTGTGCTGGAGGGACCGGCCGGAATGTAGAAGGTGCCCGCCGGGTAGCGGACAGTTCCGTGGGTTACGGCCTGTTTGAGCCAGAAGACTTGCTCCCCGGCCTTCAGGAGCCGGTTGACCGCGATAAAGGCGTCGTTGGCCTGATGGCTCAGCAGATAGCCGTTCGCTCCGCTGCCCTTAATGGCTCCGGCTTCAGGTTTGATCAATCCCTCGAGTTTCTCGAAAGGCCCGTCAAAGCCGTCCAGGATCCGGTCGAACGCCACCCCCATCTGGAAGGCCAGCGTGTAGCCGGCGCTGTCATAGGGGGCACGGAGAGGTCCGCCGGGATAGGGGCGGTCTTCGGGATACCACTGGGGTTCGAACATGTCGATGATGTGGGGCCGGAAGGCCTGAGCGGTCTTGACCACCAGGGAAGCCCTTGGATACGTTTGGCCGCCCACGGTGAAGTCCTGGGTGGCACGAAGAACGGTTACTCCGTTTTTTATCAATGTGTTGGCGAACTTTCCGGCCGTGAGAAAATCCGGCTGGTCGGCGGGCAGTATATAACCGCGAGGATCGCGGCTCGCGGGATCGTGGAGCACGCCATGGAACAGCTCCATGGGATATCCCCGGGATCGGCCGCTCCCGGTCATCTTGGATTTGTTGTCCTTGATGGCTGCCTGGACCGCCTCGATACGGCGCGGATTGATGGTCCAGCTGTCGCGGCTGCCGCGTTCGATGGAATTTTTCCCCATGCGGTAGATGTTGAACAGGAAGTTTTCTCTGAGTTTGGCGGCCAGGTCCAGGATGGCCCGGTTGGCGGTCTGGGAGTAGTCGATGGACTGCCGGAAGTGCCATTTCTGCGGCTCGATGGGATAGGGGTAAACCCCGCTGCGCAGATGCTTGTCCGGGATGAAGGGCACCTCCATGGGTGTGGGACTGCCGATCATCTCGGTCAGGATACCGATCATGTTGTGAAAATAAGGCGTGCAGCGCAGGCAGCCGTTCCACCAGGTCTGGTATCCGGCCCCTTCCCCCATGACGGCACCGGGTTTGTCCTCGACCGCGAAACGGCTGTGCATGGCGTTTCCCACAGTGGTGATGCTCAGGACCAGGAGCGGGTCGAAGTTATAGCTGTGCGGCTCGCGGAAGGGAGGGGCAAAAAGCACGGCCCCTGCCGGCCCGGTCTGGTGGTGGTTGTATACGATCTGAGGGAACCATTCCCGGTAGAGGATGCGGGCGACGACCTCGCTCTCTTTCTGGCTCACCAGCATGAAATCGCGGTTGTTGTCGTGTCCCACATATTTCTGGTACAGGCGGGGCAGCCCCCGGGTGGCGCGCTTTTCAGGGTCGGGTTCCCTCATGTACCAATCGCTCACCAGGTCCATGCCATCCGGATTGGTGATGGTTGCCAGGAGGATGACGTTGTCCAGGATGCGCAGGGTCTCCCGGTCGGAGCGGCTGACCATCTGAAAGACCAGCTCGATCTCCTGTTGGCCGCCCACCACTTCAGTGGCATGCAGCCCGCCGTCGATCCAGACCACGGCCCGTCCCTCCTGCGACAGGGCCTGGGCTTGTTCATCCGTCAGCCCCTCAGCCAGGGCCAGTTTCCGCGCGATCTCCTGGAAACGTCCGAGGTTTTTGTGGTTGGTCGGTGAGGTGATGATGGCCAGTACCATGGGTCGGCCCTCCTCCGTGGTCCCGACCTCCTGCAGGATCATCCGGTCGGATTCCCGGGCCAGCAGATCCCAGTATTCTTTCATTCGGGTATAGGTAGCCAGGAAATAGTCGTCTCCGATGTTGTGCCCGAAAAATTCCTTGGGAGCCGTGATCGTGTCCTGCCCTTGAAGCGTTGGGATCAGCAGGGAAAACAGCAGAAAATACAGGCACAGGGCGGACAGGGTCTTGGTTCGATGTGCAAGCCGCATACGTTCCTCCGTCTCGTTCGTTTATTTGACCGTACGCTCCTTAATGCTTGATGGTCCGCCGGGCCTTTTGCCGGCGCGGCCCGCTTCACAACGTACGGGTTACTGCCCGGATCTTTTCGACCGCCTCTTTCAGGTTTTCGAGGGAGTTCGCAAAGGAGATCCGGATGTGACCGGCCCCTTTGCGGCCGAAATGCTCCCCGGCCACGGTTGCGACGCCTGCCTCTTCCAGGAGCAGCTGGGCAAGTTCCACACCCGAGAGTCCGGTGTCCCCGATCGAGGGGAAGAAGTAAAAGGCGCCCGCCGGCTTTCTGCAGGAAAAGCCCGGAAGCCCGTCCACGGCATCCGCGATGGCGTCGCGTCGCCTCTTGAATTCCTCCACCATCGCCACGGCGGGTCCCTGATCTCCCCGGAGGGCTTCTACACCGCCCCATTGAGCAAAGGTGTTGGTGGATGTGATCATGTATTGATGGTAGCGCAGCATAGGCTCAATGAGCGCGGCAGGTCCTAGGGCGAAGCCCAGGCGCCAGCCCGTCATGGAGTAGAATTTGGACAGCCCGTTCAGGATGACCGTGCGTTCACGCAGTCCTTCCAGAGAAGCCGCGCAGATGTGCTGGGTCGGAGGGAAGATGATCTTCTCGTAGATCTCATCGCTCACCACCACGAGGTCGTGCTCTACAGCCAACCGGGCCAGCCCTGCAAGGACATCCGGCCCGATCACTCCTCCCGCAGGATTGGACGGGCTGGCCAGGATCAGCATCCGCGTCCGGGAAGTGATCTTGTCCGCGATCTCCTCTGGGTCGGGCTGGAATCCTTCCTCCTCGACAAGGGTGTAGTTGACTGGCTCAGCCAGCGCGGTAAAGGCGTCCGGGGCATAGTTGACCCAGCGGGGGTCCGGGATGAGGACCTGGTCCCCCGGGTTCAGCAGTGCGTTGACGGCCAGGAAGATACCCTCGGCCACCCCGTTGGTGACCACGATCTCCGAGTCCGGTTCGTAGGCCAGCCCGTATTCGGAGATGTACTTGTCCGCCACCGCCCTGCGCAGCTCTATGATGCCCGCGTTGGGCGAGTAGTGATGCTTGCCTTCCCTGAGGGCCTGAATGGCCGCCTCCACGATGTGGGGCGGGGTGTCGAAGTCCGGCCGTCCGATCTCAAGGTGGATGATCTTCCGCCCCTGCTTCTCCAGTTCCCTGGCCCGGTCGAACATCACACGGATCTGCTGTTTGGGGAGGCGTCGGGCTGAGATGGACTGCATGGATACGGCCTATCCGACAGAGGCTGCGATGGGAGAACCACAGCTCGAGTCGGGATACGAACAACGATACATATCACAGGCTAATGAGGATGTCAAAATCGATCCGGTATCAGCCCTTGCGCCCGATGGCGGCGTAGTTGACCGGAGAGAAGAGCAAATGGTTGAGCTTGTCCAGGTTCGTGTTCAAAACGACGGACGCCTCGCTGCCGGGAGGGATGGCCTGCAGGGACTCCTCGTCCAGAGGAGAGGAGTATCGGATCTCCACGTCCTGGAAGCCGGCGCTTCCCAGCAGAAACTCCAGGGCCCTGGGGTGGATGGGCTGCTGGTGCGTGATGTCCAGGAAATACACGTGCACGAGCGCGAACACCGAGGCCGGGTTAAGGGTCTCGAGCACCAGGCATCCCGCAGGGGCCAGCTTGGCGAATGCCAGGTCGACCATCCTGCGGAGGTAATCGGGCCGGAGGTGCTCCACGACCTGGGAGGAAAAGATCCCTCCCAGGTGCCCGTCCGGGTAGGAAGCGAGGGACTCGACTATGTCCCCGGTCCTGCACTCCAGGCCCCGTTCCCGGCAGATCGTGATCATCTGTTCGTTGAGGTCCACTCCTTCGGCCCGGATGTTGTTTTGAGACAGGAGATCCAGGAATTCGCCGCGCCCGCAGCCCAGGTCCAGGACGGTCCTCTCTGTCTGGAAGTAGGGCAGGTAGATCTCCTGCTGTTTCGTCACTTCCTGCCGGGAGCCCCGGTGCCGGTTCTCGAACCCGGCATAGACGATGTCCTCCAGGGGTATTGAGATGGATCTGACCTGGGCGGGCGTGGGGAGCTCCTGCGCCTCCAGGGTAGCCAGGAGCCTCCGCAGCTGTTCCCGCAGCCGGACGGTGTCCTTCATCAGCAGTGCGGCATCATCATAGCCGGCACTCAGCTTGTCGACGCGCCATTCCATGCTCTTGAAGATCATGCCCACATGGTTGCTGCCCAGAGCATCCCATTCCTTATCGTGGGCCTCCATGAGCTCGTTCTGGGTGCGGAACAGGTCGATCTGTGCGGCCATGACCTCCCGGCTGAGTTCGAGCTGGTGCTGCAGGGCTGTGCGGAGCTGGTTCAGAACCGAGACCAGCTCCGTGTCGATTTTGGGCTGAAGGGAGTCGTCCGCCTGTCCCTTGCGGGCAAACAGAGCGGCACGCTTCCTGGGAATGGGAGTGGGAGGATCTTCGCGAGCAGGACCGTCTTCCGGCTTCAGGGAGGGAAGCGTGTCCAGAGTGTTGTGAATGCCCTCGAGGGCCCGGCTCAATTCCTGCAGCCGGGCGAGCTTGGTCGACAGCTCCTTTTCTTTTTCCTGTCGTCTATGGGAGAGGCCTTCCAGCGTGCGCTTCATCAATCCCGGGAAGAAGGAGGCTATTCCTTGTCCGGTGCGGAATCGTCGCCGCCCTCTTCTTCCTGTTTCGTCACGGATTTCTTGAAGTTCTTGATGCCTTCTCCCAGAGATTTTCCCAGTTCAGGCAGGCGGCGGGCGCCGAAGATGATAACGATGATCAGCAGGATCAGGAGCATTTCCGGCAAGCCGAGTGTTCCGAATAAAAACATGAATACCTCCACGAATACCGTATCCAAGGTACTCGAGTCCCCCTCAAAAGTCAAGATTCCTCTCTTTCAGCGGACCTGGCATGCTATAATGTGCAGACCCAAATGAAACAGATACGGAATTTTTCGATCATTGCCCACATTGACCACGGCAAGTCCACACTGGCGGACCGCCTGCTGGTCGCCACCGGAGCGGTCACGGAGCGGGAGTTCCGCGACCAGGTGCTGGACACCATGGAGCTCGAGAGGGAGCGTGGCATCACCATCAAGGCCCAGACCGCCAGGCTCCGGTACACGGCCGCTGACGGCCGGGAATACACGCTCAACCTGATCGACACTCCCGGTCACGTTGACTTTTCTTATGAGGTATCCCGCAGCCTGGCTGCCTGTGAGGGGGCACTCCTGGTCATCGACGCCTCTCAGGGGATCGAGGCCCAGACACTGGCCAACACCTATCTGGCCCTCCAGCACGACCTGGTGCTCATACCGGTCCTCAACAAGATCGACCTGCCCCAGGCGGAGCCCGATTCTGTGATGGAACAGGTGGAACACATCATCGGGATAGACCGGGAGGAGGCCCTGCTGGTCAGCGCGAAACAAGGGACCGGCGTGGAAGGAGTTCTCAGAAGCATCGTGGACCGCATCCCCGCTCCCCGTGGCGACGCGGAGGCACCCCTCAAGGCCCTGCTCTTCGATTCCTGGTTCGATACGTACCGCGGCGTGGTGGTGCTGGCCCGCATCCATGACGGAGTTTTGGCGGTCGGGGACCGCATCGAACTCATGTCCCTGAAGGCCGTATACGAGGTCGAGGAGGTGGGCTACCTGACACCGAAACTCCAGAAATCCGACCGCCTCACGACCGGGGAAGTCGGGTATGTGATGGCGGGGATCAAGGACCTGAAACACGCCCGTATCGGTGATACCATCACGCACGCCCGGCAGCCGACTCCCACCCCCCTCGCCGGTTTCAAAGAAGCCAAACCCATGGTGTTCTGCGGCATGTATCCCACCGCTGAGACAGGGGTGGAAGAGCTGCGCAGGGCGCTCGAGAAGCTGAGGCTTACCGACTTTTCGTTTCACTACGAGCCCGAGAATTCCCCGGCCTTGGGTCTGGGATTCCGCTGCGGATTCCTGGGCCTGCTGCACCGCGAGATCATCCAGGAGAGGCTGGAGCGGGAGTTCGACCTCAACCTTCTCACCACGGCTCCCAACGTGAGCTTCCGGGTGACGCGGAAAGACGGGACTGAGATCCAGGTTGAGAATCCCGCCCAGCTTCCGCCGCACACCGAGATCCGGACCATCGAAGAGCCTGTCATCGAAGCCCTGATACTGACGCCTGACCGATACCTGGGTGTGGTGCTCAAGCTCCTGGAGAGCCGGCGCGGAGAGCAGAAGAAGATGGAGTTCATCTCCAGCCAGCGCATCTTCCTCACGTACCATCTCCCCCTGAACGAGATCGTGTTCGACTTCTACGACCATCTGAAATCCCTCTCTCAAGGATATGCCTCCCTGGACTACGAGTTCATTGGATACCGGGAAGCGGACCTGGTCCGGCTCGATATACTGATCAACCGGGAGCCCGTGGACGCCCTGTCGCTGATCGTACACCGCGAAAAAGTTTCTACTCTGGGCCGCGCCCTGGTGCAGAAGCTGAAGGATGTCATTCCACGGCAGCAGTACGAGGTCGCTCTGCAGGCGGCCGCCGGGAAGCGTGTGATCGCCCGCGAGTCCATCAAGGCTTATCGCAAGGACGTACTGGCCAAGCTCTACGGTGGGGATTACACCCGCAAGATGAAACTGCTCGAAAAACAGAAGGCCGGCAAGCGGCGCATGAAAAAGGTGGGCCAGGTGGAGATCCCGCAGGAAGCATTCATGGCCCTCCTCAAGATCAAGTAAGTCCGGCAGCACTCGCTGTCCCCGTTTGTCTCCCTGCCTGTACAGCGTGTATCCCGACAATTTGCGGGGGGGGGCTTGCTTGTTCCGGCATTTACCTATACCATATAAAGCCCATATAAACCATCGGAACAATAGTCAAGGGAGACGCGAATGCCTAATCGAAAATATCTCAGATCGCTCTTTTGCCTTATGATCGGCCTGCCCGCCTATCTAGGGGCCCAGGGCGACCTGTCAAGGGGTGAAAGGCTCTACGATCTCAAATGCGGACGCTGCCATATGGCCTATGCGCCGCAGAAATATTCCGTCGAAGAGTGGCGCACCGTCATGAAAGAGATGGGCCCGCTGTCCGGGTTGACCGAAGAGACGGAGCTGCCGGTCATGGCTTATCTGGAACAGAATGCGGGGAAACGGAAACTTGGAGACCTGCCCACCAATCCTGTGCTGGGAGGATATCTGTACACCGAATTTTTTGCCTCCAAGGCATCCACCGACACCTTCGACATCCACTACCTGAACGTAAATCTGGCAGGACGCGTGCATGAACGGATCTCCTACCGGGCCGAGTTCGAATTCGAGCACGGCGGCGGAGATGCGGAGCCTCCCTTCATCGAGCAGGCCTACATGGACGTCTGGTTTCAGAAAAACATGGCCCTGCGCATCGGAGCGGTGATCGCTCCCTTCAACCGTTTTGACGATTTTCATGCGCCTCTGGAGAACATGCTCATAACACGGCCTCAAATGTCGAGAGAGATATCTGTGAGCGCCTGGAAAGAAGTCGGTGTCGTGTTCCATGGAAACCTTTCTGTCAATCCCAGTGCCTACCTGAATTACGACCTCTACCTGATAAACGGACTGGGTTCAGGCAGCCGGTTGCGCGGCAGCCGCCAATACAGGGACAACAACGACGCCAAGAGCCTGGGTTTCCGGCTCAGCGGGGTGTTCCACGACCGGTTTGAGGTGGGCGGTTCCTTCTATCACGGTGCCTGGGACGACGGCAGCAAACACAACCTGGACATGTTCGGCCTGCATCTTCTGGGGAGAACCGGGGATTTAAGCCTTTACGGCGAGTTTTCCAAGGCCCTGTCGGGCAATCCGGACCCTTATGAGACCGGAAAGACCGAAGGGTATTTTATCCAGGGCTCCTATCTGATCCGGCGTCATTTCCGGCCCAGCGTACGCTTCGGCAGCCTGGATTATCTGGATCTCAGCGATGCCCTGGGCCGCAAGCCCACCGATTTTGACCGCAAGATCCTCGCCCTGGGCTTCAACTACTACCTCACGCCTTCGGTGGTGTTCAAGGTTGAATATGACCTCTATTTTCCCGGATCCCGGGAATCTGACGCCAACAAGGACCTGCTGGCGCTGCAGGCCGCCGTCCGCTTTTAATCCCGCCGAGCTCCTTTACTCCCGGCATATGAATCGTTATAGTGGGGGAAAAGTCTGGAACCGGAAACGAACCTTGCAGAATTCGAGACTCCGGATCTGAACATCGAGGCAGGAAATGAGACCGACCATCGAGTGGAAACAGGGCCGTGTCATAATGATCGACCAGCGCAAGCTGCCCGGAGAAGAAGTGTATGTGGAGTGCTCGGACCACGAGCAGGTGGCAAGGGCCATCGAGACCATGGTCATCCGAGGGGCCCCGGCCATCGGGGTGGCTGCCGCCTATGGGATCGTCCTGGGGGTCATGGGCTGGCAGGACGACAGCGAACGGGAGGAGAAGTTCGCGCGTGTCTACAGACGCTTGGAGGGAACCCGCCCCACGGCCCGCAACCTTTTCTGGGCCCTGGAGCAGATGAGGGATGTCTTTGACGCGAACCGGACATCGGATCTTGCGGGCCTGCAGAAGGCCCTCCTGGACCGGGCGCTGGCCATAGAGCGGGAGGATCTGGAGATGTGCCGCCGGATCGGCGGATGGGGAAGAACCCTGGTACAGGGCGGACAGACCATCCTGACCCACTGCAATGCCGGAGGCCTTGCCACCGCTGGATACGGGACCGCTTTGGGGGTGGTCCGGGCGGCCTTTGCGGAGCACCCGGACATACGGGTCTATGCCGATGAGACCCGGCCTCTGCTGCAGGGAGCCCGCCTGACCTGCTGGGAATTGGAGAGCGACGGGATCCCCGTTGTCCTCATCACGGACAACATGGCGGGGTATCTGATGCAGAAGGATGAGATCTCTCTGGTGGTGACCGGGGCGGACCGGATCGCCCGCAACGGAGACACGGCCAACAAGATCGGCACTTATTCCGTGGCGGTCCTGGCCCGAGAGAACGGCATCCCTTTTTATGTGGCCGCTCCCATGAATACGATCGACTTTTCTCTGGCTGGAGGAGACCAGATTCCGATCGAGGAGCGTCACCCGGATGAGGTACGCAGGATCGGGGACTGCCTCATCGCCCCCCCGCAGGTCGGAGTCCGGAATCCCGCCTTTGATGTGACTCCGGCCCGGCTGGTCACAGCCATCATAACGGAGCGAGGGATCGCATATCCGCCCTTCGAGGATTCTCTGGAGGAGCTGCGGATAGCCCGACAGGGATGAAACCATGAAGATCCTGGGGATCGAGACTTCCTGCGATGAGACCTCCGCAGCGGTATTGGATCATGAGCTGCGCATCCTCGGTAATGTCGTGCTCTCACAGGATGAGATTCATGCCCCGTACGGCGGGATCGTACCTGAACTTGCGTCCCGCCAGCATATCCGTTCCATCGCCTATGTGGTGAGTGAATGCCTGGAGCGTTCCGGGCTGGGGCCCGATGAGATCGACGCCTTTGCCGTGACCCAGGGCCCGGGCCTTATCGGGTCCCTGCTGGTCGGCCTTTCGTTTGCCAAGGGGATGGCCTACACCCACGGCAGGCCCCTGGTCCCGACCGACCACCTGGAGTCCCACATATATTCGGCATTCATCGAGAACCGGGACATCGCCTTTCCGATCCTCGCACTCCTGGTCAGCGGGGGGCACACCTCTCTCTTCGAGCTCAAGGAGCCGCTGAACTTCAGACTGCTTGCCAAGACCCGGGACGACGCGGCGGGCGAGGCCCTGGACAAGATCGCCAAATTCCTCAACCTGGGGTACCCCGGCGGCCCGGTGATCGATCGGCTGGCCTCCGGGGGGGACGAGGGGCGTTTCCCGTTCGCGCGGCCCCAGATGTCCGATGGAAGCCTGGATTTCAGCTTCAGCGGTTTCAAGACCGCGGGCCTCCGGCAGATCCGCAAACTCGGGATCACCCGGGCGCATCCGGATTTTGTCCATTTTATCGCCAGCTTCGAGGCGGCGGTGATCCGAACACTGCTGCACAACCTGAACCGGGCCATCGACGAGGTCGAACCCGGCTCCCTGATCCTGTGCGGAGGCGTGGCCCGTAACCGGAAGCTGCGCGAGCAGTTTCTGGAACTGGCCGATAACCGGAAGGTACCGGGTTATGTCCCTTCTCCCGAGCTGTGCACGGACAACGCCGCCATGGTGGCGGCCCTCGCTCTTGAGAAGCTCAAGGATGACGGCTCTCCGGGCCTCGATCTGACCCTGAACGCATATCCGCGGCGTTAAATGGCCCCTCCGGCCGCAGACCTCACGATGTCCCTCGCAGATTTGCGAGCTATTTGAGATAGGTTCGAGCCCCGGCGAAGCGGCTGCGGAAATACGAAGAATTCAGTGAATCCAAGCGGATCTTTTTGTCTCTTCCCGGCGCGTGGATAAAACGGTCCCCTCCGGTGAAGATTCCCACATGGGACACACGGGTGCTGTTTGAGGTGCGGAAAAAAACCAGATCCCCCCGGCCCAGCCGCTCTTCCGAAACAGGCGTGCCCGCAGAATACTGTGCGCGTGAGGAACGGGGCAGGTTCAACCCCACCAGGTTGTAAACGGCCATGGTCAGCCCGCTGCAGTCAAAGCCGTTTTCCGCCGAAACACCTCCCCATCGATAGGGGATCCCCAGGAAACTTTGCGCCCGGCTTACGATCGCGTTCCGCAGATAATCCGTGCCGAGTTCGGCCTCCTGGGCCACGGCGGATGTTTCCGGGTTCACGATGTAGAAATCCTCTATGACTCCGCGGGCGCGGACCTGTTCGGCTTGTTCCCGCGCCGCCTCCCGGTTGGAATAATCTCCGAAACGGACCTTATAGAGCCCCGATTCATGCTTGAAGTAATAGGCGTCGAGCCCGAAGCCGGAAAGCGAGTGAGCCAGCCGGACCGCATTGTTCAGGTTGCGGAAGGCCCCGACCTGGATGGTAAAACCGGCCAGGGTACGCTCTTTCACCGGGGCGGGAGGCGGGGCCTCTGTGACGACGGGCGGCTTCCGGGTGCAGCCGCCGGTCAGGACGACTCCGATCAGGATGACCACCGCGGCATAACGCAGGATGGTCCGGCCGTACCTCTCCCGAATGGGAGGTGGCGCCGGAAGGTTCCGGTGCATGTCGCGGCGGCAATCTTCCATGTTTCCGTCTTCCTGCCTGTTCAAACCCTCGATATAGGATTAGTCGAAAAGAACTGCCCTTGATGTAAGATCCGCGCCGGTTTCAAAGTCCCCAAGCCCTCTTCAGGACATCCCGGTTGTCGTGGAGCAGTGAGATGTAGACACACTCCAGGTCCACCATCTCACGGTCGGATTTGTGCAGCCACTCGGAGAGCCAGGCGAATCGCTGCGCCAACACGAGCTCGAAAAGATGTGTCGACCCCTGCGGTGTGATATATCCAGCCCTGAACAGGCGGCGCAGGAAGGATAGAACCAGCTCACCGGTTTTTCCTGCGGACATGTCATTGCCGGAATGATACATTGAATTTGAAAGGGAGCCCCTCCGGCGCGTCCGGGGGCCGGCTCTGAAGCGTGATCCGCAGCAGGTAAAGGTTCGTGTTCCGGTACCGGTACCGAGGCGGATCAGTATACATGAGGGATTCCGAGCGGTCGGAAACCCGCCCGGAAAACAGCGGCACGTCGAAGAGATCCACCCTGGCGGCGGTCTCCCCCTGTTCCGGCCCGAAGGTGAGCTTGAGCGAGCGCAGCTCTCTCCAGGCAGTGAAGTAGAGGTCATAGGAGCGGTCCCACCCCATCAACTCGAAGGCTCCGGGCTCCGCCATGCGGATGTTGCGGCCCATGGGGTAGAAGGCGATCCTCTCGCCCGAGGCATAAGCGGCGTTTTGCGGGAACAACAGCACCGGACGGGGAAAGAGGCAGAAGGTCGAGAAGAAGAGGGCCAGGAGGATCCATATGCACACCGCCTGAAAGAGGAACCCCCGGGGAAGCCGGATGTCTTTTTTCACGGCGTATCCGATGACGAAGATCAGGATCAGGCCTAACCAGACATAGTTAGGGACGTATCCGCTGTTGTCGAGTTTGAGGAAGGAGGGCAGGAAGTCGGGGAGGAAGAAGTGCAGGTTGCTGAGCGAGACAAACAGTTCGGATCCCCGGAACGTGTACTGGTGTGTCGTTGGCTGGTAGAGGAACGAAGCGTTTAGGAGCAGCCCGGGGACGATGACGAGACTCAGGATCACGGATCCCCGGAAAAGCAGTGTGTAGAACCGCTTGTGGTTGTGGAGAAGAAAATACCCCACGGCGATGGCAGCCATCCAGGAAAGAGGGGTCAGGACCCGTCCCTGCGGACTGGATCCCTGCCGGTGGGCGAAAAAGGCGTAGTTGAAGAGGAAAGGGCCCGCCAGGAGGACAAAGGTGACCAGGGTCGCTCGGGCGCGGCGGAACATCTCGATGCATCCGGCCAGGGCGAAGAAGTACCAGGGTGCATAGAGGAGCAGGCCGTCCCTTTGATCCAGGAAATAATCCAGAAGGGAATCGATGCGCAGCATGAGGGGAGTGTTCCGCATGACATCCTGGAAATTCTGAATCTTGTCCGAAGTCAGGACCCCCTCATAGATCGCGATGGGATTCAAGGTCCCGTACATGTGATTGACGTACAGATAGAAGGCCGCGAGGCCCGCCAGCGGGAAAACCAGGAACCAGGCGATCCGGAGTCCTGCCCTGTGCTTGCGGACAAAGGTATACCCGGCGATGAGCAGCAGCGGCCAGAGGATCATGTTGTATTTCAGGCCGAAAAAGGGAAAAAGGGCCAGCAGAAAACCGCACAAAGCATACTCGAAGTTGGAGGGGGCGTCCGGGGACCAGGCTTTGCGAAAGATGTAGATGGAAAACAGTGCTATGGGGACAGCGGGGTAGATATGAAACGCGAAGAAGAAGATGGGTGCCGTGAAGGAGTAGAGGAACCACAGGAAGAGCGACAGCCTCTCCTTCTGCCACAGCTGGGAGAACAGGAGATAGATCTGTACGCCCAGAAGAGCGGCCCAGAAGGTCAGGCTGCTCCGGATCAAAAAGATGAGTACACGTCCCTTGAACAGCTGGCTCAGGGCATACCAGGGGAGGATGAGGAAAGAAACCCCGGGCTGGCTTATCGGATAGATGTACCCCTCACCTTTGTGGCCGAACCGGGCATAGGCCCTCAGCCTCACGTTGGGATAGAGTTCGGGGGGATAAAAATGAACGTGGTCGCCGTCTCCGTACTGGTCGGAGAGGTTGATGTCAAGATCCTGGTACAGGCTGTCGGAGGTCAAAAGATAATAGGGTTCGTCTCCTGAAAACGCCCGTCCTCCTGAAACCAGGATCGCGGCGCCCAGGTTGTAGAGCAGGAATGCCGTGAAGAACAGGATCCAGATCCGTTTTCTTTGTGACAACCGGGAAAATCTCTCGACCAGATCCTCGATGGGATGCCGGTTCTTAAGGTGCCGGCGATACTGAAGCAGTTTGAGGAGAAGAATGCCTGCGAGCATGGCTGCCGTTAGCAGGTGGAGACGAGAGCGCAGGTCGGCTGCGGTGAGATAGTGCCCCAGCATCAACGGGATCAGGAGTCCCAGGGCGGTGGGAGTGAGGCAGATCAGGTTTTCCCTCTGCAGGGTCTCGATCTCTACGTTCAGGAGCTTGCTCTCGAACCGCGGCAGCAGCAGCCAGATCAGCACCAAGGCCGAGGCGGCCGCGATGAACCAGACCAGGATAAATGAGGCCTGGGGCTCGAATCCGTGGTTGAGGATGGAGAGTTTCCGGTTCTGCATGTGCGCGTACAGGCAGAAACTCACTCCCAGGGAGAGCAGTCCCAGGAGGGCGAAGGA
>CBFDBC010000003.1:0-47169 GCA_965602945.1 uncultured bacterium | reverse complement strand
CAGGCTGGCGATCAGAAAGGCGATGACCACCTCCCACTCGCCGTAGACCATGGAATACTTCTGTGCGAAGTAGGTGACGGCGTCCGAGTAGCGCTGGACAGGTTTGGGCAGCATGGTCTGGTAGCGGTGCATCTCTACAAAATCCTGGTTCATCTTCCGGTTCCATTCCTGAAAACCTTTCTCAGGGGGTTCCGCCAGGACTGCCGGTTCCCTGCCGTAGGTGATGCGCATCTGTTCAGACTTCTTCAGCTTCAGGTCTTCCATCTTCACGGACGAACCGTATAGGACATAAACCTTCCCCTCTTCCACCCACACCTCCGAAGGGATGCTCGGGCCGGCGTGGATGATGCTGACCGAATTGTGGTCCAGCTTGAAGGCGGCGGGGGCTGTTTTCACCTGGAAGATCTCGGGACGGTTGTACCGTTTGTACATGACGTAGATCCGCCCCTTTTCCAGGACGAGGTTGCTGAGTTTCTTGCCCGAGCTCAGGCTCTCGGCCAGGATGGTCTCGATCCTGAGCTGAGTGTCGGTGTCCAGGCGTATGAGGGTTCCGGAATCGAACTGGATCTCACACCTGCGCTCGGACGAAGTCAGGATAACATCCCCGGGAGCCAGGGGCAGGTTCAGGACCGCCTTCTCCGGCGAGGTCTGACCCGGCCGGTAGACAACAGGATCCTGGGTGTCATTGAA
This sequence comes from uncultured bacterium, assembly GCA_965602945.1. Classification (GTDB taxonomy): domain Bacteria; phylum Acidobacteriota; class Aminicenantia; order Aminicenantales; family Aminicenantaceae; genus JAUXEH01. Next base: position 46,479 of record CBFDBC010000003.1, on the reverse strand, counting down.
GATCTCGGTATAACTGATGTGGCCGAAGTAGATCTCCTTGCCTGGATCAGGGGCGTAGGTGTACTCCTTGCCGGCCAAAGACTGGCCGGACAGCAGGAGCAGAAACGCTGTCCCCAGGCACAGTACTAGTGTTCTTGCGTGTTTCATGATCCCCTCCTCTTGCCCTTGAGGGCTGCTGACACTACATATGTGATGCGGCACTCACGGGTTGTTATTTCTTCTTCACCCGGGAACCGCCTGAACTGCGTCCTGCGCTGCTGCGGCCTGCGCTACTGCGTCCTGCACTGCTGCGCCCTGCGCTGCTGCGGCCGGCACTGGAAGTCCGCGCAGCCGAACGCGATGCGGATCTGCCGCGCGAAGCCGTAGTCGCACGGGATGAGCCGGTTCTCCTGGTAGAGGTCGTCCTTACAGACCGACCTGACGTGGACCTCACGCGGCTCGAAGATGCCGTGCTCCGGGCAGGGGAATAGGTCCGTATGTTGCGGGACGTTGTCCCGGCCCGGGTGGAGCTGGTCCGGACCCGGCTGGTGGAAGTTTCGCCGGCCGATGTGTCTCCCCGTATATTGCGGGTTCCGCCGTCTCTGCCGGCCAGAGACTGTTTCGAGACCGAGTAGCGTTCTGCGTAGGAGCTGGGATAACTCGGATAGCTGGGATACCCGGCGTAGATCTGGTAGCCGGGGTAGACGGGGTACCAGGGGGACCACCAGGACCAACCCCAGTAACCACCCCAGGGGTAGCCCCACCACCCGCCGCAGCTTCCCCAGTACCAGTCCCAGCACCCGTAGAACCAGGCGGGGCCCCAGCCCCAACCGAGCCCGACATAGATGGAAGGATAGGCATAAGCGGAACTATATCCCTCGGCAGGATAATAGTCGTAATAAGCTGCGTCGGCGGGCACTACGGCCACTCTGGGACCGGTCAACGGTTCTTGGATGACGGTACAGCCGACGAAGAGCACCAGCAACGGAAGCATTATGGCAAGTTTTTTCATCTCAGTACTCCTTTCTCAGGTACTCATTACTTAAGCAAGATTCATGCCATCCCTCTACCCAGGGAGATCAGGGTCTTGGGGCATCACATCCTGTCCTCAAATCATAGCATGTGTACTCAAATGAGACAAGCGGGCCGGCGAGTTGCAATTTCCGGGCTTTAGCCGTAGAATTAGGGGCATCCAACTCAAGAAAAACGCAGGATAATGCCGGAATACAAGAATCCCCACCCCACGGTCGACATCATCATCGAGATCGAAGACGAAAACGGGAAGCCCGGGATCGTCCTGATCAAACGGAAGTTCCCGCCCCCCGGCTGGGCCCTACCCGGAGGGTTTGTCGACTACGGGGAGTCACTGGAGGAAGCGGCCGTGCGGGAGGCCAAGGAAGAAACCTCGCTGGACATCACTCTCAAGTACCAGATGCACACCTACTCCGACCCGCGGCGCGACCCGCGCAAGCACACCATCACGACCGTATACGTGGCGGTCGCCGCAGGGACTCCGGAGGCGCAGGATGATGCCCTCGAACTGGAGATACTCGACCCGGAAAAGATAGATCGCCCCCTGGCTTTTGACCACCGGCGGATCCTCGATGATTACCTGGAACGCAGAAATGGATGAAAAGAAGCCCCGATCACTGAAGGATGCCATGGCCGCCGAGCTCAAGGAAGTGGCCGCTGTCCAGGGTCCGGTGGAGGCGGAGGTGATCAAGAGCCTCCTGGCCTACCACAACATCCCATGCCTCATGCGGGGGCTTGTCGTCCAGTCCGTGCACGCCTTCTCGGCCGACGGCCTGGGAAAGATCAGGATCATGGTTTCACAGGGGGACTATGCCGCCGCCAAAGAGCTGATCGAAGAGCGCCCCGAAGAGTGATCAAATGTCCCATTCCGTCCCGTTCCGGGACCGATAACCGTCTCCACTCCGGTTTCCCCCGGTAGAGGGCGGGAAAAATCCCAAAAAATCCCGGTTTTTTTCTTGACAAGGGGGGGTATCATAGATATTATCAATACAAAATGGGATGAAACGGGACAAATTGGGACAATACCTGATCGGGAGCTACACCGCACGCCTGGACAAGAGCGGCCGCATCAAGATCCCGGAAAAATTCCGGGCCGCCATCGAGGATCAGTACGGAACGGGGGTGTTCATCACCTCACTGACAGACCAGGCCGTCCAGATCTATCCCCTCCCCGTTTGGGAACAGCTCGCAGGGCTGACGGACACAGGGCTGCTTCACCTGAGGCCTGAGATCCGAGGCTTCATGCGCCGTGTCAACCTCAAGGGCACGCACAACGAGATCGACTCCAAAGGCCGGGTCCTCATCAACCAGACGCTGAAGGAAAAGGCCGGCCTGGAAGAGGAGGTCGAGGTCATCGGGATGAATAACCATCTCGAGGTGTGGTGCAGGTCCAGGATCGAAGAACTCATTGAAGAGCATCCGCTCACAGACGAGGATTTCAAACGCATAGCCGAACTCCAACCGAAAGGTAACCGGGAATGATCGGGCAGGGCCACATCCCAGTCCTCCTGGAGGAGGCCCTGCAGTATCTGGATATCGAAAGAGAGGGCATCTACATCGACTGCACGCTGGGACTGGGAGGCCACGCCTCCGTTCTGCTCCAGCGAAATCCCGGAGCGGAGCTCATCGGCCTGGACCGGGACGAGCGGTCCCTCCAGGCGGCGCGGGATCGGCTCCAGGACTTCGCCGACCGCGTACGGATCTTCCACTCCGATTTCCGCCTCCTTCCCGAACTGGAGGTGGATTTCTCCCGAGTGAAAGGGTTGCTCGTGGACCTGGGGATCTCCTCGTTCCAGCTCGACAACCCGGAGCGGGGCTTCAGCTTCAACCAGGAAGGACCTCTGGACATGCGAATGGACAGCCGGAACAAAGTCACGGCGGCGCGCATACTGGAAAAATATTCGGAGCCCCACCTGGCGCAGGTCTTCTTCGAATATGGGGAACTGCGTCAATCCAAGAAACTGGCTCGAGCCATCGCATCCAGACGAAAGATCCGTAAGATCGAGTCCACCACCCAGCTCTTCCAGATCGTGGAAGATGTCTGCCACTGGAGGGCCCAGAAAGGCAAGAGCCATCCGGCAGCCCGGGTCTTCCAGGCCCTGCGCATCGAAGTTAACCAGGAACTCCAGGACCTGGGGGACTTCCTGAGGGACATCGTGGACCAGATGCCGGCGGGGGCCCGCATCGCGCTCATCTCATTCCACTCCCTGGAGGACAGGATCGTCAAGCACACTCTGATTGACCTGGCGTCCGCAGAGGACGGCCGGTCCCCTACGCTTAGGATCCTGACCAGGAAACCGGTCACTCCCGATGCCCCGGAAGTTGCGGCCAATTTCCGGTCCCGCTCCGCCAAGCTCAGGGCCGCGGAGAAACTTTAGATGGTGAGGCGAAAGGTCAAGGCCAGGGACATCGCCCTGGGTCTCGTTGCCGCCGCGGTGGTCGTGTTGATCCTTATGTTCTACATCTGGCACCAGGTCGAATCCATCCGCCTGGGTTACCGCATCCTCGAGCTGGAGTCCGAACTGCAGACCCTGGAGCTGGAGATGGACACACTGGAGGCACGGAGAGCCATGCTGCTCGCGCCCGATCGGGTGGGGAGGATCGCCCGGGAGGAACTGGGATACACGGAGGTCAGCGCCGACCGGATCATCATGTGGGAAGACCAGCCGGCCCGGAGAGACAGGCCATGAAGCGCCCGGCAAAGGACAAGACGTGGAGACGGACCCTGATCCTGGGTTTTGTCTGTCTGTTGTGGTTCGCCCTCCTCTCACTCCGGCTGGTGCAGCTCCAGGTGCTGGAACACGCACAGCACAAAGAGACCGTCCTGAATCAGAACCGGGAGGATGTCGATATCCTTCCCAAGCGCGGCACCATCTTCGACCGCAACGGACTCATCCTGGCTATGAGCACGCCTGCGCAGCACATCGCCTACCGTACGCAGGAGGATGACACTCAGCAGAGCCTGCGCACCAAGATGAACCGGCTGCGGGACCTGCTGCCTGCATCCTACTCCATTACCCGGGCCGAGGAAGAGTATGTCTGGAACCGTGTGCAGGACGGACACGCCTACAGCCGCATCAAGCGCCAGGTTCCCTATGATGTTGCATGGCAGGTCAGGTCCGCGGGGATCGCAGGCATCGACTTCGAAGATTCGCCCAAGCGTGTCTATCCCAAGAACACTCTGGCGGGCTATCTGCTGGGCCGGACCGGCCTGGACGGCAAGGGCCAGGCCGGGATCGAGCTGAGCTACGATGCCGTGCTGGGCGGGGTGGCGGGCCGGAGCCTCGACCTGCAGGACGGCATACGGCGGAGCTTCCAGCGGGTGATCCTGAAGCCCCCGGTGCCAGGCAAGGACGTGTACCTGACCATCGATGAGAACATCCAGCATTTCGCCTCCCGCAGGCTGGCACAGGCCTATGCCGAGACGGGAGCGGAATGGGCGACCGTGATCATCTCGGCCCCTACCTCCGGAGAGATCCTGGCCATGGTCAACTATCCCCCTTATGATCCCAACCGTAAGCTCCAGAACGACAGCGAACGACAGCGTGCGGACCGCAACGGGGCTATCCGGGATGTCTTCGAGCACGGATCGACCATGAAGATCGCGACCTTCGCGGCCGCCCTCGAGTCCGGGGCGTTCCGCATAGACCAGACCTTCGACTGCAGCGCCGGGAAGCGGTTCTTCGGCAAACGTTCAATAACCGATCACAAGAAGCTGGGGATCCTGACCTTCGAGGAGGTCTTCATCCACTCCTCCAACGTGGGCACAACCCTCATCGTGGACGAGGTGGGCGAAGACTCTCTCTACGAGATGGTCATGAGGATGGGATTCGCTCGGAGGACGGGCATAGGCCTCCCCGGAGAGGAGCCCGGCAAGGTGTACCCCCCGGATGTATGGGAGGGAAAGCACCAGTATGCCTGGTTTTCCGTCGGATACGGATTCAGCGCCACGGCCCTCCAGGTGCTTCAGATGGCGAACATCGTGGCCAACAGGGGGATGCACATCCCCTTCCGCGTCGTGAAGGACATCCCGGAGGACCCCCCGGCACTCCCCGACCGGTCCGCTCCCTACAGGCGGGTCCTGGATCAGAGCACCTCGGACACGCTCAAGCGGCTGATGACCGAGGCGGTGAGGCGAGGGACCGGTGTGTCGGCCCAGCCCGAAGGCTATCAGGCGGCCGGAAAAACCGGCACCGCCCAGAAATATCTTCGAGACCTGGGGGGATACTCCTCCGACTCCCACATCGGCTCCTTCGTGGGTTTTGTCCCGGCCGCCGACCCGGTGATCTCCATGATCGTCGTGATCGACAATCCCCGGGGGAAGTACTACGGCGGGGACGTGGCCGCCCCGGTGTTCAAGGACATCGCCGAGCGTGTGCTGCTCTACCTGCGGGTCCGGCGGGATCCCGGGCTGAAACGCACCCTGCTGACAGCCGATTCCAGGGGGGAGACCCGATGAGGCTCGAACACCTCCTGGAGGAGGTCCCCGCCATCCGGCTGGCCGGCGACGGAAGCCTGGAGATCCAAGAGATCGCCTATGCTTCCCAGGCGGTCGTCCCGGGCAGCCTTTTCGCCGCCCTCAGGGGTGTCAAGGCCGACGGATTCGTCTTCATCCCCGATGCCCTGGCCAAAGGGGCCTCCGCCGTTCGCTCGGAACGGGAGAAGCCGGCGGAACTCGACACCGCCTGGATCCAGGCCGCAGACGCACGCGAGGCGCTGGCCCTGTGTTCCGCAAATTTTTACGGCCACCCATCCCGTGAGCTCAAGGTGATCGGGATCACAGGGACCAAGGGCAAGACCACCATCACGTATCTCCTGGAGTCCATCTTCAAGGCGGCGGGACACCGGTCAGGGCTTCTGGGAACCATCCAATACCGCGGGCCCGGGCTGGAGGAGGTCGCCTCACGCACGACTCCCGAGGCCCCGGACCTGCAGAAGATGATGCGCACACTGAAGGACAACCGGGCCACCCACTGCGTCATGGAGGTCTCCTCCCACGCCCTGGACCTGAAGCGGCCCGTGGGGGTCGATTTCGATGTCGCCGTGTTCACCAACCTCAGCGGCGACCACCTCGATTACCACCGCACCATGGAAGACTACTTCCGGGCCAAGCTGAGGCTGTTCACGCTGGGTCGCCGCAGCATGGCCGTGGTGAACGCGGACGATGAATGGGGCAGGAAACTCATGGCCCATCTCGCCATGGGCGGGGTTACCTACGGCCTGGCCCCTAGCGCCATGGTGCGGGCCGAGGACTACACGTTCAGGGACGACGGGATCCGTGCGGCCGTCAAGTTCCCGGCCGGTCGTCTCGAGCTGGACTCACACCTCCTGGGCAAGCCGAACCTGTACAACATCCTGGCCGCCGTGGCCGCGGCCCTGACACTGAACATCCCCGCCGCCGCCGTGAAGGAAGGCATCCGCTCCCTCCGGGGCGTGCCGGGGCGGTTCGAAAAGATCGACAATTCCCGCGGGCTGCACATCTTCGTCGACTATGCCCACACAGACGATGCCCTGCGCAACCTGCTGGAGACGGCACGCGAACTGAGGGGAGAAAACCGGGTGATAGTGGTCTTCGGGGCGGGCGGCGACCGCGACCGCAGCAAGCGCCCCCGCATGGGAGAGGCGGCTGGCTCTCTGTCGGACTGGAGCATCATCACATCGGACAATCCCAGGTCCGAGGACCCGCTGGAGATCATCCGGGACATAGAGGGGGGAATCCACAGGAACGGCAGGGACAGATATGAGATCGAGCCCGACCGCAGAGCGGCCATAAGGAAGGCGCTGCATCAGGGACTTGAGGGCGATTACATCCTCATCGCCGGCAAGGGTCACGAAGATTACCAGATCATCCAGGACCGGGTGACCCATTTCGACGACGCGGAGGTCATCCGGGAGATCCTGAAGGAAATGGACGGGAGCTAGAGGGTGGAGATGACACTTCAGGCACTGACGGAGCGGGTGGACGGGACCATCCTCCAGGGCGATCCGGGCCTCCGCTTCCGCCGCTTCAACATCGACTCCCGCATGAGCGAGCCCGGCGAGCTTTTCTTCGCCATACAGGCGGAACGGGACGGCCATGATTTCGTTCCGGATGCCGTCCGGCGGGGAGCGGCGGGCGCCGTGATCGCCAGGCCGATGCCCATCCCCAACCCGGAGACAGCCCTGCTGCAGGTGGCCGACACCCTCGACGCCCTGCAGCGCCTGGCCGGAACGGTGACATCCACCCTCAGACCCAGGGTGGTCGGCATCACCGGAAGCGTGGGGAAAACCACGACCAAGGAATTCACGGCACAGATCCTCTCCTCCACCTACAGCGTCCTCAAGTCGGAGGGCAACTTCAACAACCACCTGGGACTTCCGCTTTCCCTCCTGCGGCTCGAGGACCATCACGAAGTAGCCGTGCTGGAATACGGGATGAGCGCACCGGGCGAGATCGCCGCCCTGACCCGATTCGCTCCCCCGGACATCGCCCTGATCACCAATGTCCGGCCCGTGCACCTGAAGTTTTTCCCCGACATCCGCGGCATCGCGCGTGCCAAGCAGGAACTGCTGGACGGGATCGCCGCCCTTGGGACCGCCGTCCTCAACCGGGACGACCCGCTGGTCCGGGAGATGGCCTCCACCTGGAGCGGAGACGTCCTGTTCTTCGGGCTTTCCGAAGCATGTACTATCAGGGCGCGGGACATCCGGCTCCGGGGCTGGGACGGGATGTCATTCGAACTCGTCTACGGAGAAGAATCCCGGCCCGCCGCTCTGCCCTTCTTCAACCGCGGCCAGCTCTACAACTTCCTGGGTGCGGCGGCCGTCGCGCGGGTCCTGGACGTCCCGCTCGAAAAGGTCGTGGAAGCCGCCTCCCGACTCAGCCCGTTCGAGAACAGGGGCCGGTCCCATGCTTTGCCCCGGGGGATCCATGTCATCGATGACTCCTACAACTCCAATCCCTCGGCCCTGGAAGAAGCGCTCACTGCCCTGGCCGGCCTTCCCGGAGGACGCAGGCTTGCGGTCCTGGGCGACATGCTGGAACTGGGCAGCGAGGAGGCCGCGTACCACCGCGAGGCGGGTGAAAAGGCGGCCGCGCTCGGGATCGACCTGCTGGTCCTGGTGGGCCCCCTCAGCCGGAACACGGCGGACGCCGCCACCGGCGCCGGCATGGATCCTGAGCGCGTGCTGGTCTACGAGGATTCCCCGGCGGCCGCGCAAGCCCTGTCCGCCCTGCTGGAAGCGGGAGATGTCATTCTGGTCAAGGGATCACGCGGCATGCGGATGGAAGTGGTCGTTGACAGGCTCGTCAGGGAGGAAGGTTAAACCATGCTGTACTGGCTGCTCGTCCCACTGAAGGAATACATCAGTTTCTTCAACGTGTTCCGTTACATCACGGTCCGGACCTTCCTGGCGGGAAGCACGGCACTCCTTCTCACCCTGCTCCTGGGCCCCCTGCTCATCAAGCTGCTCAAGAAGCTCCAGATCGGGGAGGAGATCCGGGACGAGGGACCCCAGTCCCATATTACCAAACGGGGAACCCCGACCATGGGCGGCTTCCTCATCATCGCCTGCACGCTCGTACCCACACTGCTCTGGGCCGACCTCTACAACACCTATGTGTGGCTGGCCGTGATCACCCTGGTCCTGTTCGGGGCGCTCGGATTCTGGGACGACTTCCTCCAGGTCAAAAAGAAAAAACCCGCGGGCCTGATCGCCCGCACCAAGTTCATTTTTCAGATCATCCTGGGAGGAGTGGCCGGCATCATCCTGCTCTATCTGGGGAGCCGAGGCGAGTTCGACCTGCGCCTGTCGGTCCCCTTCTTCAAGAATTTCACGCCCTACCTGGGCTTTTTCTACTTCCCCTGGATCATGTTCATCATCACCGCCTCCTCCAATGCCGTGAACCTGGCAGACGGCCTGGACGGGCTGGCCATCGGGCTGGCACTCATCTCCGTGGCCTCTTTCACCGCCATCTGTTACATCGCGGGGGATGCGCGCTGGTCCACCTATCTCGACATCCCCAGGGTCGAACTGGCCTCGGAGCTGACGATCTTCCTGGGCGCCATGGCCGGGGCGTGCCTGGGATTCCTGTGGTACAACTGTCACCCGGCCGAGGTCTTCATGGGTGATACCGGCGCCCTGTCTCTGGGTGCTACCGTGGGCCTGGTGGCCATCATGATCAAACAGGAATTCCTGCTCTTCATGGTGGCCGGAGTGTTCATCCTGGAGGAGCTCTCGGTCCTGCTCCAGGTGGGGTATTTCAAGCTCAGCGGGGGCAAGCGCATCTTCAAGATGGCCCCCATCCACCATCATTTCGAGCTCATGGGCTGGTCGGAGTCCAAGATCGTGGTGCGGTTCTGGATCGCGGCCATCATATTCGCTCTCTTCAGCCTGACCACCTTAAAGATCAGATAAATGGAACTGAAAGACAAGGAACTGCTCATAGTCGGCTTCGGCCTGACAGGGGAAGCCGTCTGCCGTTTCGCGTTGGACCGCGGGGCCAAGGTCACGATCAGCGAAAAACGCTCTTCCACCGAGTTGGAGGATGCCCTGGCGCGCTGGCAGATACCGGGCGTCCGGTTCGAGACCGGAGGCCATGACCGAGCCTCCTTCCTGACCTCCGACCTGATCATTCCCAGCCCCGGCGTCCCCGTCATACCGGAGATGGAAGCCGCAAGAGAGAGAGGCATCCCCGTCCTGTCTGAAGTCGAGCTGGCGAGCCGCTTCCTCAAGGGCCGGATCGTTGGTGTCACGGGTTCCAACGGCAAGTCCACGGTCACGACCCTGATACACCGGATCCTGAGCGAGGCCGACCTGCCCGCCTTTCTGGCGGGCAACATCGGAATGCCTCTCATCGCTTTCGTGGACGACAGCTGCGACGACCACATCTACGTGACAGAACTGTCCAGCTTCCAGCTGGCGCTCACCGAAACCCTGAGGCCCGACGTATCCGTGTTCCTCAACATCTCTCCCGACCACCTGGACTGGCACCCGGACTTCGAGGATTACTTCGCATCCAAACAAAAGATTCTGTCACGCTTGACCCGGGAGGAGGCCGCCGTGCTGAACCGGGATGATACCCTGGTCTGGGGGCTCCGGGACAGCGGCCCTTTCCGGACGCTGGGATTCAGCCAGCAGAAGCGCGTGGTCCCCGGCTGCTATGCCGATCAGGGGCTGATCATGCTGGCGGAGGCCGGCCGGACCGAACAGCTGATCCCCCTAAGCGACCTCCCGCTTATCGGACGCCATAACATCGAGAACATCATGGCCGCCGCACTGGCAGCCCATGCGCTGGATGTCCCGCTGCTCCGCATCAAGTCAGGGATCAGGGGATTCCGGGCGTTGGAGCACCGCCTGGAAAAGGTGCTCGATCTGGCGGGCGTGGTCTTTTACAACGATTCCAAGGCCACCAACGTGGATGCCACCCTCAAGTCTCTGAACAGTTTCTCCCAGCCCATCGTGCTGATCCTGGGAGGAAGGGACAAGGGCGGCAATTTCCAGACGCTGCGTGAACCGGTCAAGTCGCGGGTGAAGGGAGTCGTACTCCTGGGCGAGGCCTCTTCCCTCATCTTTTCGGAGCTGCAGGGCACCGTGCCCATGGAAAGGACGAAAACCATGCGGGATGCGGTCCGGACCGCGCACTCCCTGGCCGCAGAGGGAGACGTTGTGCTGCTGGCACCGGCATGCACAAGCTTCGACATGTTCCGCAGCTTCGAGCACCGGGGAGAGGTGTTCAAACAGGAGGTTTTGTCGCTTCAGCAGGACCCGGGGGAGGAGCCGGAATGAGCAGGGAAATCTACCGCCGGTACGGCTTCGACAAGCTGCTGTTCCTGGCCGTACTCGCCCTGATCGCCTTTGGGCTGGTCATGGTGTTCAGCTCCTCCGCGCCCCGCGGGATCGAAGAGCGCGGGAACTCGTTCTACTACTTCGTGCAGCAGGTTTTCGGTGCCGCGGCCGGCCTGGCCCTGCTCCTCGTCATAATGTCCTGGTCCAAGCCCTTCTACCGGAATCCGGTGTTCGTCTACGGGGCATTGACCCTGTCTATCGGACTGCTGTCCCTGGCGCTGTTCATGCCAGCCATCCGCAACGCCAACCGGTGGATCCACCTAGCCGGATTCCGGTTCCAGCCCTCTGAGCTGACCAAGATCAGCCTGGTGATTTTCCTGGCGTACTATCTCGACAGAAAGAAGGACGCCCTGAACGATCCCCGCACCCTGGCCCTGCCCCTCGGTGTGATCGGCGTGGTGATCCTCCTGGTCTTCAAGGAACCCGATGTCAGCACGGCCCTCCTGATAGCGGCGATCTGCGCCACGATGCTGTTCCTGGGCGGAGTCCGGCTTTCGCATCTCTTCGTGCTGGGGCTGAGCGCATCCGCCCTGCTTACGGCGATCATCCTCCAGGCACCCGCCTACGTCCGCGAACGGATCATGTCCTTCATCTCCCCGGAAGCCAACCTGCATGACGCGGGGTATCAGGCCTATCAATCCAAGCTCGCGCTCGGTTCGGGAGGCATCTTCGGATCCAGCATCGGGCAGGGCTCCGGGAAGCTTTACTACCTGCCCGACTCCCACACCGACTACATATACTCCATCGTAGGCGAGGAGTTGGGATTGATCGGGGCGCTCGGGGTGCTTTTCCTGTTCGGGGTCTTCATCTGGCGCGGGCTGGTGATCTCCCGGCGGGCCCCGGAATCCTACAGCCGGGTCCTGGCCGCCGGCCTGACCCTGGCGATCGGCATCCAGGCTCTCCTTAACATCAGCATCGTGCTGGGTCTGGCGCCAACCACCGGCCTGCCGCTGCCCTTCTTCAGCTACGGCCGGTCGTCCCTGATCTGCACCCTGTTCGCTGTCGGGCTGCTCCTTCACATCTCGCAGAGGAAGACCCCCCAGAGGAGAAAATGAGCACGCCACGGATCTTCATCAGCGGGGGGGGGACGGCGGGGCACCTCTATCCCGCTTTGGCTCTGGGCCGGAAGTTGCTGGAGAGGGAGCCTGACACTGAGATCACCTACATCGGCAGCAGCCGGGCGCTGGAGAAACGGATCATGCAGGAGTACAACGTGGACTTCGTCCCGCTGCGGATCGAAGGCCTCAAGGGCCGTGGCTGGAAGACCCTCCGCGCGCTCCTGCTGCTTCCCAGGGCCTTCTGGCAGTCCTTCCGCCTGCTTCGCCGCCTCAGGCCCGGACTGGTCATAGGCGTGGGCGGCTACAGCGCCGGCCCGGTGGTCCTGCTGGCCTCCCGCATGAAGATCCCCACGCTGATCCTGGAACAGAACCGGCACCCGGGATTCACGAACCGGCGGCTGCTGCCTCACGTGGACAAGGCCGTGGCCGCCTTCGAGAGCTCGCTGCCTGATTTCAAGGGAAAGGGCGTGTTCCTGGGTAATCCGGTGCGGGAGGAGTTTTACAGCCTCCCCGTCAAGGAACGGGGAAGCCGGCTGACGGTCCTGATCTTCGGGGGCAGCCAGGGCTCGCATTTCCTCAACCGGCAGGTCGTGGACTCCCTGCCCCTGCTTAAGGACATGAAGGAACGGCTGCGCCTCTTCCATCAGACCGGTGAAAAGGACCGGGCCTGGGTCGCCGAAAACTACAGCCGGGAGGGCTTCGCAGATGCGGTCGTGGAGGCCTATTTCTTCGATATGCCCGCTCTCTTCCAGGAAGCCGACCTGGTCGTGAGCCGGGCCGGAGCATCCACCCTGGCGGAACTGATCGCGGCCCGCAAGGCTTCCTTGCTGGTGCCCTTCGCCCGCGCCACCGATGACCATCAGGCGTTCAATGCGCGGGAACTGGAAAAGGTCGAGGGGGCGGTGGTGTTCACGGAAACGGAATTCACTCCGGAGGTCTTCGCGCGGGAAGTCGGACTTTTCATGGAAAACGGCATGGACAGGATAACCCGGATGGAGCAGAACCTCTCCCGGCTGAAGACGCCCACCGGTGTCACGGACAGGATCGCGGACCTGTGTATGGAACTTATGCAAAGGAGGCGATGAGGTGGTCAGGCCCAGTAGAAAACTCAAGCACATCCACATGGTGGGGATCGGGGGCACAGGCATGAACGGCATCGCCGAGGTGCTGGCCAACCTGGGCTACCAGATCTCCGGATCGGACATGGCCGAGAATCAATCCACACGGCGGCTGACCGGGCTGGGTGCAAGGATCAGCATCGGTCACAAGTCCGGCCTGGTGGAAGGAGCAGACGTGGTCGTCATATCCTCCGCCATCCACGAGGACAACATCGAGGTCCAGGAGGCGCGGCGGCTCAAGATCCCAGTCATCCCCAGGGCGGAGATGCTGGCGGAGCTCATGCGGCTCAAGGACGGGATCGCGGTGGCCGGCTCGCACGGCAAGACCTCCACCACCTCCATGATCGCCCAGGTGCTGGAGACGGCGGGGAAGGATCCCACCATCATCGTGGGGGGGCGCCTCAACACCATCGGGGCTTACGGCAAGCTGGGAGCGGGAGACTACATCGTGGCCGAGGCGGACGAGAGCGACCGATCCTTCCTCTACCTCTCGCCCTACATCGCGGTGCTCACGAACCTGGACGCCGAACACCTGGACCAATACCACACGATCGATGAGATCAAAAGGACCTTCGTCAACTTCGCCAACAAGGTCCCCTTCTACTGCCCCATCATCCTCTGCCTGGACGACGCCAACCTGCAGAGCCTGATCCCCGAACTGAAGCGCAAGATCATCACCTACGGCTTCTCCACGCAGGCGGACATCTATGCCTCCGATCCCGTATTCGACCACTTTTCGAGCACGTCGCAGGTACACCACCTGGGACAGCAGCTGGGCACGCTCAAGCTCAACGTCCCCGGGATCCACAGCATCTACAACTCCATGGCCGCCCTGGCCGTGTGCATGGATCTCGAGATCCCCGTGCCCAGCATCCTACAGGGCCTGGAGAGCTACACCGGCATCGGCCGGCGGTTCGAGCTGAAGAAAGAGGTGAAGGATATCCTCATCATCGAGGACTATGCGCACCATCCCACGGAGATCAGCGCCACCCTGGAGGCAGCCAGGAAGGGGTGGAAGCGGCGTGTGGTCGGGGTCTTCCAACCCCACCGCTACTCCCGGATGTCGCTCCTGATGGATGAGTTCGCCACCAGCTTCAACCAGGCTGACATCCTGATCAGCACGGAGATCTATCCGGCCGGGGAACAGCCTGTGCCGGGTATCACCGGCGAGGCACTCTGTGCCGAGATCCAGAAATTCGGACACAAGGGCGTGTTCTTCGAGCCCGAGCTCGATGGTGTGGTCGAGCGGGTTGCCGCGCTGGCACAACCCGGGGACATCATCATCGTCATGGGAGCGGGGAGCATCTACCAGGTCATCCCCGATATCATCGAGAGACTGGAGGCTAATTAGGAACCATGGCCGTCAACCTCCATCCCCCGTTCAGGATCCGCATCGAGCCTCTCCTCGGCGAGCCTGCCCGGTACCGCCGACGCGATGCCGAGGTCAAGACCAAAAAGATCCAGAGGAAGTTTCGGGTGAAGATGCGGCACGTTGGATTCAGCCTGATCCTGACAGCCGGGCTTTTCGTGGGAGCCCAACAGGGGCTGCTCTTCCTGATGGGATGGGACCGACTGAACATCGAAAGCATCGAGGTCCTCTGCCGCAAGCCGGGGCTTCAGTCGGCGGCGGCCGGCTGGTTGGAAGAGCATGTCGCGGGCAACCTGTTCCTGCTGGATATCAAACGGCTGCGCGGCTCACTGGAGGCGCACTCCTGGATTAAGGCGGTCCGCATCCGGAAGCATTTTCCATCCACACTCAGGATCGAGATCAACGAACGGGTCCCTGCCGCGCTGCTCGAGCAGGAGCGCTGGGTGCTCATCGATCGGGACAACGTGGAGCTGGAGCTGGCGCCGGCGGCCCAGCGGACAGGATGGGAGCTGCCGACTATCGTGGACAAAAACCGTTTCCAGGCATACAGGCAGGAAAAACTGGCCCTGGCCTGGAGGTTCCTGGACGAGTTGGCTCCGGAAGACCGGGCCAGGATCGAGGTCGTCGATGTCGGTTCCCTCACGGACATCAAGGCCAAGAGGATCGACTTCCCGGCCTGGCTGTTTTTCGGGCGGGATCGATTCGCGGAAAAAATGGACAATTTCCGGACGGAACGCGCTTATCTGGAAAGCGGGCCCCCGCTGGAATACGTGGACCTCAGCCTGGTTGACCAGGTCGTACTCAAACCGCTGGCCGGGATGCCGGGACAGGGTCCTGCTCCGGAAAGGAGATAGAATATGCCCAAGAACGGATACATCGTGGGGATCGACATCGGCACCAAATCGGTGACCTGTATTATCGGAGAGATCACGGAAGACAGGAAGATCGAGATCATCGGGATCGGCACCGCCGATTCCCGCGGCCTGCGGAAGGGAGTGGTGGTCAACCTGGAAGCCACCGTGGACGCCATCAAAAAATCCCAGGAGGAGGCGGAACTCATGGCCGGAGTGGAGATCGATTCCGGCTTCATCGGCATCTCCGGGGCACACATCAAGAGTTTCAACAGCCGGGGAGTGATCGCCGTATCCGGGAAAAACCGCGAGATCAGCCGGGAAGACGTGAAACGCGTGATCGACCAATCCAAGGCCGTTTCCATCCCCCCCGACAGGGAGATCATCCACATCATCCCGCAGGAGTTCGTGGTGGACGAGCAGGACGGCATCAAGGACCCGATGGGCATGAGCGGCATCAAGCTCGAGGTCAATGTGCACATCGTGACAGGAGCCGTAACCTCGGTGCAGAACCTTAAAACCTGCATCGCCCGGGCCGGGATCGAGATCGAACAGATCGTGCTCAGCCAGATCGCCACCTCTCACTCCATCCTGACGCATGACGAGATGGAGCTGGGTGTGGGGCTGATCGATATCGGAGGGGGAACCACCGAAGTGGCCATATTCGAACGGGGAAGCCTATGGTACACATCGGTCATCCCCATTGGAGGAGACAACTTCACCAACGACATAGCCGTGGGGCTGCGTACCCCGATCCCGGATGCCGAGAAGATCAAAAAGAAATTCGGGTGCGCGGCCACCCCGATTATAGAAGACCAGGAGACCATCGAGGTCCCCTCGGTGGGGCGGGGCAAGAAGGCCCGCGTGCTTTCGCGCCAGCTGCTGGCGGACATCATCCAGCCCCGGGCCGAGGAGATCTTCCGGCTGGTGGACAACGACATCAAACGCATGGGTTACGAGAAGTCCCTCAACTCGGGGGTCGTGTTCACCGGTGGGACGGCCCTGCTGGACGGGCTGGAAGAGGTGGCGGAGAATGTCTTCGACCTCCCGGTCCGGCGGGGAGATCCTGCGGGCATCGGAGGCCTGGTGGATCGGGTGAACACACCGGATTACGCTACGGCCGTGGGTCTCATCCTGTTCGGCTTCAGCCAGTGGAAGACCCACGGGATATCCAAAGACAAGAAGAAAACCTTTTGGTCAAAAATGAAGGAATGGCTGAAAGAAACATAAAAAATTATCAGGAGGAAAGCATGAGTGAGGAGTTGCGCAGCAAACTCAAATTTCATCTGGTGGATGAATCACAAGGCGCCAAGATCAAGGTCATCGGACTGGGAGGCGGCGGAGGGAACGCCGTCAACCGCATGATCGATGCCCAGATCGCAGGCGTGGAGTTCATCGCCGTCAACACGGACCTGCAGGCGCTGGACAGCAACAAAGCCGGCACAAAACTTCAGATCGGCAACCAGCTCTCCAAGGGGCTGGGTTCCGGCGGCCGGCCGGATATCGGCCGGGAGGCAGCCATGGAGGACACCGAGAAACTGCTCGACCTCGTCGAGGGGGCCGACATGGTGTTCCTCACCGCCGGCCTGGGAGGCGGGACCGGCACGGGAGCGACACCGGTGCTGGCCAACCTGGCCTCGGAACTGGATATCCTGGCCATCGCCATCGTGACCCTCCCCTTCGGTTTCGAGGGGAAGATCCGAATGAAGCAGGCGCACGAGGGACTCGAGGAGCTGAAGGGCGCCGTCGACACCGTCATTTCCATTCCCAACGAGAGGCTCCTGGAAACGGTGAACCTGGACACATCCATCCAGGATGCATTCCGCATGGCCGACGACATACTGCGCCAGGCGGTGCAGGGGATCTCGGACCTCATCACCCGGCCCGGCCTCATCAACCTGGATTTCGCCGACGTGAAATCCATCATGAAGGGAATGGGGATGGCCTTCATGGGGACCGGGATCGCCTCCGGGGAGAACCGGGCCGTCGACGCCGCTCAGAAAGCGATCTCCTCGCCGCTGCTGGTGGACACGTCCATCGCCGGCGCCCACGGCGTGCTGATCAACATCACGGGCAGCAAGGACATACGGCTGCACGAGGTCTCCAAAGCCTCGGAGCTCATACACAGTCAGGCGCACCCTGAAGCCAATATCATCTTCGGCACGGTCATCGATGAGTCTCTCAAGGAAGTGGTCAAAGTCACGGTCATCGCCACCGGTTTCGACCGGACCGAACAGCAGGAGACGATCACCCCCCAGGACCTGGTGTCGCACCCCCGCCATGAGAGCCCTCCCCCCTTCCAGGTCCCGCACAAAACTCCTCCCTACGTGTTCGAACCCAAGGGGAACGAGCCCATGTGGGACAAGATGGAACGGCCCTCCTGGGAGAAGCAGTGGGATTCCTACGAGACGCCCTCCTTTATCCGGAGGAATAAAAGTGCTGCAATGAGGAAAACCCCCCGTGGAATCGGCTGATCTGATCGTCTCCGGATGCGGCCAGCTCGTCACCTGCCGTGGTCCGGCGCCCAAACGCAAACAGGCGCTCCAGGATCTGGGGGTGATCGAGGGAGGCTGCATCGCTTCCCTCCGGGGGAAGATCGTCTTCGTGGGGCATGAATCCGACTGTGCCCGGGAGGTCCGGCTGGAGCCGGACGGGATCACGCTGGACGCTGGAGGCCTGCTCGCCCTTCCCGGGCTCGTGGATCCCCACACGCACCTCCCCTTCGGCGGGAGCCGGGAGAACGAGTTCCAGCTCCGCATCCAGGGAGCGACCTACCGGGAGCTGGCCGCCCGGGGCATGGGCATCCAGAGCACGGTGGACGCCACCCGCAGCATCTCCCTTCCGGAACTTGTGGACCTCTGTCTGGAAAGGCTGGACAGCATGCTGCTTCACGGGACCACCACTGTGGAAGCCAAGAGCGGTTACGGCCTGAATCTGGAAGATGAGATGAAACAGCTCGAGGCCCTGCAGGAAGCGGACCGGAGACATCCGATCGACATCGTCAAGACATTTCTCGGGGCGCACGAGGTGCCCAGGGAATACAAGGCCAGGAAAGAAGCTTACATAGACCTCCTCACTCATGCTATCCTGCCTGAGGTCAAAGCCAAGAACCTGGCCGAGTTTTTCGACGTCTTCTGCGAAGAGGGCGTTTACAGTATCGATGAGTCCCGGCGGCTCATCCGGGCCGCCAAGGAGGCCGGGCTCAAGATCAAGCTGCATGCCGATGAGTTCGTGCCCCTGGGCGGCGCCCAACTGGCCGTCGATGAGGGGGCCGTATCCGCAGAGCACCTGATCGCCATCACCGACCAGGGCATCGAAAAGATGGCTCAGAGCACCTCTACCGCCATACTGCTTCCCGGCGTCCCGTTTTTCCTTATGCAGGATAAGAAAGCGCCTGCGCGAAGACTGATCGACGCCGGAGCCGCCGTGGCGCTGGCCACGGACTTCAATCCCGGCAGCTCCATGACGGAGTCCCAGATGTTCATCCTGCAACTGGCGGTTTATTCCCTCCAAATGTCCATCGAGGAAGCCATCCATGCCGTGACCCTGAATGCCGCATACGGCATCGACCGTCATTCCGAGGCCGGAAGCCTCGAGGTCGGGAAGAGGATGGACATGGTGCTCTGCGAGGCGCCCAATTATGCGTACCTGGTTTATCATTTCGGGATCAATCCCGTGATCCATGTGATCAAAAACGGGAAGATCGTTATCCGCCACCGGCAGCGGAACAGCCTGCAGTGAGCTCGACTGCAGGCGCCGGCTTAGGACCATACGCCGATTTCGGCGCGGGCGGACCTCACCCGGGGGACCGGCTACGGCCGGTCCCCTCCCTCCACTCGTGAATAAATCAGAACCCTGAATTATTCATAAAAGTTGGCGACATGTTGTCAATTTGGTTATTTTGTTTTAAAGTGTCGATATTCTTTATGAATACTTCAGGTCATACATTCTTTTACAATCTTTTACACTTACCTGACATTCATGCCCGGTTTTTCCCTTAAAATGACATCCAAAGGGAGACCGGGTATTGCAAGCAGGTCCAGGCCGATCGATAAGCAGTCAATCATAACAAGGAGGCAACATGAAAAAGGGCTTTAGGCTGAAGGCAGTCATGTGTCTGATCCTGGCGGCCGTGATCGTGTTCACGGCGGACGCCTATGCGGAAAAATTGAAGATCCGGGTCGTAGTGGACAGCGCGAGCATCCGGCTCAATCCCGATCTCCAGGGTGAGATCATCAAGAACCCACCCCTGGGGAGTGTCTTCGAGGTGGAGAAGCAAGAGGGGGACTGGTACGAGATCAGGGTACGGACCGAGGTCGGAGTCTTGATCACGGGTTACATCCACAAGATGTTTGTTTCCGTGGAAGGAGCGGAGACCACGGCCCCGGAACCGGCCGTCCGGACCGAACCCGAAAAAGCTGAAAAACAGGAAACGATGCCGGCTCCGGTCCAGACATATGAACAGCCGCAGGACCGGGACGCGCGGCCCAAGCGGGCCGAGCTCGTCTTTCGAGTAGGCTACGTGACCGGCTACAATATCTCCGGGTCCTATTCCTATTCGGAGAGCTTGAGCGCGGGGGTTCTGGAGAGCGCCCGTGGCTCGGGAACGATCACCACGGAGTTTAAAAGCCCCCTGGGTTTTGACGGGACCCTGAACTTCTTCATAGCCAAGGGATTCGGGATCCAGGTCAAATTCGACTATAACTCCTCGGTCAAGACCACCGATGCCAGCCGCAGCACCTATGATCTCAACTGGACCTGGTCGACGGGCGACTCCTACAGCCGCGAGAACGAGTGGGGTGTGAATGGTGAGGTGTCATCATACGTCCTGAGCGGGAATCTGCTGTACAAGATCTCTACCGGCAGCATGATCGAACCGCTCATCAGCGGGGGAGTTTCCTATTTTTCCGGAACCGCCGGCGTGGACACGACGGTGGGATACGCCTCGACCTGGGAGTCTGAAGGCTTCCGCTACATCGACTATTTCGCTGTCCCTGCCAGCGTCGAGGCCTCTTTGAATGGGATCGGATTCAACGTCGGCGGCGGGATCGACTTTGTCTTCACGCGCGGCGTCGCCCTGAATGTCGACGCCCGGTATTTCAGCCGGGGAAAGATCGAGGAGCCCTGGCAGGTGAAGGGTGGCACATACCCCTCGAATGTCGGCGAAGGCTGGACGATCACCCTGACCCAGGAGAACGCCGACGAGTTCGCGAGCCTGATCGAGCCTTATTCGATCGATCCTTCTTTCTTCAAGATCTCGGCCGGGCTCAAGATCATGTTCTAGAAATAGGTGCCGATCCCAAAGAGGACAAAGATCCCGTTCCCCCCGAACTCCTGGTACTTCGAATGCGGGATGGCCGGGTATCCATTGGATGTGGCATCTGTCCATTTGTAGTTGAACACACCCACATAGCGGAGCTCGCCGAAGTAGAACCACTTCCCGCTCTTGGAACGCGTCACAGCCCCGACCAGCCCATGCAGGCCGAATGAAGAACTATATTTGATGGTTTCGCTCATGCTGCCTGCCTTAGCCTTTATTTCCGGTGCGTTATAGAGCCCTGCGCCTCCTCCCGCATACACCTGAAATTTCTTTGGGGAGGGAAATTCATAGAGGATCGTCAAGGTCAGAGGCACGCGGGTGAATGACACCTCGTCTTGATTCGATGCGAACACTCCGGAGTTCTGGTAGCCGAAACCGATTTCCAGCCGGAGTTCATGTGTCAGGTAGTAGCCGAGATCCAGGCCAAAGTGTCCTCCGCCCCCTGGATAGAGGTTGATCATCTCGGTGTTGTCGCCCTGCACCTTATAATAGCCTGTTTCGATCTTTTCGAAGCCGAAACCAAAACCCAGCGTCAGCTTAAGCGAGAACTTGCGCCTCAGGGCCGCTGCAGTCGATGATGCCGCGGCAGGGGCCGGGTCCTGGGGCTTGTCCTGTCGGGCCGGCGGCGCCGCTTCCAGAGCGTATTCCTGAGCAGCCGGCTGCCCCATGATCTCAACATGAGCCTTGTGGATGTATCCATAGATACCGGCAGCCACCTCGACCCTGTACCATTCCCCGGCCGCTGCGACCGCCTCCAGCTCCGTACCCCGGTCCGCCTGCCCCATCTCCCGGCTGTTAGGGGCGGGCCCCTCCCTTATCTCCGCTTCTTCGGCGCCGACACGGATCTTCATAGGCGCCTCGAAGGTGACCTCGGCTCCCCTCTCCTGCCCGGACTCGCCGGCCTCCCCCATGACCTCAACTTTGCTCTGGTGAACAAAACCCGAGATCACATACCCGTCTTCATCAGGGGGAAGGTCGACCCGGTACCATTCGCCGGCCTTCGTCTCCGAGGTCAGGACCGCACCCAGCTTTACCTTGGATACAACGGAACTCTCCGACCCTGGTTCGAGCCGGATCGTGGCATCGGCGGTGATCACACGCAGCTTGAGTTTTTCTGCGGCCGCCGGCCGCACCCAGCCAAAAATCCCGATCATCAGCAAAAAGCAAAACAAGAAAAACCTTAACTGTGGTCTGTTCATGTGTCCTCCCTGTAGAGTGGATCCGGGCCTGAGGGACCGGAAATCCTGGATTGGGCTACCCACTTTAATCCCATGTTAGGCAAAACCGGCCGGGGGAGTGTCAAAGAAAAGTAAAAGAATGTCTTTGAATGTCCGCTGCTGCGGGATATCGCACATGAGTGGCCGTGGATGCTCTAGTCCATCGTCTTGATCTCGATCCGGCGGAAATACACCTTGTTGCCCTTCCCCCAGCTGGCGCCGGGATGGACCTGGATGCCCACGTGGCCCGTCTCCGGGACCCGGGGCTGCCCATCCGTCACTTCATCGAGGAAATCCACCAGAGCGGTGCCGTTGATCCACACCTGGATGTGGGCCGGCTGCCCTTCGATCCGGACACGGACGGTGTTGAAATCATCCGGTTTCCAGAGGTCTTCTCCTTCAGGCTTATGCACCAGGAAACCGCCCCCCCCCGGACAATAGATGGCTCCCACCTCGCCGTCAGGGCGGTAGTCGATGGTGACCTGGTAGGACAGCACATCGGGCTGGACCCGCAGGAACAGGCCGGAATCGATGGGATAGTCGGCCTTGACCTCGGCCAGCAGCTCGTAATCGCCGTACACATCCTCGGTCACGAGCAGGCCGCCCTCGCCTTCGGGAAACTGGTCGCCCACGATGGCCCCGTCGATCACCTCCCACTTCCCGGCCTCACCGCTGTAAGAAGTCAGTTTGCGCCAGCCCGACAGGGTCCCGCCGTCGAACAGGGCGACAAAACCCGCGGCTTCTTCTTGACCGGACGCGGCCGGATCAGACGCAGCATACATCACCGAACACACGATCGCCAAACACAGGATCCATGATTTTCGCATCATCTCATACCCTCTTTTTCAATCGAGAGGCCCGACTTTTTCTTCCACTTCACTCAGGATCTCCCCGGATGCCACCAGGGCTTTCATGCGGTTGTGGTCCGGGTAGAGCGGCCTGTCCACCTCCAGGAACTCCACGTGGCGGCGGATGACCTCCCTGGCTTTGCTCGAGCCCTGCCCGTACACGTAGGGCTTGTCTTCGATCATCTCCCGCATATCCAGGGCCTGAGCCGCCGCCATGAACTCGATACCGAGGACACCATGGGCATTGTCCAGTATCTGCCGGTTCTTGAGCGCCGTATTCATGCCCATGGAGACGAAGTCTTCCTGATCGGCAGCGGCAGGGATGGACTGGATGCAGGCCGGTACAGAGAGGATGCGCTGCTCGACGATCTGCATGTCCGCCGTGTACTGGCTCAGCATCAGCCCGGAGAACATGCCGGCCCCCTTGGTCAGGAAAGGCGGCAGGCCCACGCTCAGTGCGGGATTGTTCAGCCTGTTCATGCGGCGCTCGGACATGACACTCACGAACGTGACGGCCGCTCCGATCATGTCCATGGGCAGGGCGATGGGCGTACCCTGGAAATTGGCGCCGGAAAGCTGCAGGTTCTCATCCGGGAAGAAGACCGGGTTGTCTCCCACCCCGTTGAGCTCGATCTCCACCTGCTGCCGGGCCCAGGCCACGGCGTCGTGCGCCGTGCCGATCACCTGGGGAGTGGAGCGCATGGAGTAGGCGTCCTGCACCTTGACCTTCACACGCCCCTCCGCCAGGTCCCCTCCCCTGATGATCTTCTGGATGGATCGGGCGGTCCGCACGGCTCCGGGAAAACCCCTCGCCTCATGCAGCTTGAGCGTGTAGGGCTTCATGTTGGCCTTCAGCGCCTCCAGGGACATGCAGGCCGCGATCTCGGCCTGCTTCAACCAGTTCTCCGTGTCGTGGAGCATGAGCGCACTCATGCCGGTGATCACGTTGGAGCCGTTGATGGTGGCGAGCCCGTCGCGAGCCTCGAGGCCCGGGACCGGGATGCCGGCCTTCTCGAGGGCGGCCTTCCCTTCATAGAGCCCATCCCGGTAATAGGCCTGCCCCTCCCCCAGCATGAGCAGGGCTATCTGGGACATGGGAGCCAGGTCTCCGCAGGCGCCGACCGAACCCTTCTCGCACACCAAGGGTGTGACCCCACGGTTGAGCATCTCCACAAGAGTCAGCGTGATCTCGGGCCGGCAGCCCGAATTGCCGTGGGCGTGAACGTTCACCCGGCCGAGCATGGCCGCCCGCACACACTCGATAGGCATAGGATCGCCGATGCCGGCGGCGTGGTTATAGATCAGGTACTTCTGAAAATCTTTGATCTGCGTATCGCTCAAGACGAGCTCGGAAAACTCACCGATGCCCGTGTTGACGCCGTACATGATCTCGCGGGCCAGTATCTTTTTCTCAAGCATGGCCCGGCATTTCTTTATCCTCTCCAGCGCGTCCGGATGCAGCTCCACCTTTTCCCCTTCACGGGCTACTTTCACCACGTCCCGGACGGTCAATCCGTCCCCTGAGACTACAATTGCCATCGCATGGCTCCTCTCGATTTAGATCGTTTCGGAAGACATCATTCTACTGAAAGTGCGGCAAAATGGAAAGGAAAGACTGACGCTCCGGACCGGCGGCGGGTTTCAACGAATTTAATCGTCGAAATAGCCGGTGAGGTCTTCCCGGTTTAGCTTCATCTCCAGAGCGATACGGACCACGGCCTGGGCGACCTTGCGGTGAACGCCCCTGTCCAGGGGACTGGGCACCAGCTCGCCCTCGCCCGCCGACGAGGCGATGGCCTGGGCTGCGGCCACCAGCATCTCGCGCGTGATATCGGTGACGCCGGCATCGATGGAGCCCCGGAAGATGCCGGGAAAACCCAGGATGTTGTTGACGGATTTGCCGTCGGCCGCAAACGTCGCGCCGGCTGCCTTGGCCTCCTCCGGTTCGATCTCGGGATTGGGATTGGAGAGGGCCAGTACGATCTGGCCTTCGCGGACCATCTCCGGTTTGATCAACCCGGGAACTCCGGTCGTGGCTATGACCACGTCACAGGTGGACATGATCTCTTCCAGGCTGGATGCCCTGCCTCCGGCCTCCTCGAGGCGACTGACCGCGGCCGGGGCCAGGTCGGCACCCAGCACAGGCTGGCTGAACAGGTGCATCAACATCTCGGAGATGGCCAGGCCGGCGGCTCCCAGCCCGATCTGGCCGATGCGCGCCCGGCTCAGGTCCACACCCGCCATCTTGGCGCCGTTCAGGAGAGCGGCCGTGACCACCACGGCGGTGCCGTGCTGATCGTCGTGCATAACCGGGATGTCCAGCCGCTCCTTCAGTCGATTTTCAATGTCAAAACAGCGGGGGGCCGAGATGTCCTCCAGCTGGATGGCGCTGAAAGTCGGCGCGATGTTGGTCACGGTGTCCACGATCTCGTCCACGTCCTTGGTGTTCACCAGGATGGGGACACCCGAGAGGCCCACCAGGGTCTCCATCAGGCTGGCCTTCCCCTCCATGACGGGCATGGAGGCCTGCGGGCCGATGTCTCCCAGGCCCAGCACCGCGGTCCCGTCCGTGACAATGGCCACCATATGAGCAATGGAAGTGAAACGGCGTGCCAGGCTCGGTTCTCTCTGGATTTTGAGACACACCTCGGCCACGCCCGGCGTGTACACCCTCCGTAGCTGGCTGAGGGTGTCGATCCGGTACCGGCTGCGTACGGCGATCTTGCCTCCCTGGTGCATTTCCAGGACCTCGTCTCTGACTTCCAGCAGTTCCGCATGGGGAGAGTCGTTCACGACCTTGATCAGCCTCTCCATGTGAGAGGCATTGTCGGCAAAAACCACCAGGTCACGGATCACTGTGCCGCGGCCCATATGGATGGTCTTTATCTCACCCAGGAAGCCCTTCCCCTCCCCGATGGCCTCCAGCAGGTGCCCCAGTTCTCCCGGCTTCTGCTTCAGGCGGCACCGGAGAGTCCGCATCATCTTGTTTTCGAACCACATTGTTTATCCCCTTCCTTTCAAGCTAATTCATTACGAGTGAATTATCCAGGTCAAATCTGGTTTATCCATGAAAATATCCGAGACGTATTTTACGCGAACAGCCCCTAGGAGGCAAAAAAAAATGCAGCCGTATCCGGCTGCATTTTTTGTCTCTATGCCGGCTTACGTCAGCCCAGAAGAGTTTCGAACTGGGTCACCAGTTGGTCTTTGGGTTTGAATCCGACCACCCGGTCTTTTTCTTCACCGCTCTGGAATACGAGCATGGAAGGGATCGCCATTATGCCGTACTTGGCTGCGGTCTGCTGGTTTTCATCCGTGTTCAGCTTTACGAATTTGAGCTTGCCGTTCATCTGTTCGGCAATCTCTTCCAGAACCGGGGCAACCATCCGGCAGGGACCACACCAGGGGGCCCAGAAATCGACCACCACGGGCACGTCCGCTTCCAGGACCTCAGTTTGAAAATCGCTGTCGTTGACTTCCTGTATTAGATTCATCGATACACTCCTCAAAAGATATATTGTCTTTTCATTATATAAGGTTTTCATTATATGTCAAGAACTTTATATGGTTTTTCCTGACAAAACAAGCCTCTCCCCTCACAATCCCACTCTTCCCGGCAAATTCTGGCCTATTGATGAATATAAACGGAGAGAGGCGCACGGTCTTTGTTTAAATAAAGCACATAAACTGGTATATATGTAAAAAAGTCGATCCCTATGGGCAGAAAATATTTTGGCAAATGGCCCCTTTATTTATTCGATTTCCTGACAGCTCTCCTAGCGATGGTCATCATTTTTATCCTCTTGACCGGAGGGAAGACATTTTTGCTGGGAGAGACTCAGGTCCAGCTCCAAGGCATAGAAAATCCCCTCACTCTCCTTTATGTCCTGATTGTGATCCGAATAATTCTAGATCGCAGGGCTCCTTTTCTGGGGATCGTTGCATTCCATCCGGGCAGCTTGGTCAACAGCTGTAACAAGCTGTGTAGAAAGCTTTATCTCAAGATCTCCAACCTAGGATCGCGCAGCATATTTCACGTCGTGATTTTCATCATTGGCATATCTCTGCTCATCAAAATATTCAACTCTTATCATTTTATCGGTTTTTTCAGCGGTGATGATGTCGAGATCCATGAAATGACCTTTGCGCACCTATTCGAATGGGACTCCAAGGCATGGAATCTTAGGAGCCCATTTTTCCCGATGGTATTCATCTACCCCATACAAGCCGCCCTGCTCGCTCTCGGGGTCCAGGATCCGTTCTATTTGATTTTCGCAGGTAGAATGATCGTTGTTTTGTTCTCCCTTGTGAACCTGTACCTTGTGTTTCAGATCGCGGCCCGGATGTTCAACAGCAAACCTGTCGGCCTGCTATCGGTGTTCTTTTTCGCCCTCAGCAAGCTGCATGTGACGATGGGGAGCACAGAGCTTCCTCGCACCATTGCTTCAACATTTATTCTCCTGTGCTTCTGGCTTCTTCTTTTGAAAAAGAATCAGAGTTTTTGGACCCCTTTGGCCGGGACAGTACTTGCCGTAGGCGCCTCCATTCGATTCGGAGAGATCATATTTGTTGTGCCGGCATTTTTGTATCTTGTCTTTCATAAGCGCCTCAAACAGGCGTTCGTGTTCGCTGCATTTTTTCTGGCAGCCTTTTCTCTGATAAACGTTTTGAGCGATCGATTGTATTGGGGCCAGCCGTTTTACAGCCTGCTGAACATCATCGACTACACCCTGGTGAAGGGACAATCCACCAGAGGTTATCAGCCGCTTCTGTATTACCTGTTGGGGATTGGGCTGTGGAGCAACTATTTTTCTTTCGGCCTCATGCTCTTCTCTCTCCGCCGGAAGCTGTACCATGTCTGGCTGTGGGCATTTGCTCCCATCGCCTTCCTGAGTCTCCTCCCCCACAAAGAACCAAGATACCTTCTTCCGGCCCTTCCTTTTTTCTGCATCATGGTAGGATTGGCAACCTGGTCACTCCTGGATACGATCTACCGAAATGATGTGAAGCTAAAGATCCCGAAAAAAATCCCGAAACCTGTGTATGCCCTGCTCATAATTCTCATGGGGACAGTCATTCAAGCGCACAAGGATCCCCGGTTCTCCTATATTGTGATTTTTCTCGTGGGACTTATTCTATTGACCCTTCTCATCCCTAGATGGAAGGCCGAGAAAATGGGAGCCGCTGTTCTGGAGAGAGAGGTAAGCTCCCCTTCTCTTGCAGTTCTTCTGATCCTCATAGTACTGGGAAGTATCTTATTCGAGGTCAATGGTTTCTACTTCGCCAGATCCGAATCGGGAGTTGAAATGGCTCGTTTCCTTTACCATCAACCGAACAACGAAGGGGTAGCTGTCGATGATATCTGGAGGGCAGGGGGACGGCTGTATCTCCTCCGCAAGCCAGCAGTGATAAACATCGACGAGTCATTGATCAGAGATAGGGATGCTCTTCTTGCCAGTCTAAGGGAAATTCCGGTCGGCTGGGTCGGGATCCGCGACAAGTATATCAAGCAATACGGGTATGACGCCCTCCTTGAAGAGTCCGGCTATAAAGAGGTTCGGTTTTCGCATAAGATCAGACAGGAGACATACAGACTTTTCAAGAAAGAAAACCGCCTGTTGAAGTAGTGATACAGGTACCTGGATCAGTCACGGGCGAGATTCAATCCTCAAGAATGATTCAAGCGCTTGGATCAGTCACGGGCCGAGATTGCCCAGTTGCCAGGCGTGGTAGGTGAAGCTGTAGTGAACTACTGCGAACCTGCCTCGCCGCAGCAAATGGGATGATATCGGCGCGCCCGAAGGGTAAAAGATGCCGACAATTAAAAAAAAAGCTAGTTGAAATTTAATTTGGTCGGCATCTTTTATGAATGATCCAAGCACTTGGTTCAGTCACGGGCCGAGATTGGTGCAGCGACAAGGAAGTGGTTCATGAGTCGTAGTGTACTACGGCGATTGGACCACGATGATGTCGATGTGCTGAGATCGGTTCGCCCGAAGGGTAAAGAATGTCGACATTTGGATTTTGGATTTCAAATCAGAGGAGTCGACATTCTTTATGAATGATCCAAGTTAGAATTGTTTGTCGAGGATGCGGTACTGTATAGCCTCGGAAACATGCACGGCACTCAATTCCTCGGCCCCGTCCAGGTCGGCGATGGTCCGGGCCACCTTGAGGACACGGTGAAATGCCCGGGCGCTGAATCCCAGCCTGTCCACTGCGGCCTGCAGCAGCTCCCGCGTGTCTCGGGTCAGCGGGCAGAATCGTTTAACCTCCCGGTTGCGCATCTGGGCGTTGCACAGGAGGCCGGATTCTCGAAGCCGCTCGAGCTGCCTTTGGCGGGCTGCTAACACACGACTTCGAATCTCCCTCGAGCCTTCGGTGGTTTTCTGGCCCAGGATATCCCTGAATTCCACACGAGGGACCTCGGCCTGGATGTCGATACGGTCCAGGAGGGGCCGGGAGAGTTTCGCATAGTACCGGAGCCTCTGTTGATCGGTGCATTCGATCGGGGAAGCGGACAGGCCGGAATAGGCATCCTCACAGGGATTCATGGCGGCCACCAGCATGAACAGCGAGGGATACGTCACACACATGGAGATCCGGGAGATGTTGACCAAGCCGTCCTCCATGGGCTGACGCAGCCCCTCCAGGGACTCTTTGCGGAACTCGGGGAGTTCGTCCAGGAACAGCACCCCTCTGTGGGCAAGGCTCACCTCTCCCGGCCTGGGAACCAATCCTCCGCCCACCATACCGGCCGGCGAGATGGTGTGATGGGGGCTGCGGAAGGGACGCTCCCCGATCATACCCCTGCCCTTGAGGAGGCCTGATGCGCTGTAGATACGCGTGACCTCCAGGATCTCTTCGAAGCTCATGGGGGGAAGGATGGAAGGCAGACGCCGGGCCAGCATGGTCTTGCCTGCGCCGGGCGGACCGATCATCAGGGCATTGTGTCCGCCGGCGGCGGCCACCTCCAGCGCCCGTTTGGCGTGCTGCTGGCCCTGGATCTCGGCATAGTCCACATCCCAATCCACGGGAGGATACAGGTCGGCCTCCGGAAAATCCGCGGGGGATACATCCTCGGGTGACTTGAGCAGCCTTATGACCTCGCCCAGGTCGTTCAGGGCGAAGACAAGGACCTCCCGCACCAGCGCGGCTTCCCGGGCGTTTTCCTGGGGCAGCACGATCCCCTCGAAGCCTCTCCGCCGGGCCAGGACCGCAGCGGCCAGCAGCCCCTTCCCCGGCTTCAGCCGTCCGTCCAGAGCCAGTTCACCCGTGAATAGATAGTCCTGCAGACGTTCCGGCGGGAAGGCCTCAAGATGGGCCAGGATCCCCAGGGCAATGGGAAGATCATAGGCCGAGCCCTCTTTTCTCCGGTCCGCGGGGGCCAGGTTGACGACGATCCTGAGGCGGGAGGGGCTGTACCCGCAGTTCTTCAGCGCCGCCCTGACCCGTTCCTTGCTCTCACGGACAGCCGTATCCGGCAGTCCTACAATTACGAATTGGGGGATCCCATAGTTGATATCGACCTCCACCTCGACCATATAGGCATCGATGCCGGCCAGGGAAGCGCTCCCGATCTTATAGAGCATAGTCTATCCAAATCAAGGAGACGCACGGCTCCCCGTATTTTTTTCACGGTTGGGGGAAATGGAGGACTTGCAGCGGCCCTAGGACTTGCCGCCGAATTCCTGGGCCAGCTTTTCGACTTCCTTCTCGATGTCGCTCTGGTTGCTGAATTTGATCTTTGTCAGCCGGACCGGCGCGTCCGTCTCTTCCGTCTCGAATTCAAGGTCATCCTTGACCTGGGCGGACTCTCCCCGGTCCTCCGGGGCGGCCGGGCCCGGCTCCTCCGGCGCCATCTGCAGCTCGGGCTGTGGCTCGACCGGAGTCTCGGGCGCGGAGGGTTCCGGGGCCTCCGGCACGACGGGCTTCGGCTCTCCGGACGCTTCCCGTTCCTCGGGAACCGGCGCCCCCTGCCCTTCGGGCTTTTGAGGTGCCGCATCCTTCGGCGGTTCTGTGTTCATGGGCGCAGGCTCAGCAGGCATGGCCGGGCCGACCGGCGGCTGCGCTTCATTCAGTCCGGGCTTGGGCTCTTTCTTGTCTCCGAACACCTTTTCCCTGACGTAAGGGATGGTGAGCTTGGCGATCTCTTTGAGCGTCTCGAAAACACCGACGCCATTGACGGCCGAGGCCTCGACGTAGGGGAGTTTGAGAGGATTGAGCAGGCTGTTAAAGGTTTCCACCGGGATCAGATTGTCCAGGTCGCGCTTGTTGTACTGAAAAATCAGGGGGATAAAATTCAGATCGACATTGAATTCCAGCAGGTTTTTGCGCAGGCCATCGAAGTTTTCGAGGTTGGCATCCAGCAGCGGGATCTGGGAATCCGCCACGAATACGATCCCGTCGGCCCCTTTGAGCACGCTCTTGCGGGAGGCGCCGTAAAAAACCTGTCCCGGGACCGTCATCAACTGAAAGTGGATCTGGAAATCGTGGATCATCCCCGCCTTGATAGGCAGCAGGTCGAAAAACAGCGTGCGTTCGATGGGGGTTTCCAGGCACAACAGGTCACCGCGGGAGCCATCGTCCAGTTTGCTGTAAATGTAGCGCAGGTTGGTGGTCTTCCCGCTCAATCCGGGCCCATAGTATACGACCTTGATCGCAATGCTTTTGGTGGTGTAGTTTACAAACGCCATCGGTCCTTTACTTTCTTAACACAATCCGAGTTGCGGAGTCAAATGATCCTCGTCCCCGGTGCCTATCCCGGTCGGTCATATTCATGCCGGCGCCTCCTCAGAGGTCAGGTGCGAAAAGAGGCGCTCGTACTTGTCAACGATGCGGGGCCAGGCATAGTTCTCGCGGACATACCGCAGGCCTTTCCCCCCCAGGGAATCACGCAGACGGGCGTCCCCCAGCAGGAGGTGTGCGGCGGCGGTGAATTCCGGGGCGTCGCCGTACCAGAGCCCGCAGTTTCCCTGGAGGCAGTGCTGTTTGAGCGGATCGGTCTGTCCCTGGACCAGGATCGGGGTTTGGACCGCCAGGGATTCCAGGGCCGCCATGCACAGGCTCTCCAGGTGGGAGGGATGGACGGTGGCTGTCGCCGCGGCCATGGCTGCGTTCTTTTCCTCGGGCGACACGAAGCCCAAGTACCGGATCCTGGGGTGATCCGGGAGGTCCATCAGCCGATTGCCGATCAGAACCAGGTCCAGGTCCGGATGGGTCTCCGCCAGCAGCAGAAAATATTCGATGAGCTCACCGCATCCTTTGCCGGGCTCGATGCGGCCCGCATACAGGAGAAAGGGACCCGGCACGTCATACTTCTCGCGGAATGCGGTCTCATCGGCTGCCTTCGGAATCTCGACCCCCACCCCGACCGTATCCTGGTATTTCCCGGAAAAGGAAAAACGCCGGGCGAGCATCTCCTTCTCCGCCGCCGTGTTGAACACAAACGCCTCCGGAGCGGCGAACACCTCCTGCATGATGTCCAGGTACAGGGCGGGTTCATCATGGGCCGTGGGGACCAGCGCTTTCCGCTGGGGTATGCGCTGGAGCCCCCAGTAAGTGTTGTAGTAGAGATACGTGAAAAACACAAAAACGTCGTACCCGGCCCGCTCCTCTTCCAGGCTCTGCAGGAGCGGCCGGCAGCAGGGACCCTGTCGGTCCATCCAGTCGATCTCATCCTCACGTGAATGGGGATTGGCAAAGATCCAATCGGAAAACCGGTTGAAATCCTGGATGTCTCTCTCCTTGTCTACCGGATACCTTTTCACGACCACCCCGTTCAACAGGCTCTCCCCGGCCGGATATTCGTTTTTCCAGGTGACATAGTCCTTGGCCGTGGTGGTGTAAACGGTGCAGTCGTATCCATGGGCGGACAGACGCTCCGCTACCTGGCGGCAGTGCAGTTCGGAGCCGCCCATGACTTCCTTGCCGTAGCGCTGTACGACGAACGCGATCTTCATCTTATCTATCGGTGCCTGCCTGGATTTGGCTTCCTTTTCCAAAAGGTATTAATTTAGTCGTTTCCTCCGGTTAAACATTCGAGGTTTTTTAGCAGATACCGCTCCAGATCCTGCTCGCGGTACTCCCCGAGCCGGATTCTCTGTCCTTCGAGGATCTTTTTTTTCAAAGAATCATCCATTGCGACGACATGAGCCAGTTCCGCCACGCGCTCCACCGGCTTGCTGCCCATCGGAACACCCGCCCCCCCCAGGGTGAAGGGAACGGCCGTGCAGTCGTAGGCCAGGATGGGCAGATCGAACACCATACTCTCGATGAAAGGCAGCCCGAATCCCTCGTGTTCACTCAGACTCAGGAAGACGTCGGAAGCCCGGTAGAGGGCGAACAGCTCCTCATCGGGGATATGGCCGGTTAAACAGATCTCCTCGGGTTTGAGATAGAACTCGTCCGCCAGCCGGACCAGGGACTCGTAGTATTTGGGGAGGGACGCGGTCTTCCCCACCACTATCAGGCGCACCAAGGGCGAGATGTACTTTTTGTAGTAAAAAACCACCTTGATCAGCTCGTCGATCCGTTTGTTCGGGACGATCCGGCCGACGAACAGGATGTTGAGGCGGTCGTCGCGGAAAAGGTCGAAGGTGAACCTAGAGTGAGGTTTCCGGTATTTGGCAAGATCCACAAATAACGGGAAAACCTCGGTACGGGAAAATCCGGCCGTCTCCAACTCGCGGCGGTTGTACTCGGAGTCGGCCAGGGCCAGATCCGTCACCGGCGCCAGTGCACGGAGTTCGTCCCGCCCCAACCGCGAGATGCGCGCCATCTCCCGGCTGTAGGGTGCGAAGAACCGCTCGGGCGTGATGTTGTGGTACAGGAGCAGCTTGCGGCTGGGCAGGCCGGCAAAGGCGGAGGTCAGCGGGGACGGGAGAGCGAAATGCAGGAGGGTCACATCCCCTGGCCCCGGGATCGGGAAGGACTCGAAAGGACGGGAGTCGTTCTCCAGGCCGGGGTCCCGGTCCAGGCAGTAGATCTCGGATGAGTAACCTCTGGTGTTCAGGAATTTTTTCATGTGGAACGCGGTGTCGCCGATGGCGTCCCCGCGATGGAAGGCCGGGACCAGCTGGTCGATCCTCATGCCTGCCCCACCCGCTCGATGTGTTCCTTCAGAATGCGCACGATGTTGTCCCTCTCATACCGCTTCAGCGCGGCCCGCTGAGCTTCGATGACGGCCTGCCGCCGCTGGGGGTCCTGCCGCAGGACGTCCAGCAGGCCGGCCGTCCGGAAAAGATCCTTTTCCCGTATGAGGATCCCCCCTCCGTTCATGGTCTCTTCCACGGCCCCGGCCGCATACGCGACCACGGGGAGACCCAGGTGGAACGCCTCCAGGAGTGGGACTCCGAAGCCCTCGTGCTCGCTCATGCTCAGATAGACGTCGGCCAGGTTGTAATACGCGACCAGTTCTGCAAACCGGATATGGCCGGTGAAATAGACATCCCGGAGGCCCAGATCCCCCACCAGCCCCTGCAGTCCCGCCCAGTAGCGCTCCATGCCCCGATGATCTCCGGCCAGGATGAGCCGGGATTCGGGATCGAACCGGGTTTGGTAGAAGTAGAAACACTTGATGACATCCTCAAACTTCTTGTTGGGGATCACCCGGCCCACGAACAGCAGGGTCGTCTTCGGCTCATCGAATACCTTCTGCACCACCGGATCGCCGGGTTGATCGAACCTGGTCAGGTCCAGCAGGAGCGGAAGGATTCCTGTCCGGGGGTATCCCGCCTGCTCCAGCTCCCGGCGGTTGAATTCGGAATCTCCTAGAGCCAGGTCCGCCTTGTCCTTGAACAGGTTCAGCTCCAGCCGCCCCTTGTAGCATTCCCGGGCCAGGATCCGGTGATGATCCAGGAAAAACGTATGGGGCGTGATATTGTGGTAGATCATGATCTTCCGGTCCGGGATGCGGAAGAAGAGCTTGGAGACGGGGGAACCGATAGAAAAATGGAAGATCACGACGTTATCCGGTCGGCTGAACCGCCTGTATTCCCGGTAATCATGGGCATGCCGGGCCATGCGCGGGTCATGGAAACGGACGAAAATCTCCGAGCGCAGTCCCTGCTGCCGGAGCGCGGAGCGGATCTCCATCATCTCGTTGGAGATGGCGTCGCCGTAGGTGAGCGAGGTGGCGAACTGATGGACTTCCATGTTTAAGCCGCCCCAACGCGCCGGACCAGGTCCAGGTATTTGCCTTCGATGGTGTCCCACGTGTAATGGTCTTTGAAGTATCTCCTTCCCTGCACACCCATGGCCTGCCTGAGCCGTTTGTCGGCCAGCATCAGGCGGAGCGCATCCCGGAACTCCTCATAGCCGCTGTAATACAAACCGGCCCGGCTGCGGCGGCTCTGACCCTGCAGAACATCACAGCGGGCATTGGCCAGCACGGGTTTCTCCAGGGCCCAGGCCTCCAGCGTGACCATGGAGAGGCTCTCGTAGAACGAGGGCATACACAGCAGAAGGGCGCCCTGAAGCGCGGCGAACTTTTCCTGCTCGGGCAGGAAACCCAGATACACGACGTCCGGATGCAGGGGGATCTTGATGACGCTGCTGCCCACCAGCACCAGCCGGATGTCTGAACCGGTCTCCTGTTTGAAGCGCAGGAAATAGTCGAACAGCTCCCGGCACCCCTTGTTTTCATCGATGCGGCCGATGTATATGAGGTAGTCCCCCCCCAGTTCATACGCGCCGCGAAAATCCTCCTCGGCATAGGCCTCCGGGATCTCAGTGCCCACGCCGACCACCTCGCCGTCGACGGAGACGTTTCCGGAGAGGGCTTGGATCATGTCGCGTTCCTCCACCGAGTTGTAGACAAACGCCCTCGGAGCCCGGAACAGGTCCTTGAACAAATGGAGACGGATGACCGCATCCCGCTCCGCGGTCGGGACCAGGATGCTCTTGTGGGGAACGGCCTGGACGCCCCAGTAGGAATGATAGTAGCGGTAGCTGAAGAAAACAAAAAAGTCGTACGATCCTGCGTGTGTCCTGATGTACTCGATGAGTTCCGGGGAATACGGTCCTTCTTCCTTCAACCACTCCAGCTCATCCTGGAGTGTATGTTCGCTCTCCAGGATGCGTCTCTGGAGTTTACCGAAGCGCTCGGGATCGCGCTGCCGGGCAACCGGGAACCGCAGCACAGGGATCCCGTTCACCTCCTCCTGCCGGGCCGTGTAGTGATTTTTCCAGGTGATGTAATCCCTGGCCCGGGTCGTCAGAACATGGATCTCCCAGTGCTTGCGCATGTGCTCGGCCACCCAACGGCAGTGCAGTTCCGCCCCGCCGTTGATCTCCAGCCCGTAGCGCTGGACCACAAACGCGACCTTCATTTCATGACCCGTTCCTCAAGAGCCGTCTCCTTGCTGCGCAGGAACTCGAAATCCTTTTCCAGGATCCGGGCCTTGACTTTTATGTCCTCCTCTTCGATCTTCAGCTTGCTGAGCTCCACCACCATGTTGTGAGACAGGCTGTGCAGGAGCTTCGTGTATTCCATGGTCCGGCCCAGGTTGTAAAATGCCTTGTCCAGCCGCTGGTGTGCCTCATCCGCCTTCCTGTTTATCGCATCGCCGGTGCTTTCGAGCTCCCGGCCGAGGCGGTCCAGCTCCAGCTCCATGCGGCTGAACAGGAAATCCAGCCGGCGGTTGGTGTGGTCGAGCAGGTGAACGGTCTCCAGGAAGTCCTGATGGACCGGCAGGATGAGAAGCTTGATGAGGGGGGAGAAGGGCCGCATGAGTTTCAGCAGCAGCCTTTTCGCCCCGGACAGCTGTAGAGTCTCCAGCTCAGGCGGAGGGGGCAGAGGCGAGGGAGGCTCGGGCTGCGGCTCCGCCGCCGCGTCCGGGTTCGCGGCCCCGGGCCGGGACGCTATCCCTTCCCGGATCTGGCGCATGATGTCCTCCACATCGGGATCGTCATAGTCGATGCGGATGTCGTGGGATCCGTCCAGTTTCTTTTTGTCTTCTTCTGCCATGGTATCCTCTCTCCACCCGTCACTTCTTGTCTCTGAACAGGTGGTTTTCGTAGACGCTCTGGACATCCTGGACATCCAGCTGAGGGTGGAGTTTCATCTCGACGATCTCCCGGATCTCGCGTTCGGTCAGGATCCCCTCTTCGATCCTGCGGGCGATGGCTTCGTCGATCTCCTGTTCGATCTTCGCCTGCTCCTCGGGGCTCAAGCACTTTATCTCCAGAAATTTCGTCATCGTATCCTTCCTTACCGGATATAGCCCAGGGCCTTGAGCTGATCTCTCACGCTCTCGTCGATCTGGGCCTTCCGGGTCTGCGCCTTGAGGGCGCCTGCATAGAAGTCGTTGATCCAGCGCAGGATGTCGTTGGCCAGGCCGGGCTGCCGGTCGGCCAGGCTGCGGCTTTCGGCCGGGTCAGCGGCCAGGTCGAACAGCTCGGCCGGGCCGCTCCGGGGGGGTGGAAAGCGGAAAAACTCCAAGGCCTCGGGCGAGTATGCCTCGTTGAGGATCATCTTGATCCTGCCCCGGTTGGTTGCTATCTTCTTGGGGACATGAGACCTCAGGATGTTGCTCCCGATATCCGCCAGGAACATCCTGTCCTCCCTTTCCCTCCCCTCGATGACCGGGAACAGGCTGCGGCCATCCAGGGACTCGCGGGGAATGTCCCACCCCATCGCATCGAGCAGGGTGGGCATAACGTCCACCAGGGACACGATCGTATCCGGAGACATTCCCTTGTGTTGGGATTTGGGCAGCTTTAAGATCAAAGGCACCTTTAAAAGCTCGTCATAAAGGCTGTGGCCGTGTCCCCAGGCACCGTGGTCGAAGAACTCCTCCCCATGATCGCTGAGGAAGACGATCAGGGTCCGGTCGTACAATCCCTGAGCTTTGAGCTGAGCGACCAGAGGCCCGATGAGCCGGTCGTCCACATAGCGGATCTCTCCGTCATACAGGTCGATCAGGTTCTGGCGTTCGGCATCGGGAAGGGATTTGTACAGGTTCGCTTGTCCGCCCAGAATATAGAAGAGGTCGGCATGCCCGAACAGGGAGTCATCGTTCAGGAACATGGTCTTGTAAGGCATGGGGCAGGCATAGGGGCTGTGGGGCTGGTAGGTGTGCAGGAACAGGAAAAAACTGCGGTCCTTATGGCGGTCGATCCAAGGGGAAACAAATCGATAGACCCGGTCGGCCGAATCCTGATTGAGGACATGGCCCGATCCCACATCATACGTATCGAAACCCTTGGCGAATCCGTAGGCCGGGCTCACGAATCCACCTCCGGTGAATGCGGCGCAGGAGTATCCGCGGCTCTGGAAATGCTCGGCCAGGGTTACAAGCCCCGGGTCCATGCGCTCGTCGTCGTGATAGACCTGGTGGCGCACGCCGTGCAGTGAGGTCATGAGAGACACATGCGAGGGCAGCGTCCAGGATGAGGAGGAGTAGGCGTTGGCGAACCGGATCCCGTCTTCAGCCAGGGCATCGATGTGCGGGCTGGTGTCGCGGCTGTATCCGTAGCTCCCCAGGTGGTCGGCCCGAAGCGTATCCACGGAGATCAATATGACATTCAACCCGGAAGACTCCTGACGGAAGAGGATGGGGTTGGCCCAAAAAGAAAAACAGGGGCTCTCTCCCCTTGTGACGAACGACAGGCGCGCCTCCTCCGC
This sequence comes from uncultured bacterium, assembly GCA_965602945.1. Lineage (GTDB taxonomy): Bacteria > Acidobacteriota > Aminicenantia > Aminicenantales > Aminicenantaceae > JAUXEH01. Next base: position 8,231 of record CBFDBC010000003.1, on the reverse strand, counting down.
CTCATAGGGCAGATCCAACCGGTGCTGGGCGAAGGCGATCCCGGGCTCCTCCGCGGCCGGAGGGCCGGTCATATATTCCTGGAACAGGGTCCTTTTCCGGCCCTGGATCTCCAGCTCTACACGGAAATCGACACCGGCGCCCCCCACTTCGTTTCCCTGCCCGGATGCCGTAAAAGCGGCCTCGCGAACGATCCCCACCGCAAATTCGAGCACGGAATCGGCCGTCAGGGTCACCTCGAAGGCGTACTCGGATCCGGGCGGGGCAAAGAGAGTGTTTCGCTCCGTCCCCCCCAGCCGGAGCCTGCGCTTGAGGTCTAGAGGATTTGAGGAGATCCCCGCCTCGTCCAGAGGAGCGGAATGCGTGGGATAGCGGATGTCCGGCCCCTCAAGCGGCGCCGTCGTATCCCGAAGAGGGGACCGGACGATGTTCTCTTCCGAAAGGGCGTCGATAAATCGGAAGGAGGAGGCGGGCTCGGGAGACTTCGGGCCGCAGCTGGAGAAAAACAGAGCACAGACCAAGATTCCGGTCAGTGTACGGTACCTGGTCATCGGCTCAACCTCAATTGGGCATTGTAGTCTATTTGGTGTGACGGTTCAATCCTGTGACACGGATTGCACTTTGCGGGCGTCTTATATAATATCCCTAATACATATTCCGACGAGGAGAGAGCATGGACCTAAAAAACAAGATCCGGGTCGGTGTCATAGGCGGCGCGGTCCCGGAAGCCCGATTCCGGGAGATCGCTTACGAGGTCGGCCGGCTCATCGCCGAGAAGGGCGCCATCCTGGTGTGCGGCGGCCTGGGTGGGGTCATGGAGGCGGCCGCCCGCGGAGCCCGGCAGGCAGGTGGGCTGACGCTCGGGATCCTTCCCGGCGGTTCACCCAAGGATGCCAATTCCCACATCGACATCGCCGTGGCAACCGGCATGGGCTATTCCCGGAACAACCTGGTGGTCATGAACTCGGACACCCTCATCGCCGTGGACGGCTCCTTCGGAACGCTGTCGGAGATCGCCTACGGCCGGGTCCATGAGAAGAGGATCGTAGGCCTCGGGACCTGGGACATCGAGGGTGTGATACCGGTGGAGACTGCTGAAGAGGCTGTGGAACAGGCCTTGAAGGAGTTCTTTCCCCTGCTCAGCTGATGAGGCAGGGAAAATCTCCTGTTCGGGAGCCGATCGAGATGAAGCAGAGCTACAAGATCGTCATCAGCTATGACGGGACGGAATATCACGGCTGGCAGCTTCAGCCCCGGAAAAAGACCATCCAGGGTACTCTGGAGGACGCGCTTTTCCGTTTCCGCTCCCGCCGTATCCCGGTCCAGGGTGCCGGGCGCACGGATGCGGGCGTGCATGCCCTGGGCCAGGTAGCCAGCTTCCAGGCCGATCTCGACCTGGATGACGCAGAGCTGCTCCGGGCCCTGAACGGCCAGCTCCCCGATGACATCCGGGTTCTGTCGCTCGAACGGGTGGACGACACGTTCCATGCACGGAAGTCGGCCCGTTCCAAAGTGTACCGATACCGGATCATGAACACCCGGCCGATCAGCCCCTTCGATGTACGATACGCCCTGCACTGGCCGGGCCCCCTGGATGTGGGGAAGATGAAGACCGCGGCCGGGCTCTTTGTCCGGGAGGCCGACTTCACATCCTTCTCCTCCAACCGGCTGCGGCATCCCGTGCGGAAAGTCACCCGCTCGGAAATCGGAGCTTCCGGAGGCGAGATCACCTACACGGTCGAGGCCAACGGCTTTCTACAGTACATGGTCCGGACTATGGTCGGCACCCTTCTGGAAGTCGGCAAAGGCAGGGTGGAACCGGGGGCCATCGAAGAGATTTTCGAACACAGGGCCCGAACGGTAGGGGCTACTCCCACGGCCCCGGCCAGGGGCCTCTGCCTCATCCGGGTCGACTACTGACATGGGTGGGAGTGAAAGGAACGGCCGTGTTCAGTCACGTTGAGGGAAAGGATCAAAATAACGGATCATGACAAGGGCGTCTTCCGGCGGATTTTGATAATAGCCCAGCCTCGTCCCCAACATCACGAACCCGTGTTTTTGATACAGACTCAGGGCCGAGACGTTGGACGGCCGGACTTCCAGCACGACATGCCCGGCCCCCATGGCCCGGATGGCGCCCAGGATCTCCTTGAGCGCTGACTCCCCCACCCCCAGGCCCCTGAAGTCAGGATGCAGCGCGAAATTGCTTATCTGGGCCTTATCCGCCTCGTACCAGAATATGATGTACCCGATGATCCGGTCGTGCGGCCTCTGCACGATGACACTGGGGTAGGTAATGTGCAGGTTCTCGATCTCGCCCCGAAAGGAGGACTCCTGCCAGGGATTGGGGAAGGACAGCCTCTCGATCTCCATTATGAAAGGGAGGTCCCGCTCCTGCATACGCCTGAGGTAATACGTGGGAGGGGGCAGCATGGCGCTACGGGCGGCCTTCTTCTGCCTGCGATCTCCGGAAATACAGGGGCTCGACCTGGAAGCTGTCCAGGCCCCGGCCGGACTTCAGCCGCTCATAACCGAGGAGACCGACCTCGAAGCCGACATGGAGCGAACGCCGGGAGAGCCGGGCCTTGTCCTTGAAGTAGTCCGCGAGCCTGTCCCGGTACACGGGCACTCCGCTCCCGATGAAGGTGATGATCCGGTGGGAGGGAAACTGCGAGAACAGGCGGTCGGGCCTGTATAAGCCCTGCGCGACGATCTCCCGCATGCCTCCGGCCCGCACTTCGAACAGGCCGGAGTAAACCTCGCTCTTTTTGGCATCCATGAGGGGACAGAGCAGCCGCGCCTGGGTCTGTTTGATCTTCAGCGCCAGCGCCTCGAGGTTGGAGACCGCGGCGATGGGCTTGCGGGAAGAGAAGGCGAAGGATTTCACAGTGCTCATGCCGATGCGGATCCCGGTGAACGATCCGGGACCAACGGCCAGGGCATAACCGTCGATGTCCGCGAGGCGGATGCCCAGAGCGTCCATCAGCAGGTCGATGGACGGGAGCAGCCGCTCCGAATGGGTCCGGGGAGAGTCCAGGTTAACCTCGGCCAGCAGCCGCCTCCCCCGCAGGACGGCGACCGATCCGGCTGAGGTGTTGGTGTCCACGGCCAGGATCAGCACGGCTTATCCTCCCGATCCTTCCCGTGCATAGGCGAACAGGCCTCCGGCCAGCCAGATGTCATGCTGGACGCCGCTCATGGGCTGCAGCCGGAAATCCAACCCCCGTGTCAGGCTGCGCCCCTCCCCGGAGTGCAGGTCGAGGCTGACCGCATCTCCCGTCTGGAGTTTTCCATCCCCGGCCAGCTCCGCCAGGCCTGGGCCGTCCAGGACCGGCAGCCCTGAGTTGACTGCGTTGCGGAAGTATATGGCACCGAAGGAAGGGGCGGCGATGAGGCAAATGCCCAGGGCCAGGAAGCAGTCAACGGCCTGCTGGCGGGACGAACCCGCCCCGAAGTTCCTGCCGGCGAAGACGAGGTCGCCCTCCCGGGCCTCGCCCGCGAAGTGCTTCCAGCCTTCCAGGTTGCCCAGTGCAAAGGGGCCCATCTCCGACACCTCGGTGATGTGGAGATGGGCGTTGTGGAAGATCTGATCCGTGTCGATGTCCTCGATGAGGTTCCCGTCCCGGCCGGTCAGGACCCAGATCCGTCCCTCCAGAACCAGTGGCCTGCTCATAACAGGTCCTCCGGAGAGGTGATGCGGCCGGTCAGGCAAGAGGCGGCCACGACTTCCGGGCCGGCCAGATATGTGCGGCCCTTACCCTGCTTGCCCTCGAAGTTGCGGTTGCCCGTGCTGATCTGCACCTCGTTGCGTCCGGTGAGGCCGATGTGTCCATCGGCGCAGCCGCCGCAGCCCGGATTGGAGACCACGGCGCCGGCAGCGAACAGGTCTTGAAGCAGCCCTGACTCCAGCATCCGGCCGTAAACGTGGCGTGTGGCCGGGACCACCTTGAGGGTGATCCCATCCTTTATCCTCCGGCCCTTGAGGATGCGTCCGGCCGCCTGCAGGTCCTCGAAACGCCCGTTGGTGCAGGACCCAATGAAACCCGTGTCGATGCTTACCTCTTTCAGGTCCCGGACCTCTTCCACGTTCGTGGGCAGGTGAGGAGCCGCAGTCAGGGAGGGTATGTCCCCTGCAGCGAGCTCCAGGACTTCGGCATAGCCGGCGTCCATGTCGGCCAGGGGATGGTGGAAGGACCCGCCCGTCAGGTGTTCCATCTCTTGAGCGGCCTCATCATTCCATTCAGGGATGAAGCCGATGATCCCCGCCATCTCGGTGACCATGCTGCACAGCGTGATGCGTCCGGAGAGGGAAAGCCCACGGACCGGGTCACCGTAGAACTCCACGGCCCGGAGCGCGGCCTTCCGGGTTCCCAGTTCCCTGAGCAGGAACAGCGTCAGGTCCTTGGCGGAAGCGCATCCGGCCTCCCCCTTCAGCACAACCTTGAGGGTCTCTGGCACCTGGAACCAGCTGCGGCCGGTCTTGAAGGCGAAGGTGATGTCCACATCACCCATGCCCTGCCCGAAACACCCGACGGCGCCCAGGATGTTGAGATGGCTGTCGGTGCCAACGACCGTGCCCCCGGGGCGGGCCGAGCCCTTCTCGATCAGCACATGGGATCCGATCCCCTCGTCCACGTCGAACACCCGTATCCCCTGCCGGCGGGCGAACTCCCTGCAGATCTGCTGGTTGTCCGCATATTTGAGGGAACAGGCCGGCACGCACAGGTCGAAGGTGAAGAAGGTCCGAGCCGGGTCGTCCACCGGGGCCTGGCCGTACTCGGCCTCGAAATTCTTGACCACGTTGGGCCCGCCGAAGTCCCGCGCCGAACGGACGTCGAGGTCCATCCACACGATCTTCCCCGGCGCGGCCTCGTCCCCTGTGTGCGCCTGGATGATCTTCTCGACTATGGTCTGTCCCATCCGGCCTCACTCCAGATGCGCGGCCACGGCATGGGCCATGTCCAGCGTGGTCGAGGTCCCACCCAGGTCATAGGTCCGGGTCTTCCCTTCCTTGATCACCGCCGCTATGGCCGCCTCCAGCCGGACGGCGTCTTCCTCCTCTCCCAACCAGTCGAACATCATCTTGGTGGCCAGCAGCATGGCCGTGGGGTTGACCTTGTACATGCCGGTGTACTTGGGGGCGGAGCCGTGGGTGGGCTCGAACACCGCATAGTCGTCCCCGATGTTGCCGCTGCAGGCGAAGCCCAGGCCGCCCACCAGCTGGGCCGCCAGGTCGGAGATGATGTCGCCGAAGAGGTTCTCCGCCACCAGCACCGCGTAATCCTGGGGGTTCTTGACCAGCCACATGGCCATGGCATCCACGTTGGCCTCCCAGAACTCCACATCCGGGAATTCGGGCGCCATCCTGCGGGCCAGGTCGAGGATGAACCCCCCGGTCTCCCGCAGCACGTTGGGCTTCTCTACGAGTGTGACCGACCGGCGCTTGTGCTGACGGGCGTATTCGAAGGACCGGCGCAGGATGCGCGAGCACCCCTTCCGGGTCATGATGCGCGTGCTTAGCGCCAGCTCCTCGTTGGGAACCTCCGCAAACTTCTGCATCTTGGGGTGCAGGAGCAGCGCGTCCTTGACCTTCTGGGGCAGGGGAAAGAACTCCACGCCCGCATACATGCCTTCCGTGTTTTCCCGGAAGATGACCAGGTCGACATCATCCCGGTAGTTGAGCGGATTACCGGGGTAGGCCTTGCAGGGCCTCAGGTTGGTATAGAGGTTGAATTCCTGACGCAGCCGCACGATGGGGCTGAAGTAGGCGAAGCCCTGGTCCCGCAGCTTGGGGTCGAGCTCCTCGGCCGCATCCTCCCTGGGCTTGGAGGTGATGGCGCCGAACAGGCAGGCATCCGTGTTTTTGAGCAGCGAGATGGTCCTTTCAGGGAGTGGATCCCCCTCTTTGCACCAGAATTCCCATCCGATGTCCCCCTCCACATACTCGGCATCGAACCGCATTTTGTCCAGCACGATCCGGGCTGCTTCCATGACCTCAACGCCCACTCCATCTCCGGGCAGAACGGCTATCCGGTATTTCGGCATCTATGTCTCCTCTCTAAAGTTTAACCTGCCGCGCCTACCATCTATGGCAAACTCGACCCGTGAATCATCTAGGCTCTATGATAGAAGAGCGGGGCGAAAAGTTCAAACCCTATGTCGAGAGGCAAGCATTTCAAAAAAGGCGTTTTTTTGTTCAGGCGGGTAAACTGAAACGTCGGCCCGGCGATCTTCCCCGGCGAGGAATCTCGCCTTATTCCTCGGCTCGCTCTCCTCTACGAGGAACCATGCCCGCTCGCCTCCGGACGGCCTCCTTATCAGTTTACCCGCCGGAACAGAATTTATTGCATGTTCTGAAATGCTGATGTGGAGTCACAGGTCATACCTCTTCAGCTTGCACACCTGCTCTCGATATATCGAGATTTTGGAAATGCCTCCGCGGGACAGTGTTATATATCGATTTAGCGTTTGAGCTTGAGTTTCGTGTAGGCGACGAGGCCGCCGGCCCGGAGGATGCCGAGGACCGATTCGGGCGGGGGCGGGAACTCGAATTCTCCGTGTGGCGTGTGGATGCGGCCCCGGGCGAAGTCGATCCGGATCGTGTCGCCCGTCTGTAGGGCGTCGACCGCTTCCAAGGACTGGATCACGGGCAGGCCCTGGTTGATCGCATTGCGGAAGAAGATGCGCGCGAAGGATTTGGCGATCACGGCCTGCACACCGGCAAACTTGAGGCAGGAGGCGGCCTGCTCGCGGGAGCTCCCGCAGCCGAAATTCGTACCGGCCACGATCACATCCCCGGGACTGACCTGTTTGGCGAAATCCGGGTCCAGGTCTTCCAGGGCATGCCCTGCCATCTCCTCGGGCTCCATGAGCGCGTAGGTGTATTTGCCCGGGAAGATGACATCGGTGTTGACGTCGTCCCCATACTTCCAGACCCTTCCTTCCTTCATGATACGGTCCTCGGGTCGGTGATAGTCCCGGTCAGGGCGGAGGCTGCCACCGTGGCCGGCGAAGCCAGGTATATCTCCGAGTCACGGCTCCCCATGCGGCCCCGGAAATTGCGGTTGGCCGTGCTGAGGGCCACCTCGCCCGGGGCCAGGATCCCCTGGTGGGCACCCAGGCAGGGCCCGCACCCGGAGTTCAGGATCACACAGCCCGCCTCGGACAGGATCTCGAGGATGCCCTGTTTCATGGCCTGCACGTACACCTGCCGGGAGGCCGGGATCACAAGCACGCGTACGTTGGGATGGATCCTGCGGCCGTCGAGGACGCGGGCCGCGGCCTGCAGGTCCTCCATCCGGCCGTTGGTGCAGGTCCCGATGAGCGCCTGATGGAAGCGGGTTCCCGCCACCTCGCTCACCGGCCGGACGTTGTCCACCGTGTGCGGGCAGGCGACCTGGGGTTCCAGAGCGGAAAGGTCATAACGGAGCACACCCGCGAAATCGGCATCTGCGTCCGAAAAGACCGGTGTGAATTCCATCCGGGCACGTCCCTTGAGATAGGCCAGTGTCTTCTCGTCCGGGGCGAAATACCCGTTCTTGGCGCCCATCTCTGCCGCCATGTTGGCGAAGACCAGGCGCTCGGACAGGCTGAAGCGGGCGGCGGCCGGTCCTGCGAACTCCACCGCCATGTAATTGGCGAAATCCGCGCCGTTGTCGCCGATGATCTTGAGGATCGCATCCTTGGCTGCGGTCCCCTCCCCGAACCAGCCCTCCAGCTCGATGCGGATGGTCTCGGGCACTCGCAGCCAGATCTCGTCCGTGGCCCACAGGCAGGCCACTTCGGTCCGCCCGATCCCCGCCGAGAAGGCGCCGAAGGCGCCGTAGCTCGTGGTGTGCGAATCCGCCCCCAGGATGAGTTTTCCGGGAAGGGCGAAGCCGGATTCGGAAAAGACCTGGTGGCAGATGCCGTTCTGGATGTCGAAAAAATGGGGGATGTCCTGGCCGGCCACGAACTCCCGGATGATCTTGTGGTTCAGTGCATATTTTTCTGCGGCCGCCGGGACCACATGGTCCAGGATGATGACGATCGTCTCCGGCCGCCGAACCCGCTCCACCCCCAGCTTGGCGAACTCCAAGCTGATGGCGGCCGTGTTGTCGTGTGACAGGATGAAGTCCGGGGCGACCGTGACCACCTCTCCGGCCTTGACGTCCCTGCCGGCTCGGCTTCCCAGAACCTTTTCGGAAAATGTCGCAGCCAATTCCCCCCCTGATGTTTTCCCGGCCTAATCGAT
>CBFDBC010000002.1:0-52793 GCA_965602945.1 uncultured bacterium | reverse complement strand
TCGAGACCCTGCTGCGCGAATCGCTGCGGCAGCTGGCCAGACTGTAATCCTAGTCATACTGACCGGCACCACCCTATCGGATCGGCGCCTTATCGGCCGTTCACATGCCCCCGCCATCCAGTCCAACACCACTTCGCCTGACATGCGCCTGCTTAGCCGATGCTAATTCCTTACAGGGCGGGCAGGCATGGCGGCGGACCGGACGGCCTTGCATTGAGGAGGAAAATGCGCTATACGATGAGTGAGAAAACACACCCATGACAAAGAATTCCGCTCCCATCGAGGCGGTCCTCAACCCGGTCCGCACCAAGGAAGACCTCCTGTTCGAGGACAACCTCCGGCCGCGCAGTTTCGAGGAGTTCATCGGTCAGGAAAACATCAAGGCCAACCTGAAGATCTTTATCGAGGCGGCCCGCAAGCGGGACGAGCACCTGGACCATGTACTGCTCTACGGTCCCCCCGGTTTGGGAAAGACCAGCCTGGCATATCTCATCGCCAAGGAGATGGGCGTGGGGATCAAGCCCACCTCGGGGCCGGTTATCGAACGGGCGGGTGACCTGTCCGCTATCCTGACCAACCTCCAGCCCAAGGAGGTCCTCTTTATCGATGAGATCCACCGCCTCCACCCCTCGGTGGAGGAGATCCTGTACTCCGCCATGGAGGACTTCAACCTGGACATCATGATCGGCCAGGGACCCGGGGCGCGCAGCCACAAGCTCCGCCTTAAGAAGTTTTGCCTGATCGGTGCCACCACGCGCGCCGGACGCATCACGGCGCCGCTGCGAGGCCGCTTCGGCATCATCCACCGGCTGGACTATTATGGAGATGAAGACCTGAAGACGATCATCCGGCGCTCGGCCTCCCTGCTGGATGTGGACATCGACCATGACGGCGCCCTCCAGGTGGCCCGCCGCTCCCGGGGCACGCCGCGTGTGGCCAACCGTCTGCTGCGGCGCGTGCGGGACTACGCGGAGGTGATTGCCGACGGGAGGATTACCACCGCGGAGGCGGACCAGGCGCTGGACATGATGGAGGTGGACTCCCTGGGATTGGACGATGTCGACCGCAAAATACTGGGCACCATCATCGAGAACTTCGCGGGGGGGCCAGTGGGCATCAACACCATCGCGGCCGCAATCGACGAGGAAAAGGACACCATAGAGTCGATCTACGAGCCCTTCCTGATGCGCATCGGGTTCCTGGAGCGGACGACCCGCGGCCGCCGTGTGACCCCCCGGGCCTACGCACACCTGGGCTATGCCGCGCCGGGATCACCGAACGAGCCCCAGGGCGACCTGTTCCCGAAGTCTTAGCCCGCGATCCGACCCCATGAAGGTTTCCGATTTCGACTACGACCTCCCGGAGGAGTTGATCGCCCAACAGCCGCTCCCCCGGCGGGATTCGTCCCGCATGCTGGTGGTCGACCGCGAGAGCGGGGAGATCCGGCATTCCACTTTTCTCGAGTTCCCCGAGCACTTCTCCCGGGGTGATGTCCTCGTGCGCAACGAGACACGCGTCTTCCCGGCCCGGATCTGGGGGAGCAGGGAGGGGAAGCGCATCGAGTTCCTGTTCGTGCGCCCGGGGACTGCGGGGGACTGGGAGGTACTCTGCCGGCCGGCCAAGCGCGTACAGGAAGGGGATGCCATCGTGTTCACCCCTTCCCTGACGGGGATAGTCACAGAGGTGGGACAGGAAGGGCAGCGGGTCATCAGCTTCGGAGATGCCGACGTGCCGGCGGAACTGAGAAAAGAGGGATTCGCTCCCCTGCCCCCCTACATCAAGCGAAAAAGAGAACACGACCACCTGCGGGAAACGGACCTGGAGCGCTACCAGACTGTGTTTGCGCGGGGAAGGGGAAACTCCATCGCCGCCCCGACCGCCGGGCTGCACTTCACGCCCCGGCTCCTGGAGGAGTTGGAGCGAGGCGGAGTGGAAGCCGCCCCCCTCTGCCTGGATGTTGGATTGGCCACCTTCCAGCCGGTGCGGGTGGAGAGCGTGGAGGACCATGGGATGCTGGAGGAAACGTATTCCATACCCGAACCGAGCGCCCGCTCCATCAACGCGGCGCTGGAGACGGGGAGGCCTGTCACCGCGGTGGGGACCACATCCGTGCGGGCACTGGAGAGTGCGGCAGCCGGGGGACGCGTGCGGCCTGGATCCGGCGCGACCCGGATGTTCATCTACCCGGAATATCGCTTTCAGGTCGTGGGGCGGCTCCTCACCAACTTCCATCTACCCCGATCCACGCTGCTCATGCTGACCGCCGCGTTTGGGGGTTATGAGATCATCAGGCGGGCGTACCGGGAGGCCGTGCGCGAGCGGTATCGATTCTTCTCCTATGGCGACTGCATGCTCATCAACTGAGACTGGATCATTTACACCTCGATCTCAGCACATCAACGACGTTGCGGCCCAATCGACGTAGTATACTACGCCTCATGAGCCGCTTCCTTGTCGCTGCACTAATCTCGACCCGTAAATGATCCAGTCTACTTCACTGAATTGAGCGAGAGTTATTCAGGCTAAATTGATCGGCACTTCTTATGAATAGCTCAGTCTAGAACAGCAAATAAATGAGGAGGAGGGAGACACAGGTCACCACGAGGGCACCCAGCATCCCCACCAGTAGGGGCTTGATCCCGAAGCGCTTGATGGCGCGGAAGTCAGTCCCGAACCCGATGCCCACCATCCCCATGAGGATCAGGAACTTGCCGGCAGACTTGAAAAACGCGATGCCCTCGGGGGTGAAGAATCCCTGGACCGCGCACACGGCCATACCCACATACCCGAACAGGACCCAGGGGAAAGCCTTGAGGATCGCCTTCTTGCCGAGCTTGCTCCTCTCCGCTTCCTTGGCTCCGAACCAGATGGAGACGAGGAAGGCCATCACGATCATGAACATGTTCCGCGTGAGCTTGACGATGGTGGCTACCTGGCCCGCCTCCTCTCCGAACATGTAGCCGGTCCCGATGGTCTGCGGTGTATTGTGGACGGAGGTCCCCGCCCAGATGCCGAAGGACTGCTGATCCAGGCCCAGGACTCCCCCGAGGATGGGCAGGCTGACGAGCAGTATGAACGCCGAGATCACGATGGTGCTCACGGAATAGCTGGTCTCCTCTTCCTTGGCCTTGATCAGGGGTGATACGATGGCGATAGCGCTCCCCCCGCAGATGGAGGTGCCCACGGCCAGGAGGGCGCTCAATTTATCGGGCAGGCCCATCCGGCGGGCCACGAAATAGACGAAGAGGAACCCGAAGGCCATGGAGACAAGGATGACCACCAGGCTCAGGGGCAGCTCGCTCGCCACCTTGAGCGTGAAGCCCGCGCCCAGCAGCAGGATGCCCCAGAGGAGCGGCGTCTCGAATTTCTTGAGGTAAGGCTCCCACTTCTTTGGCATGAGGCCCAGGTTGCGGGCCAGTGCGCCCAGAAGGATGCCCACCAGCATGGCCTCGAGCGGATGGGTGTCGTTGATCACGACCAGGCTGGAGATCCATTTGGAAACATATGCGACGGCGGCTAAGACGGTCCATGCGATAACAACCACTTTCGGTCTCCTTGACTGATTTAGTCTCTCTTTTTATCCCGTACAGGGGAAATTGTCAACCGTGCAGAGGTTGACATCACCACAACGAATGCTTATAAGTGTAACCAAGATACCGGAGCCGGAACATGAGCCGCTGGAAAGACCACGACGACCAAGCCGAAGAGGAAAAACTGGACACTATCCTGCATCCCGACACAAAGGCCAAGGCCTTCAAGATAACCGTCGAATTCGGCCACAAATCCTCCCCCAAGTACACGGAGGCCGTCGACCTGGCCCGCCGGATCCCGACCTACACGGAACAGGGCGAGGGAGAGTGGGTGCGCCATTCCACATCCTTCACTCCTGATGATGTGGAGGAACTGTTCCAGCTGTTCAACCTGGTCCACGACTGGGAGAGCACTGAGATCCTGGTCAACCACAAGAAGATCCCCTATGCCCACCAGCTCTGGCTGCCGCTGATGTGGTTCTACCGCATCTAGGCCGCAGGCCTAATCCATTTCTTCGAAACGTGCGGTGAAATGCCGTAGATGGGGAGCCTGATGGATGATCCTTAATCCCCGGATCGTATCGCGGCGCTCGAACAGGGAGGCCAGGGCATCGGCTACATACTCGAGATGGGACAGCGTGTACACGCGGCGGGGCACCGCCATACGGATCAGCTCCAGCTTCGGATAGATCTCCCGGCCGGTCGCCTCATCCTTCTTGGCGAACATCACCCCTCCGATCTCAACGGCGCGCACACCCGCCTCGCGGTAGAGCGCTACGCTGAGCGCCTGCCCCGGATACTGATCCCGCGGGAGATGGGGCAGGAACCGGTCCGCCAGCACATAGACGGCGTGTCCCCCCGGGGGGCCGTAGACCGGGAGCCCAGCCTGATCCAGGAGCTCCCACAGGTAGCCTACCTGGGCGGTGCGGTGTTCAAGGTAGGCCTCGTCCATGACTTCTTCCAGCCCCCGGGCGATCGCCTCCAGGTCCCTGCCGGCCAATCCCCCGTAGGTGGGGAAGCCCTCGCTGACGATCAGGTTGTTCCGGAGCTTTTCCGCCAGCGCATCGTCGTTGACGCTCAAGATGCCTCCGATATTCACCAGGGCATCCTTCTTGGCGCTCATGGTGGCGCCATCTGCACAGGAGAAGATCTCTCGAGCGATGTCGAGCACGGACCGTTCGGACTGTCCCTCCTCGCGCTGCTGGATAAAATAGGCATTCTCGGCAAAACGGCAGGCATCCAGGAAGAACGGGATGCCGTTCTCCCTGCAGACCGCGCTGACGGCACGGATGTTGGCCAGCGATACGGGCTGTCCTCCGCCGGAGTTGTTCGTGATGGTGAGCATAACCAGGGGAATCTTGTCCCCACCCCCATTCTCCTGGATGAAGGCCTTCAGCCTTTCCACATCCATGTCGCCTTTGAAGGGGGAACGGTCGTCGGGATCGTAGGCAGCTATCCCGGCCAGGTCCACGGCCTCGGCATCCCGGACCTCGATATTGGCCCGGGTCGTATCGAAATGGATATTGCTGGGCACTCGCTGACCCGATCCCACCACGGTCTGGAACAGGATCCTTTCGGCGGCACGCCCCTGATGCGTGGGGATCACGTGCTTGAAACCGAAGATGTTCCTGACCGCCTGATCGAAGCGGAAATAACTCCGGGCACCGGCATAGGATTCGTCCCCCTGCATCATCCCGGCCCACTGGAAATGGCTCATGGCCGATGTGCCGCTGTCCGTCAGGAGGTCTATGAACACGTTCTCCGCGGGGACATTGAAAAGGTTGAATCCGCCGCTCCGGATGATCTGTTCCCGTTCCTCCCGGGAAGTTTTCCGGATGGGTTCAACGCTCTTGATCTTGAAGGGCTCAACGGGCTTGCGGGTCGAATCGCTCATTTTTAGTTCCTTTCTGTGGTTGATATTCAGCCTGGCAAGCTCAGAAAATAACCAGGTTCTTGAGGGCCTGGAGCCGATCCTCGATCTCCTGATCGGAAATCCCCTTCAGGCGATCCACGCTGAAATCCTCGATGGTGAAGGAGGCCAGCACGCTGCCGTAGGCCGCGGCCTTCCGGAAATCCTCGGGGAGGAAAGAACCGGTCCTGTCCAGGTAGCCCAGGAACGCCCCGGCAAAGCTGTCTCCGGCGCCGGTCGGATCGATCACGGATTCGCAGGGATAGGCCATGACACCGAACATGAAGTCCTTGCCCAAGAGCAGTGCGCCGTGTTCGCCTTTCTTGATGACCACCAGTGAAGGCCCCATAGAGAGCAGGGCGTGCCCGGCCTTTATCAGGTTCAGCTCGCCGGCGATCATCTTAACCTCTTCATCGTTGGCAAAGAATATGTCCACTTCCTTGAGTACGCGAACCAGTGCTTCGGGTTTGGTGTTGATCCAGAGGTTGATGGTGTCCATGGCGACCAGTCGGGGCTCCCGGGCCTGCCTGCGGATCTCCGCCTGGAGATCGGGATCGATGTTTCCCAGGAAAACGATGTCGGCGGCGGTATAATCCGGGAGCAGCAGGGGCTTGAAATCCTGGAACACGTTGAGATCCGTCCGGATTGTGGTCCGCTGGTTGGGATCGTCGCCGTAGCGCCCCTCCCAGTGAAAAGTTTTGCCCTTCTCACGGGTCACTCCCCGCGTATCCACTCCCCTTGAGTTCAGGAGGGAAATGAATTCCTGAGGGAAATCTTCCCCAATGACAGCCACGATCTGCGGCGATGTGAAGTAGCTCGCTGCCAGGGCGGCGAAGGAACAGGATCCCCCGATGATCCGCTCTTTGCGTTCGGTGGGTGTCTCGATGGTGTCAAAAGCCAGGGAACCGACAATGACCAGACTCATGGTGCACGCTCCTCTTACTGCCCCGGATATTTTTCGAGAATATGACGGAGTTTTTCCCTCGTTTCCTGGGGGATGACATCGGGACTCGTGATGATACAGCCGGCCAGGGCGGAACCGCATGCGCAGGCCCCGCCGGCGGGCCCAGAAAGCTGGGGGATAACCTCTTTGAGCAGGGCCTTGGCGCTGCTGACGTTCGCGGCCACGTTCCCCATGATCATCTCCATGGAAACAGGCTCCTCGGATTCACGCCAGCAATCGTAGTCCGTGACCAGGTTGATGGCGGCATAACAGATCTCCGCTTCCCGGCAGAGTTTTGCTTCGGTGGCGCTGGTCATACCGATCACGTCACAGCCCCAGGACCTGTAGATGTGGGACTCGGCCCGGGTGGAAAAGGCTGGGCCTTCGATGCAGATGTACGTTCCACGCGGGTGGATGCGAAGCCCCAACTTTTCGCCCGCCCGGTAAAGAGTTCCGGCCAGAGAGGCGCAGATCGGCTCTGCCATGCTGACATGGGCGGCTACGCCCTGTCCAAAGAAGGAGTTCTTTCGCCGTGTGCGGTCAAAAAATTGGTCGGGGATCACCACGTCCCGGGGCGGGATCTCTTCCTTCAGGGACCCCACCGAATTTATGGAAATGACATGGCCTGCTCCAAGCATCTTAAAGGCATATATATTGGCCTGATAGTTGATCTCGGCGGGTAGCAGGCGGTGCCCCCCTCCGTGGCGGCTGAGGAACGCGATCCGGGTGCCGGCGTATTCACCGATGAAGAAGGAGTCCGAGGGCTCTCCGAACGGTGTGTCGATCTTCACCTCGTCCCTGACCTGGATCCCCTCGATCTTGTACAGTCCGGTGCCGCCCAGGATCCCGATCCCGACCTGGGGGAGATTATCGGATAGTGCCTCAGTCATCGATCCTCCTTTTATGAAAAAGTACACTCCGCGGATGTGGGATACCGCAGCTATCGGCGCGACGTTTCACGGCTGAGATAATCTCGGCACGCTGGAAACACATGCCGGGTCCATTCTATACCGTGGGCGAGGGTATGTCCAGACAGAACCGCTGCAGAACGATCCATGTTAATGCTCCCCGGACCGAGGCAAAAGGCAGCCCCCGGCCGGCGTGGTCAGGCGGGTCATAGGCGATGAATAATAATTGCTGCCAAAGGTTGGGTGTTGTCTTTCCGAGCCCATGGGGCGGTTGGGCGGGTCTTCGGCGAACAAGTGCTTTGAGGGCAGCTCTGTTTTTGTGAGTCCATGGGGCGGTTGGGCGGGTCTTCGGCGAACAAAAATAGAGCTGCCCTCTCATAGACATCCCTGGGCAATTCAGCTATCCTATGCTCCGGAGAAACGGGATGAATGAAGACCGGAACATGGGAGCGCTGATCGGACGCCTGCAGCGTGCCGAGAATATCGTCGCTTTGACCGGCTCAGGAATCTCGGCCGAGTCGGAAATCCCAACCTTTCGGGGCAAGGAAGGCCTGTGGAAAACCTACCGGGCCCAGGATCTGGCCACTCCCCAGGCGTTTGCCCGCGATCCGGGACTGGTCTGGGAATGGTACGACTGGCGGCGAGGATTGATGTCTACCAAACAGCCCAATGCCGGGCATGGGGTCCTGGCCGCATGGGAAGACGTGTTCCCGCAGTTTGCGCTGATCACTCAGAACATCGACGGCCTCCACGGGAAGGCAGGCTCCAGGAACATCCTGGAACTGCACGGCAACATCTGGCTGCTGCGCTGCACGCAGGAAGGAACGCTTGTCGAGAACCATGTGTCTCCCCTTTCGCCGCTTCCGCCCCTCTGTCCGGACTGTGGGGCGATGCTCCGGCCCCACGTGGTGTGGTTCGGTGAGGCGCTGGACCCGGATGTCATCGGACAGGCTTTTTCACTCAGTGCCCGCTGCGACATGATGTTCGTGGTGGGGACCTCGGCTGTTGTGCATCCCGCGGCCTCGCTTCCTCTGGCTGCGCTGGAGGCTGGCGCCACGGTTGTGGAAGTAAACCCGGAGCCGACTCCCCTCACCCAGCATGCGTCCTTCTCTTTCCGGGGGAAGGCGGGAGATATCCTCCCGCGTATCGACAGTGCCCTGCGCGAAAACTCCGGGACACCTGAGGGGGACAAGTCATGAAATTTGTGTACTTCGATGCCTTCGCGGGCTGCAGCGGCGACATGATCCTGGGCGCACTCCTGGACCTCGGCCCCGACAGGGCGGCCTTCCTGGATGCCTTGACCGGTCTGGAACTCCCGGTCGAGATCACATTCGAAGAGACACAGAGAGCCTCCCTGCGCGGGCTCAAAGCCCATGTCAAGGTCACCCGTGAGGCCCACGTCCACCGGAAATGGGCCGACGTCGTGGATATCATAAGCCGGGCCTCATTGTCCGAGGCAGTCAAGGAACGTTCCCTGGCCGTATTCCGCCGGCTGTTCGAAGCCGAAGCGCGTGTCCACGGGAGGCCCTGGGAGGAAACCCACCTCCATGAAGCCGGCGCGGACGACGCCCTGGTAGACATCGTGGGCTTCAGCGTGCTCGCTGAGATGCTGGACATCGGTGAATTCATCTCCTCTCCCATCAACGTCGGAAGCGGCTGGGTAGAGGCGGCACACGGCCTGCTCCCGGTCCCGGCGCCGGCCGTGAGCGAGCTCCTCACGGGCGTTCCCACCTACTCGGCCCATGTCAAGAAGGAACTGGTGACACCGACCGGAGCCGCCATCCTCACCACGGTGGTCAAGTCCTATTCCGCTCTCCCGGAGCTGTGTTACGACAAGGTGGGCTGGGGAGCCGGCGGCCGCAACCTCCCCGAATTTCCCAACCTGCTGCGGGTGTTCTACGGAGACAGCGTGGGCATGCGGCCCGGCCGGCGAATCTTTCAGATCGAGGCCAACATCGACGATTCAACGCCCCAGGTTCTGGCCGGATTTCTGGATCGCGCGCTGCAGGAGGGGGCACTGGATGTGTACCTGACCCCGATCGTCATGAAGAAGAGCCGCCTGGCCAGCAAGGTCACGGTCCTGGCCGAGGAGACAGCCCTGGAAGACCTGGTCAACCTGGTCTTCCGCGAGACAAGCACGATCGGAGTGCGCTACTTCCCGGTAGGACGCCGCGTGCTGGCACGCTGCTTCGAAACCGTTGAAGTACTGGGAAAAAAGATCCGGATCAAGCTGGCCGGGCCGGAAGGCGGGGCGGTCAACACACAGCCCGAATTCGACGACTGTCTCCTGGCGGCGGATGCCACCGGCCGGCCGGTCAAGGAGATCATCGCCCTAGCCCTGCAGGCCTACGCCGGGGAGCAAACCAAGCGGGATGAAGGATAGATCCGATGTCCAAAGGTAAGAAAGCGGACCTCAAGCGCATCGAGGAAGGGGTGCGGCTCATCCTGGAAGGGATCGGAGAGGACCTGGAACGACCCGGGATCAAACAGACACCGACCCGGGTGGCGCACATGTTCAAAGAGATCCTGGGGGGCACCCATGAGGATGCCGGAAAGTATCTCCGGCCCATCCAGGGCGAGAAACACGACGAGATGGTGCTGATCAAGAACATCCCGCTCTATTCGATGTGCGAACACCATCTGCTGCCCTTCGCAGGCGTGGCTCACGTCGCCTACATCCCCAGGGGGGGGCGCATCGTGGGCCTCAGCAAGATCGCTCGCGTCGTGGATGTCTTTGCCCGGCGCCTTCAGGTTCAGGAGCGGCTCACTAAAGATGTCGCCGACCTTATCGACACGGCCCTCAAGCCCCTGGGCGTTATGGTGGTCATCGAAGCCGAGCACATGTGCATGTCCATGCGGGGAGCCAAGAAACCCAAATCCCACACGGTGACCTCGGCGGTCCGGGGGTCCTTCCGTACCAGCAACGCCACCAGGGTCGAAGCCATGACATTGATCGGAGGAGGAGCGTCCGGTGGGCAAGAACGTTAAGACAACTTTCTATATCACGACACCGATCTACTACGTGAACGACGTCCCCCACATCGGGCATGCCTACACCACGATCATCGCAGATGCGGTCGCGCGCTTCAAAAAGATGATGGGGCATGATGTGTTCTTCCTCACCGGGACCGACGAACACGGACAGAAGATTGAAAAGGCGGCCGCAGCCCGAGGCATCCAGCCGATCGAGCTGGCCGATAAAATGGTCCTCCGGTTCAAGGACCTGTGGGAAGCCCTCAACATCGATTACGACGGCTTTATCCGCACTACCCAGCCCCATCATGAACAGGTCGTGCAGTCACTCTTCGGGAAGCTCAAGGACAAGGGTGACATATACAAGGGGACGTATGAGGGGTACTACTGTGTCTCCGATGAGAACTTCCTATCCGAGGACGTCCCCCTGGAAGACGGTGGTTTCAAGATCTGCCCGGACTGTGGCAGACAGGCCGGCCAGGTTTCAGAGGAATGCTATTTCTTCCGGCTTTCCGCCTATCAGCAACGCCTGCTGGATTTCTATGCCGAAAATCCGACCTTCGTCCGCCCCCAATCCCGGATGAACGAGATAACGAGCTTCGTGCGGCAGGGGCTCAGGGACCTCAGCATCACGCGGACGACGGTCCAGTGGGGGGTCACGATACCGGATGATCCCAACCATACGGTCTATGTCTGGTTCGACGCCCTGCACAACTACCTTTCGGGCATAGGCTTCGGCAGCGACGACGCTCTCTACCGGAAATTCTGGCCGGCTGACGTCCATCTCATCGGGAAAGACATCCTGCGCTTCCACGCGGTGTACTGGCCGGCCTTCCTGATGGCGAGTGGGTTCCCCCTGCCCGAGTGTGTATTCGGCCACGGCTGGTGGCTCAAGGACAAGACCAAGATGTCCAAATCCAAGGGCAACGTGCTGGATCCACACCTCATCCTGGACACCTTCGGGACCGACCCGCTGCGGTATTTTCTGCTGCGGGAGATCCCGGTGGGGCTGGACGGCAATTTCTCCCATGAAGGATTCATCCACCGCGTCAATTCCGACCTGGCCAATGATCTGGGAAACCTGGTCCAACGGGTCTTGACCATGATCCGAAGCTACTTCTCAGGCCGGATGACGGAGATCGGGGAGGCCGGCGGGGAGGACAGGCAGCTCAATGCCGAGTTCCTGGAGCACAGGGACAGGATCATAGAGCATTACGACAACCTGGCCATCAACCGCGCCCTGGAGGAAATCTGGGCCTACATCAGCACCGTGAACCGCTATCTGGCGGACAACGAACCTTGGAAGAAGGCGAAACAGGCAGGAGAGCGGGCCCGGCTGGGCCGTATCCTCTTCCAGGCCGCGGCCGCCATCCGCACCATCGCCTGCCTGGTATATCCGGTCATGCCCGAATCTGCAGACAAGATCTGGCGTTTCCTGGGTGAGGCCGCGTCCCCGGGAGAGGCCAACCTGGCAGACCTGAATTTCGACGATCTGGAGGCCGGTGTCGAATTCCTCAAGCCCGATCAGCTCTTCCCGCGGGTCGATCTCAAGGATTTTCTCGAGGAAGAGCCGGAAAAAATTCCGGCGGACAAGCCTACAAAGGAGGGTAAAATGGAGCAAATCACGTTTGACGAATTCAAGCGCATGGACCTGAGGGTGGCCGAGATCCTCCAGGCCGAAAGAGTGGAGGGGACGAACAAGCTCGTGAAGATGAAGATCGACATCGGAGACGAGACACGGCAGATGATCGCAGGCATCGCAGACACCTATGCCCCGGAAGACCTGACAGGGAAAAAACTGATCGTTATCGTCAACCTGAAACCGGCCGTGATCCGGGGGATCGAATCGCAGGCTATGCTCCTGGCTGCAGTAAAACCCGACGATTCGGCCATCATCCCCTTCTTTTCGGAAGACATACCGACCGGAGCCAAGGTCAAGTAAATCCCAAGAGGGGATCCCGGCGGCAGCCTAGGCCAGATAGGGGAGCAGGCGCTCCCGCGATACGCCCCCCTGTCTCAAGATCCTGGGAGGATGCACGCTCAGGTCGAGCACGGTGGACGGCCGGCCTCCTGAGGTGGCACCGCCGTCGACGATGAGATCCACCTTTCCCTGAAAGATCCGGACGGCCTCGCGCGGATCGGCGATCTCGTCGGCGCCGGACAGGTTGGCGCTGGTAGCGGTCAGGGGAAATCCCGACTCCCGGACCAGCCGACGGAGCCAGGCAAGATCGGGAATCCGGACGCCGATGTTCCTGGAGGCCCCAAACAGTACGTCAGGTAGCCGGGAAGACGCGGGAACGACCACGGTGAGGGGACCCGGCCAGAAGGTCTCCGCCAGAGCGCGAAGCACAGGCGGCAGTTCCCCCGCTATTTCCTGAAGCATCGCATAATCCGAAATGACCAGGGAGAGCGGTTTGCTCGCGTCCCTCTGCTTGACCCGGTAGATACCGCGCACCGCATCGGCCTGGTATCCGGAGGCACCCAGTCCGTAAAAGGTGTCGGTGGGATAGACGATCAGCCCCCCCCGCCCCAGGATCCCGGCGACCTTGAGGAGTATCTCCGGGTCTTCCCTGGCTATGTCGGTTCGGATGATCTCGGTCTGCATTGTCGGCCTCTCTGTAAGTATACGACATTTCCGAACCAGTTAAACCCTCCCTGAGATATTAACGGTTCCAGAATTGGGTGGAATAGGGTAAAATCTGTTATGATACAGGACAATTGACCTGTTTTGAGCACAGTCTGCCGCGGATTTTCCCCTGGGGAATGGGGATGGCGTGTTGGCATGGAATTTGCATTGGCAGTCAAGCGAGGAGTACAAACATGAAAAGAATCGGTAGTATTTTGATGTTGCTGTTGTTGGTTTCCCCCTGCCTGGTGTATTCCGATCTCGTCACCTTCAAACTCGGATATTTCTTCCCCAGAGCCGGGAGCGATCTCTGGGAGACGGAATTCCTGAACATGACGTTCGTCAAGTCCGACTACACCGGTTCCATTTTCGGATTCGCATACGAGTACTTCGTAACAAGGGAATTAGCCTTGCAGGTCAGCGTGGACGGGTACACCAAGCAGCAGTCAGGCTTTTATAACGAATGGGACGGGCTCGCCGACGTCGACGGCCGCTGGGCATATCCCATGGGATCCGTGGGCGTACCCGATTTCTTCCCCCAGCATGTCTTTGCCGTATCCGTCACACCCATCCAGCTGAACGTCAAGCTTACACCCTTGGGCAGGGCCAACAGGGTCATCCCTTTCATCGGGGCCGGCGTAGGGCTGTACATCTGGAGCGCAAGGCTTCAGGGCGACCTCATAGATTTTGACGATGTCTGGGAGGACACCGACCTCGGGGTACTCATCCACCCTATCTATATTTCAGACATCCGGGACGACAACAAGCTGTCCTTCGGCTTCCAGGGCCTGGGCGGCATCATCCTGCCCCTGGCAAGCAGGGTCAGTTTCGAGGGAGAATTCAAGTACAACTTCGCCAAAGGGACACTGGACAGGTTCACCAGTTTCGAGCGCTTCGATCTGAGCGGATACCAGATCTCTCTGGCGTTCAACTACTGGTTCTAACCGCCCCTCACCTCACATATATCGTTCGTAGCACACGATCTTATCGAGGCCGCGACGTCCCCTGTCGGGCGGGGCCTCCGCCGGGTACCCCAGGGGTGTAAGGGCCAGCACCTTCACCGCGTCAGGGACATCGAGGAGTGCCTTGACCGCGGTTTCCTCAAAGGCTCCGATCCAGCAGGTCCCCAGCCCTTCCTCCTGCGCCTGCAGCATGAGATGATCTATCGCGATGCTCACATCGATGGTCCAGGAGGTCATGTAGTTCCCCTGCCGCTGGTAGCTGCGTTCGGGATACCCGCAGGCCACGATGACGAGCGGCGCCTCCGCAATGAAGAATTGTCCCCGGGAAGCCTCGGCCAGCTGCCGCTTTTTTTCCTCATCCCGGACCAGGATGAACTTCCAGGGCTGCAGGTTCTTCCCTGACGGCGCAAGCCGGGCCGCTTCCAGGACCCGTGCCAGTGTCTCCTCGAGTACAGGCTCGCTCTTGTAGGCCCGGACGCTCCTCCGGGCCCTGATCACATCCAGCACTCCCATCTCGTCCCTCCTTTTTGTATTAAGCCCCTTCAGCGGGATCGCAGGTCGATCCGGAGGGCGTACCGTACAGACGCAGGCGGTCTTCATAGGGTTTTGCCTCGGCATGCTTGCCCCTCTTGCCGTACCCGATGCTCAATATCCGACATCTGCGTGCCAGCTCGGCCTGGACCAGCCGCCTCTGATCCGGTGTCAGGTCGAGCTCCAGGGCCTTTTCCAGGGCCGACACACGGAACCGGTCCATCCCCCAGTACTGTTTCGACAGCTGGTCCGCATGGCCCCCGCGTTTGACGATCAGCGCATCCGGCAGTGTGTACACTGGGTATCGGTGGGCCAGGCGGATCCCCAGGTCATAGTCTTCGCAGGCCGGGAGATCCTCGTCGAAAACCCCGATCTCATCGAAAACACGCCTCCGGAACAGGGCCGAGGACAGGCTCAACAGGCAGAGCGGCAGGAATTTCTCGAAGACCCAACCGGAATGCTTGCGGTGCTTCCTGCGGGGGTTAACGAAAACACCGTTCCGGATCCATGTCTCCTCGCTGCAGACCACAACGGCTTCGGCTCGCTCCTTCATGAAACGCATCTGGCGGGAGATCTTGTGCGGTTCCCACAGATCGTCCGAATCCAGGAACGCCACGTACTCACCCCGGGTCAGCCGCAGGCCCCGGTTGCGTGCGGCGCTGACTCCGGCGTGTGGCTGCCGGACATAGGAGACGCTCGACGCGTGAGACCGGAGTACTTCTGCGGTGCCATCCGTGGATCCGTCGTCCACGACTAGGAACTCCCACCCGGTTCCTTCCTGCCAGTAATCCTGGTCGAGCACGGATCGTATGGCCTCCTGCAGGAAGCCCGCGCGGTTGTAGGTGGGGATGATGACGCTGATCTCGATGACGGAGCCTGCTGCTGTGTTCATCATGTCGCGGCCCGCTCACCGCCTCCGGTATGACGCCCCATATTATCGTTCGACAGCAACCCGCTGGTTGAGCTCGAAAGGAAGGGACAGACGCTCCCACTGCGTGCGCATGAACAGGGTACCGGTCACCTGGCAGGAGACACTCTCCTGCAGCAGGAGGGCATGCACATCCTTCCCCACGTCATAGAAATTGAACAGCAGGGGAATGGACAGGATATGTTCGGAGGATGAGGCGATAGGATCGCTGGAGCGGATCCGCCCTTGTTTGAGCGGGTGGCCGCCGAGCTTCAGGTCGTATTCCAGGTCGTCCATGTCAAGGCTGAATCCGTTGGGATTGGCGATCTTCAGCACCACCTCCAGGTCTGCGCCCCCGATGGTGAGAGCCCTGGTCTTGACCGACTGCACGGACACGGTAGGTGCCCGGAATATGGGGAATTCCGCGCTGAAAGCGAATGGGAGGCTGCCTCCCCGGCGGCGACCTCGGGCGAACACCATCTCACCCATGATGTAGCAGTTCACCGAGACTGCGTCTTGTACCCCGGCGATGCTTCTGTACAGGTTATCGTATGTGATGCGAACCGGGAGCCGGATCCTCTCACTGGAACCACGATTCAACGGCAGGTCCCTGCCCAGGCTTCTCGCAGGGAGCCGCAGATACTCCTGTTCCTGGATCACGAACCGGTACGAGTTGGCTGTAAGGGAATAATCCCGGGAGGAGACATTCTCCAGCCGGATGTAGAACACGAGGTCAAGCCCTTCCGGGCTCAGGCTCTCCACACGCTTCTCCTCGAGAGCGATCTTGATGTCGTTTTCCTGGGCCGGTGCCGAAACCGACAGCGACGCCAACATAACGATCCATACGAACCATCTTCTGCACATAGTATACCTCGGTCACGGAGTGACACTCTAGAATACACCAACCGCCCCGCAATATCCAGACCACGGTCTCTATCAAGGGCACCGCTCGTTGAAATAATCCCCGGGCTGGGGTATCATCATCCTGACACGGAGCCATGATGGACAAGCTCGGCATCGCCTTCCCGGACAAGGATCTCTTCGTCCGGCTTTTCAAGCAGGATGTCTTCGTAGTCGGGGGAGGTGTGCGGGATGTCCTTAGGCGGGAGCATGGACCGAAGCTTGATGAATGGAAGCATGATGAACTGGACCTTCTCATTTTGCACCACGCCGTGGAGGATATCACACAGCGGCTGCAGCCGCACGGCCGAGTCGACCTGGTCGGCAGGAGCTTCGGCGTCATCAAGTTCACGCGAGAAAACCTCACATACGATATCGCGCTGCCGCGGAAAGACATCCCCAAAGACAGGGCCGTTCGGGGACACAAGGACTTCGTCATCGATGCGGACCCGGAGCTGCCCATCGAAAAGGACCTGGAGCGCCGGGATTTTCGCTGCAACAGCATCGCCGTCCGACTCGCGGACGGCCAGGTCGTCGATCCCTTTCAGGGACGGGAAGACATCGCCGGCAGCATCCTGCGACTGACCAACCCGGCCGCCTTTCCCGATGACCCGCTGCGTGTCCTCAGGGCAGCCCGCTTCGCTTCGGTCCTGGGCTACACAGTCGATCCCGATGTTTATGCCGCGGCCAAGGAGATGGATCTTTCCGGCCTCAGCGTCGAGCGGATCAACGAGGAGCTCTTCAAGATCCTGATGGATTCCCCCCTACCCTCCCGGGGATTGGAAGAGCTGTTCATGCTGAGCGCGCTCCGCCAGCTCTATCCCGAGCTTTTCGCCCTCACTCTGTCCATCCAGGATTCGGAATTCCACCCGGAAAAGGACCGTTACGGGCATCACAGCGTCTGGCAGCACACGAAAAACACGGTGGACCAGGCCTCCCGCCTGGCCGGGATGGTCGGGATAACGCGGCCGGAGAAACTGGCCCTGCTCCTGGCCGGCCTGCTCCATGACGTGGGCAAGCCGGCCACGGCCGCATGGGAGTTCAAGCGGGGGCGGATGATCATCACCAACTACAGGCATGACACTGCAGGCGAAAAACTCGCTCGTCAAATGTTCGACCGCTTCAAGGTCTTCTCCTACCTGGGATACGACCTGCGGGACACAGTTCTGTCCCTGGTACGCTGCCACCACCGGGCGTCCGAGCTCTGGTCGAACCGTGACGTGGTGACCAAAAAGGCCTTCAACCGCCTGGCTGCGGACATCGGCGGAGAGATCGAACTGCTGATCTATCTGGATGCCGCCGACCGGGCGGGCCGGGATGGAAAACCCCTGACCGGTCTGGACGAAGAGGCGCAGTGGCTGCTGCAGAAGTTTCAGGAACTGAACGTGAACCGCGAAAGCATCCAACCCCTGATCCTGGGCCGGGACCTGATCGCTTTGGGCGTGCCGCCGGGACCCGGCATGGGACGGCTTCTGAAAGAGCTCTACCAGATGCAGCTCGACAACACGTATGAGACCAGAGACGAGGGGCTGGAGACGGCCCGCCGGATGCTCGAGGAGGAAAAGGCATGAGGGTGCTGGTCACGGGCGGGGCCGGCTACATCGGATCCCACACGGTCAAAACATTAAACAAGGCTGGATTCGAGGTCGCGGTCTTTGACAATTTCTCCACCGGCCACAGGGAACTGGTAAGCGGAAGCAACGTGATCGAAGGGGATTTGATGAGCGAGCATGACGTGCGATCGGCGTTTGCAGAATTTCCCTGTGACGCCGTCATGCATTTCGCGTCCCTCATCCAGGTGGGGGAATCTTTCCACGACCCCCAGAAATATTATGCCGCAAACCTCATCAACAGCCTCAACCTCCTCGATGGCATGCTGGAAGCGGGCATAGATACTTTCATCTTCTCCTCCTCGGCGGCTGTGTACGGAGACCCGGAAGCTGTTCCCATCCTGGAGACGCACCCCCGGCGCCCGGCCAACCCCTACGGGCAGACAAAATCTTTTGTTGAGTCCATTCTTCTGGATTATGCCCGTGCGTACGGCCTGCGCTTCATTTCGCTCCGGTACTTCAACGCCGCCGGCGCCGATCCTGAAGGGGAATTGGGAGAACTGCACGAACCCGAGACCCATCTCATCCCCAACATCCTGCGTTCGCTGCTGGAAGAAGACAGGACCCTCGAGATCTTCGGGACCGATTTTCCCACCCCGGACGGGACCGCCGTCCGGGACTACATCCACGTGTCTGACCTGGCAGACGCCCATTCCCTGGCCCTGCAGAAGCTCCTGGAGGGGCTCGAAAGCGGATTCATCAACCTGGGCGCCAATCAGGGCTACTCCGTGAGGGAGGTCATTCACAAGACGGAAGAGGTCACCGGCAAAACGGTCGAGTACAGTGAAGGTCCCAGGCGCAAGGGGGATGTCCCGGAACTGCTGGCATCCAGAGCCCGGGCAGAAGAGTGGCTGGGATGGCGGCCCCGGCACTCCGACCTTGAGACCATTGTCCGCACGGCCTGGGAATGGCACCGCCGACGGCACGCCCGCGCGTGAACCGCGTCTAAAAACATCGCCTTTTCCGGCAACCTTCTACGACTAAATGGTGTTCTGTATATCAGAGGAAATTGACTATACTGGGTAGACGTGCTATAAATACCCTTTTTCAGGAGAAAAGTGCCTCTAAAAACCCGTTTTTTCCACACGCTGCTCCCGCTCGTATTACTGGTGTTCCTCTGGGGCTGTTCCGCCGGCAAGAAACCGGCCACTGAGGCCCAGCCACCGGTTCCTGTCGCTCCGCAAGTTGAGGAGGAACAGGTGGAATCCCCTCAACCGTTCCTGGATCAAGAGGATTTTCTCCTGGGCGAAGTGCCCTCCGGCACCGAGGGTGAAGACAGCGCAGACAAGGAGAATGATCCGGCCGAACTCCTGGCTAACGGCCTGAGCTCCTACCAGGCCGCACTCCTTGCCTGGGATCAGGGGGACCTGGACAGCGCGATCCTGTATCTGGATGCAGCCTACAGGCTGATCCTTGACTTGGAGGATATGGAAATCTCCCCCGAGTCGCCGCTAGATCAGGAAAAAAACGACCTGAGGCTGCTGATCGCACAGCGCATCCAGGAGATCTACGCCTCCCGTGTCACGGCCGTGGGAGGCAACCACGGTACCATCCCGCTGGAGGTGAATGAGCATGTACAGCGGGAGCTCGACAGTTTCACCAAACAGGAGCGCAAGCTGTTCGAAGAGGGATACAGGCGATCCGGCCGCTATGTTGAGATGATCCTGGAGGAACTGCGCAAGGAAGGCCTCCCGGAAGAGCTGGCCTGGATGCCTATGATCGAGAGCTGGTTCAAGACGCGGGCATTCTCCCGTGCCAGTGCATTGGGATTGTGGCAGTTCATCGCCTCCACCGGTTACCGCTATGGATTGAAGCGGGACCGCTACATCGACGAACGGATGGACCCTGAAAAGGCTTCGCGGGCGGCCACCCTTTACCTGAAAGAACTTCATTCCTGGTTCGGGGACTGGACCACGGCGCTTGCGGCCTACAACTGCGGAGAGTTCCGTGTTCGGAGGCTCATTAACCAGCAGCGGATCGCCTACATGGACAACTTCTGGGACCTGTACCAGATGCTGCCCCGGGAAACACGCCGTTTCGTCCCCCGGTTCATAGCCGCAGTGCTCATCGTCAAGGACCCGGCTCGCTACGGCATGACCCTGCCCGAACCTGATCCACCCCTGCGGTACGAAACCATCAGCATCAACAAGCCGCTCAAGCTGGTATCCCTGGCCGAGAGACTGAAATTGGACAGCGAAGTCCTGGCCGACTATAACCCGGAATTGAGATACAAATCCTCCCCGGAGAATGAATATGCGCTGAAGGTTCCGGTGGGGACCGGTGAGCAGGCGCTGGAGGCCGTCGACGCCCTCTCCCGCTACGTTCCGCCGGAGGCCACATATGTCACGCATTATGTCCGGCGGGGAGAAACGGTCTCAGGTCTCGCCACCCGCTACCGCACTTCGGTCTCTTCCATCGCCCAAGCCAACCGTCTGGGCCGCAACTACCTCATAAGGCCCGGACAGCGGCTCAGGGTTCCTACCCGCTACGGCAGTTCCTACTCGACCACCCAGACACGTCAGCTCACCAAAACTGGAGACAACCTGGTATACACCGTGAAGCGTGGTGACACGCTCTACCACATCGCCCAGTCCTTCACAACCTCGGTCCAGGAGATCAAGCGCCGCAACAACCTGAAGAGCAATACACTGCAGGTGGGCCAGAAGCTGACCATCCACGCCGCAAACGCGGAGGGATCCAGTTTCCACACGGTGAGATCGGGCGATACCCCGTTCAAGATCGCCCTGAGGTATGGGATGGAACTGAACGTACTGCTCAGTCTGAACGGGTTGACGACACGTTCCAAGATCTACCCGGGCCAGAAGCTCCGGGTCACCAGCAACAGATAGACGTTATTTCTTCTTGCCTTTCTTTTTCTTGCCCTTCTTCTTTTTCTTCCGGCTCATTTCCTGGCCGCAGCAGAGGAAAACATGTTCCTCGACAAGGCCGCAGCTGTCCACGGTGACGGCCATACCACAGACGCCGCAGGCCCAGTTCTGTCCCGCTTTGATACGTGGGACCTTCCTGGTCTGAGTTGTGGTCGCGGCCGGCTTTTTCACGGGCACCGGCTTCGCGGCAGCCGCCGGTTTCCGGGGTGTTGTTCGGGGCGCTGCCGGCTTTTTTCCCGCAACCGGGGCTTTGGCGGCCGCGGCCTTCCGCGCGGGAGCGGCCTTCTTTACCGCCGTGGTTCGGGCCGCAGAGGCCGCCCTGGGAGTTTTCGCGGCTGCGGGTTTCCTTGCCGCAGCGGCGCTTTTGGTTACTGCCATAAAATCCCTCCTACAGATGGTCCCTCAACGGGGACATCGTGTGATTTGTAACATCAAACCGGAGCTAAGTCAACACTCACCTCAGAAGCCGGCGCTCCCCGGCCGGCTCAGACCACACACCGGCGATCAGGAGTTTGGGGTAGTTGAGGGGGAGGTTCGGAGGGAAGGGCGGGGGCTACTTCTTCTTTGCGGCCGCCTTGGCCTTTTCGGCCACCTTCTCTTTCTTCTTCTCTTTCTTCTTGAACTCTGTTCCGACCAGCTCTATCACGGCCATTTCAGCCCCATCACCGGCTCGGGGACCGAGCTTCACTATACGCGTGTAGCCTCCGGGTCTTTCCGTAAACCGGGGTCCGATGTCTTCGAACAGTTTCTTGACCACGTCCTTCTTATAGATGTAACTCAAGGCCCGGCGCCGTGTATGCAGGGTGTTGGTCTTGGCCAGAGTGATCATCTTCTCGGCGACGGGACGTACCGCCTTGGCTTTGGAATGAGTGGTGCTGATCCGTTCCTTCTCCAGGAACGATGTGACCAGATTCCGCAGCAGCGCCTTTCGCTGGGCCGAGTTCCGGCCCAGTCTCTGACTCTTGACTCGGTGCCTCATTCGAATACTCCTTCCTCCGTACTCTCTTCCTTCTTCTCTGACTCGATCTTCTCGACCAGCTTGGGATTCAGGTCCAGGTTAAGGCTCAGCTCCAGATCCTTGAGTGTGTCCTTGATCTCGGTGAGTGACTTGCGGCCGAAGTTCTTGGTTTTCAAAAGCTCGTCCTCGGTCTTCTGTACCAGCTCATAGATGAACTCGATCCCGGCCGAACGCAGGCAGTTGTTCGAACGGACTGAGAGTTCCAGGTGATCGATGGTCTTGGAGAGGATGTCGATCTTGGAAAAATGAGGATCCTCCTTGGGACCCAGATCGGATTCCCTTTCCAGGGGCTCGTCTACGATATTGAGGAAGATCACCAGGTGATCCCTCAGGATCTTGGCTGCCTTGCCGATGGCTTCCTGAGGAGTGAGGGCGCCGCTGGTCCAGATCTCCAGGGACAATTTCTCATAGTCGATACGTTTCCCCACGCGGGCCGGGTTCACGCTGTAGTTGACCTTGAGGACGGGAGAATGGGAGGAATCCAGGGGAATGAAATCCACGCTCAGGTCCTCGTCGAAGTTCAGGTCTGCCGGTATGTAACCCCGGTTATCGTCCACTACCATCTCCATATCCAGCGTGCCGTCCTCATCCAGAGCAGCGATATGAGTGTCCGGATTGAGGATCTCTATATCCGAGTCATGCTCGATGTCGGCGGCCGTGGCGTTGGCCGGCCCCTGGATCTTGAGCGTCATGGTCTTGGGGCCGCTGGCGTTCAGCTTCAGCTTCAGGCTCTTGAGGTTCAGGAATATATCGGTCACATCCTCGACCACACCGGGGACGGTGGAGAATTCATGCAGTACACCCTGGATGCGAACGTTGGTGATGGCAGCGCCTGGAATGGATGAGAGGAGGATTCTCCTCATGGAATTGCCCACTGTGACTCCATAGCCCCTTTCGAACGGCTGGGCGGTAAAACTGCCGTAGGTCTCGGTCAGGGTATCATAATCACATTCCAGGAATCTCGGTCTCTGAAATCCTATTTCCGTCATTGTTCCTCCTAAATAAACCGCGAAGGGTCGTCTCCAAAATGCCGGGCGCTACTTCGAATAGAGCTCGACAACCAGGTGCTCCTGCACCGGAATCGGTATGTCCTCTCGTGTCGGAAATGACACCACCCGGACCTGTTTGTTGTCGGTGTCGACTTCCAACCAGGGCGGGACTTCTTTGTTTTTGTTGGCCTCCACCAGAGCGCTCAGTTCTTCATGCTTGGCGGCCTTGCCGCGGAACGCTACGATGTCTTCCTTGCCGACCAGCATGGACGGAACGTCCACCTTCCGGCCGTTGACGCGAATGTGGCCGTGCGTGATCAGCTGGCGGGCATGCATCCGTGAGTGGGAAAAGCCCACCAGGAACATCACGTTGTCCAGGCGTCTCTCAAGCATGGACAGCAGGGTCTCTCCGGTGATTCCCTTCCGGCTCTCCGCCCGCTTGAAAAAGAGCCGGAACTGCGACTCGGTCATGCTGTAATAGCGTTTGAGTTTCTGCTTCTCGCGCAGCTGAATCCCGTATCCCAGGATCCTCCTGCGCGCACGGCCGTGCTCTCCTGGGGGATAGGGCCGGCGTTCCACCGGGCATTTATCCGTCAGGCACTTGTGGCCTTTGAGAAAAAGCTTTGTACGTTCGACTCGACAGTACCGGCAGGTATGTTCTCTGTGTCTTGCCATGATAATCCTCTCCTTGCCTCTCCAGCTCCCGGCCTAGACTCGCCGCCGCTTCCGGACCCGGCAGCCGTTATGGGGAATGGGGGTGATGTCACGAATGGATTTGATCTCCAGCCCATCAGATTGGAGGGCCCGGATGGCGGATTCCCGCCCCGCCCCCGGTCCCTTGACCCTCACGTCCATATAACGCACGCCGAACTCTTTGGCCTTGCTGGCGACCTCCCGGGCGGCGAGCTGGGCTGCAAAGGGAGTGCCCTTGCGGGCGCCTTTGAAACCGGCCGTTCCCGAACTGGACCAGCAGACCACGTTCCCTTCCCGGTCACTGATGGAAATGATCGTGTTGTTGAAGGTGGACATGACGTTCGCCACCCCGTACCCGATATCCTTTTTTACCTTTTTCTTCTTGGTGGTTTTTCTTTTCGGCTTGGCCATCGGTCTCTCTCCCCTCTACTTTTTCATCTGATTGCCCCGCGGACCTTTGCGCGTGCGGGCATTGGTTTTACTGCGCTGGCCGCGCACAGGCAAACGCCGTTTGTGACGCATGCCGCGGTAGGCATTGATATCCATCAGCCGCTTGATGTTCGTGCTGATGTCCTTGCGCAGATCGCCTTCGATATTCTCTCGATCTTCGATGATCTTCCGGATGGTATTGACTTCGTCTTCACTCAGGGAGTTGACCTTTTTGTCCTTGTCGATCTTGGCTTCTTCCAGGATCTTCAAGGCCCGCGCCCGGCCGATCCCGAAGATATAGGTCAGTCCGACCTCGATCCTCTTTTCCGAGGGAAGCGTGATTCCAGCTATTCTTGCCATGATTTAACCTCTTCGTCTAGCCTTGTTTTTGTTTGTGCTTAGGATTGGAACAGATGACGCGCAGCGTCCCGTTGCGTTTTATGATACGGCAGTTCCGACACATTCTTTTTATAGATGCTCGCACCTTCATGATTCGGCTCCCTATTTAAATCGATAGGTTATCCGCCCTTTGGTCAGATCGTAGGGCGATAGTTCCACCTGGACCCGATCCCCCGGTAGGATGCGGATGAAGTGCTTACGCATCCGCCCGGAGATATGGGCCAGGATTCTGTGCTTGTTAGCCAGTTCGACTCGAAACATCGCATTGGGGAGGGTTTCGATTACCGTTCCCTCTGCTTCAAACACGTCCGGCTTAGGCATGCAAAGGCTCCTTCAGGCCGCTTCGGCCTCCCTTAGTATCGTTCAAGGAACTCAGGATCTGAGGCCCGTCCTGTGTGACGGCTATGGTGTGCTCGTGGTGGGCGGACAGGCTGCGGTCACGGGTCACCGCCGTCCAGTTATCCGCCAGGATCTCTACGTCCCAATCGCCGGCCGCGATCATGGGCTCGATGGCCAACACCATTCCCGGTTTGATCTTGGGTCCGTGCCCGGCCAGCCCGAAATTGGGCACCTGGGGCTCTTCGTGCAGAGAAAAACCGATCCCGTGTCCCACGAAGTTCCGGATCACGGAAAACCCCCGGGATTCGACATGGGCCTGAACAGCGGCCGAGATGTCACCGATGCGCTTCCCGGGCACAGCCTGTTCGATCCCCTTGAAAAAACTCTCCTCTGCTGCGGTGATGAGCTTCTCGGCGGCCGCCGTTATCTTTCCCACAGGGAACGTGACGGCGGCATCCCCGTAAAAGCCGTCGAAGATGGCCCCGAAATCGATGCTGAGGATGTCGCCTTCTTTTAGCCTCCGGTTGGACGGGATGCCGTGGACGATCTCCTCGTTCAAGGACGTGCAGAGCGAGGCCGGATATCCACGGTAGCCTTTGAACGCGGGGATGGCGTCCAACTCGCGGGTCCTTTTCTCGGCATACCTGTCCAGCTCGAGCGTAGTGATATCCGGCCGGACCATCTCGGCCAATTCAGACAGGATCTTGGCCACGATCTGATTGGCTTTTCGGATGGCCTGGATCTCGGATTCGCTCTTGTAGATGATCATCGATCCGCCTTTGCCTCTTCCTTGATCTTTAATCCCGATATGGTACTCTTGAGAACCGCCTCGATCCGAACGAACACCTCATGGACCGATCCGGCACCCTCGATCTCGGTATACACATCCCTGCTGCGATAATACTCCTCCAGCGGCGCGGTCTGCGTGTGGTAGACCTGCAGCCTCCGCTGGATGACCTCCGGTTTGTCATCGTCCCTCTGGATGAGGCTGCCGCCGCAGGCCGGGCAGGCGCCGGGCTCCGTCCCGGGCTCCCCCAGGGTGTGTATGGAGCCGCACGCGGAACAGATCCGGCGTGCGGAGAGCCTTTCGATGAGCGCTTGATCTTCGACCCGGATATCCAGGACGATCTCATCCCGCCCGGGGTCGATATCGGGCAGCCGTTCCGCCTGCGGGATCGTACGGGGGAAGCCGTCCAGGATAAAGCCGCTGCGACAGTCTCCTTCTCCGATCCGCTCCCGGATCATATCCACCACCACGTTGTCGTCCACCAGCTCGCCTCGGTTCATGAAGGCCTCGGCCTTGCGGCCCAGAGGAGTTCCCCTTTGGACCGAGTCCCGGAGCAGGTCACCGGAGGAGATCCGAGGAAAGCCGAATTTCCCCTCGATCAGGTCTCCCTGTGTGCCCTTGCCGCAGCCGGGGGGGCCGAGAAGAACGATCCTCATCCTCTCCTTCCTTTCAAACGGCTCCGCCGCATGAATCCGTCGTAATGACGCATCACCAGCTGGGCCTCGATCTGCTGCAGCGTATCCATGGCGACACCCACAACGATCAGGATGGAGGTGCCTCCGAAGTAGAACTGAAGCCCCATCCCCTGAGTGAACCACTCGGGAAGGTTCTGATCCAGGAAGGGCCCGATCAGAGGGAGCGTGTCCACCCTGAGTCCCGAGATAAGGATTTCGGGAACGGCGGCCACGGCCGCCAGATACAGGGCCCCTACCAGGGTGAGTCGGGACAGGACGGAATCGATGTAATCCGCCGTGTTCTTTCCCGGACGGATGCCGGGGATAAAGCCGCCGTACTTGCGGAGATTGTCGGCCACGTCAACCGGGTTGAAGATGATGGACACGTAGAAATAGGTAAAAAAGATGATGGAGGCCACGTAGAACAGAAAGTACATAGGCATCCCCGGCGAGAACTGCTGGGCGATGTTCTGGAGGAACGGAACATTCACCATCTGAGCGATCGTCATGGGGATGGTGATGACCGATGCCGCGAAAATGATGGGGATAACGCCTCCGGTGTTGACGCGCAGCGGCAGGTGCGTGCTCTGCCCGCCGTAGATCTTACGGCCCACCACGCGCTTGGCATAGGAAACGGGCAGCCTCCGCTGCCCCCTTTCCACGAACACGATGATTGCGATCACCGCCAGCATCAGGGCGAGCAGAAAAATGACCCGCAGGGGTGTCTGATCTCCCGTGCGCAGGCCCTGGATCATGCTCAGGGCCGCCCGGGGGAAATCCACCACGATCCCCGCAAAAATGATGAGCGAGATACCGTTCCCGATCCCCCGCTCTGAGATCTGCTCCCCCAGCCACATGATGAAGACCGTACCTGTTGTCAGCGTGAGCATGGTCATCAGGATGAATCCGAGCCCTCCGTTGGGAACGATGGGGGAGTTGGAAACGGGGCTCCGGAGATTCTTGAGCAGGAAGGCGATCCCGCCCGACTGGATCATGCAGATAAACAGCGTGCCGTACCGGGTGTACTGGGTGATCTTCTTCCGGCCCATCTCCCCTTCTTTGGACAGACGCTCCAGATAGGGCCACACCACCTGCAGCAGCTGCAGGATGATGGAGGCACTGATGTAGGGCATGATACCCAGTGCGAAGATCGTCATGCGCGACATCGATCTCCCGGTGAACAGGTCCACCATGCCCAGGATCGTCCCCTTCTGGGACTGCCACAGCTCGGCCAGGGCGGAAGCACTGATCCCCGGGTTCGGGATCTGAGCCCCGATGCGGTACACGGCCAGCAGGGCCAGCGTAAAGAGCACCCGTCGTCTCAGTTCCGGAATGCTGAAGATGTTGCGTATGCTGTCTAGCATCAATCTTTCCCGATCAGAACCGCTTTCCCCCCGGCATCCTCGATCTTCTTCTGGGCGGAACGCGTAAATTTGTGAGCATGGACGGTCTTGGCGGAAGCGATGTCCCCCCGCCCCAGGATCTTGACCCTCTCACTCTCTTTCTTGATCACGCGGGACGCCACGAGATCTTTGAGTTCGATCGTGTCCTTTTGGATCTTCTCCAGCCGGTCCAGGTTGACCTCGCTGTACTCGATGCGGAAAATATTGGTAAAGCCCCGCTTGGGCACGCGGCGGTTTAGGGGCATCTGTCCGCCCTCGAAGCCGATCTTCCGGGAGTACCCGGACCTGGACTTCTGCCCTTTGGAACCCCGGCCGGAGGTCTTGCCGTGGCCGGAGCCGGGTCCCCGGCCCACACGCCGCTTGTTCTTCCGGCTGTTCTTAGCAGGATGAAGATTACTCAGGTCCATTTGATTCCAGCTCCTCCACCTCCAGCAGATGAGGTATCTTGTTGATCATGCCGCGGATCTCAGGACAGTCCCTGCGCACCACCCGGGAGTCGATCCGCCGGAGGCCCAAACCCTTCACGACCTCCCGATGTTTCCGCGGCCTCCCGATCACGCTGCGCACCAGCCTTATTCGCAGCTGTTTCTCGACCGGCTTCTTGGCTTTCTTGGCCTGTGTCGTTGCCTGGGCGTCTTTTACTGCCATATCTTTTCCTCGTCGATGTTCCGGTTCTTCGACACCTGTCCCGGATTTTTCAGGTTGACCAGGGCGTTGATGGTGGCGTGAGCCACGCTGATCGGGTTGTTGCTGCTCAGGGACTTGGTAAGGATATCCTTGATGCCCGCCAGCTGCATGATGATACGGACGGCCCCGCCTGCGATCACACCGGTTCCCTCGGAGGCCGGTCGCAGCACAACCTCTCCGCCACCGTGTACTCCCTTTATGAGGTGTGGGATCGTGGTTCCTTTCATCGGCACCTTGATCATATTCTTCTTGGCATCCTGCACGCCCTTGGCAATGGCAGGAGGCACTTCGCGCGCTTTGCCTTTTCCGATGCCGACCATCCCGTTCTCATCCCCGACAGCCACGAGCGCGGAGAAGCTGAGGTTCTTTCCGCCTTTTACGACCTTCGTGGTCCTGCGGATCGAGATGACCTGGTCTTTGAGTTCCTGTTCTCCCTCTTCGAGGGCTGGTTTGCGCCTTTTATCGTACACTCTTCTTGCCTCCTTGTCCGGCTGACCGCTAGAAAATCAGCCCTCCCTCGCGCATGGCTTCCGCTAGGTTCTTGATGCGTCCGTGATAGGGGAAGACGCCCCTGTCGAAGACGATGGTTGTGATCTTCTTTTCCTTGAGCCGCCCGGCAACGATCTTCCCCAGGGCCCCGGCCGCTTCCGTGTTCTTGAAGCTCTTGTGTTTCTCGCGGAAAGATTTTTCCAGGGTACACGCCGAGGAGAGCACCCGGCCGTTGATGTCGTCGATAGCCTGGATATACAGGTAGCGGTTGGATCGCATCACAAGCACGCGCGGCCTCTCCGGGGTTCCACTGATCTTCTTACGGATACGCTTCCGGATACGCCGGTTCGCCGTTTTTTTCACAACAACTTTGTCTTTATACACCGACCACCCCCGCTTTCCGTTCCTTCTTGTGCAGCCTCTCACCCGCATAGCGGATCCCCTTGAGTTTGTAGGGATCGGGCTTGCGGAAGCTGCGCAGCTTGTGTGCTTCCTGACCGACGCGCTGCTTGTCGATTCCCTTGACCGTGATCAGGGTGGGCTTCTCTACGATCACCTCGATATCATCGGGAATCTCGTAGATGACGGGCTTGGAATAGCCCAGGTTCAGCTCCAGTTTCCCTTTGTCCAGCTTTGCCCGGTAGCCTACGCCCACGATCTCAAGCTTCTTTTCGAAGCCGCTGGACACTCCGGTGACGGCATTGGCCGCCAGCGATCGGACCAGCCCGTGAAAGGCAGGAAGATTGCCCTCGTCGCTCTCCCGTTTGATCAGCAGCTGGGTCTCCTCGACATTCGCTGTGATCCCAGGGAACACAGGGGCTTCCACCTTGCCTTTGGGCCCCTCGCATTCGATCTTATCCGCGGAGATGGTGACCTTCACCCCGTCCGGGAGCTGTATCGGTTGTTTTCCAATTCTTGACATGCTCGTTTCCTCTCAGGGCGGGCCTACCAGATCTGGCAGAGAACCTCACCTCCCACACCTTGTTCCATGCACTTCTTGCCTGTTACGATCCCGCTGGAGGTGGATACGATGGCGATACCCAGCCCGTCCAGGACCTTGGGAACCGAATCGGCCTTGCAGTAGATCCGGCACCCGGGTTTACTCACCCTTTTCAAGCCCGTGATGACACTCTGGTTGTTGTCCGTGTACTTGAGCGTGATGCTCAGAAATCCCTGCAGGTTGTCGTCGATGACCTTGAAATTCCGTATATATCCCTCATCTTTCAGGATCTTGGCGATCTCCACCTTCATCCGAGAAGAGGGGATACGGACATCCTTTTTCCGCCCCATTGCGGCGTTTCTTATTCGTGTTAACATATCAGCGATAGGATCTGTAAGCGTCATATCTCTATCCTCTCTCGTACTTTACCAGGAAGCCTTGGTGACTCCGGGAATCTCGCCCTTCAAGGCCAGTTCCCGAAAACACAGCCGACACATATCGAATTTCCGGAAGTATCCCTTGGGGCGCCCACAGATCCGGCACCGGTTGCTGTGCCGCACCTTGTACTTCGGATCTTTCAGGTATTTTGCGATCGATGATTTTTTTGCCACTTTATCCTTCCTTAGAACGCCTCGCCAAACGGCATTCCCAGTTTCTTCAGCAGGGCATAAGCCTCGCTGTCGGTCTTGGCGGACGTCACCATGGTGATGTTCATCCCGCGTGACTGATCCACTTTCGTATAATCGATCTCCGGGAAGACCAGCTGATCACGCAGTCCCAGAGTGTAGTTGCCGCGGCCGTCAAAGGCCCGGGGCGAGGTCCCTCTGAAATCCCTCACCCGCGGCAGTACGATGTTCAGCAGGCGATCGAGGAACTCGTACATCATCTCGCCGCGCAGCGTGGTGTAACACGCAATTGCGTGGCCCTGGCGCAGCTTGAACTGCGCGATGGACTTGCGGGCCCGCCCCACGGCAGGCCACTGCCCGGTTATGAGGCTCAATTCCTTCTTGGCCGCATCCAGGACCTTGATATTCTGGATGGCCTCACCCACCCCGATGTTGATTACGATCTTCTCCATACGCGGCACGGCCATCCGGTTGGTGATCTCTATTTCCTTCTGCAGCTCGGAGATGATCTCTTTTTCGTATTTTTCCTTAAGCCGACTCATGACTGCCTCTCAAACCTATTGTCTCTCGATGGTGATATCACAATTGCTGCAGATCCGGACTTTGGTGCCGTCCTCCAGCGTCTTGCTCCGCACGCGCACTCCCTGCGCACACTCCGAGCAGTAGATCTGGACGTTGGACACATGGATGGGGCCTTCCTTCTCCATGATCCCGCCCTGGATGTTCTTGCTCTGATCGCGGCGGATGAATTCCTTGACAAAATTTAGCTTTTCCACCACGACGCGGTTCTTCTCGGGTATGACCTTGAGCACCTTGCCCGATTTTCCCTTGTCTTTACCCGAGATCAGCACGACCATGTCGTTCTTCTTGATCAACATCTTACTCATCACAGGACCTCCGGTGCCAGGGAGACGATCTTCATGAATTTTCTTTCGCGTAATTCACGCCCAACCGGGCCGAACACTCGAGTACCTATGGGTTCTCCCTGGGTGTCTATGATGACGGCCGCGTTTTCATCGAACCGGATATAGGACCCGTCCCGGCGTCTCAATTCTTTCCTGGCCCGGACGACTACCGCCCTGACCACCTTGCCCTTGGGGATCTTGCTCTCCGGGTCGGCCTCTTTGACTGAGGCAGAGATCACATCGCCTATGGATGCGGTCTTTCCCACGCCACCTCCCAGAGGAGTGATACACAAGATCTTCCGGGCACCGGAATTGTCCGCCACCTTGAGCATGGTTTCCGAGCGAATCATTCTTTCTTATCCTCGTTGGCCTTATCTTTTTCGGTGGGGGAAAGACCCACGATCTCATCCAAGCGCCACCTCTTCCGCGCGCTCAACGGCCGTGTTTCGACGATCTTCACCGCGTCACCGAGTTTGCACTTCTCATATTCATCGTGTACCAGGAATTTTTTCCGTTTTTTCACGATCTTCTTGTATAAGGGATGCCGGACCTGGCGTTCCACCAGGACCGTTACGGTCTTCTTCATCTTGGTACCGATGACAATCCCGACTTTGGTGGTTTTTCTGGCTTGCGTGCTCATTTGTCTTCTTTCCGTTCCTTCCGGTCTTCGGATCTGCTTTCGTTCTGAATTGTCTTGATCCTTGCCAGGTCTTTCTTGATGGCCTTGAGCCTCATGGTGTTTTCCAGCTGGCCCAGCGCGTT
Organism: uncultured bacterium; assembly: GCA_965602945.1. Taxonomy (GTDB): domain Bacteria; phylum Acidobacteriota; class Aminicenantia; order Aminicenantales; family Aminicenantaceae; genus JAUXEH01. The sequence continues at coordinate 20,966 of CBFDBC010000002.1, read as the reverse complement.
CTGGAACTTCAGTTTGAACAGCTGATCCTTGAGTTCGGCCTCTTTGTCGGCCAGTTCATCTGCGGACAATTCTCTCATCTCTGTCGGTTTCATCGCAGTTCCCTCAGTTCGCGGGTTATGACCCTGGTCTTGATCGGCAGTTTATTGGCCGCCAGCTGCATGGCCCTGAAGGCCACCTGTTCGGACACGCCCTCGATCTCATACAGGATCCGTCCCGGTTTGACGGTCTCGACCCAGAACTCAGGGTCGCCCTTTCCCTTCCCCATCCGCACTTCGGTGGGCTTCTTGGTGATGGGTTTCCAAGGGAAAACCCGTATCCACAGCTTTCCTTTGCGCTTTGCGTGCCGGGTGATGGCGATACGTCCCGCCTCGATCTGGCGGGCGGTCAACCAGCACGGTTCCAGAGCCTGCAGCCCGAACTCCCCGAAGGAGAGGCGGCCCCCACGGATAGCCTTTCCCCGCATCCGGCCCCGCATCTGCTTGCGGTGCTTTACTTTCTTGGGCATCAGCATGATCAAATCTCCTCGATCTCGGCAGACTGAGATGTCATCTTGGGTTTGTCTTTGTCACTGCTGTAGACCCACACCTTGATCCCGATCTGGCCATACGTGGTGAATGCCTCGGTGAAACCGTAATCGATGTCCGCCCTGAGCGTCTGCAGGGGAAGCTGCCCCCTGAGGTACCACTCGGTGCGGGCGATCTCGACTCCACCTAGGCGGCCCGAACACATAACCTTAATGCCCTTGGCCCCCATCTTCATGGCCATCTCCACGGCCCGCCGCATCGCACGGCGGTAGGCGATCCGCTTCTCGAGCTGGATGGCAATGCCCTGGCCGACCAGGATTGCGGTCAGTTCAGGTTTGTCGACCTCCCGGATATCGATGTAGACTTCCTTGCTGGCGATGCCCTGCAGGAGTATCTTGAGGCTCTCGATCTCCTTGCCTCCCCGTCCGATGACGATACCGGGCCGGGCGGTATGGATGATAACCCGGATCTTAGGCCCCACACGCTCCACGTCCACCTCGGCGATCCCCGCGTGTTTATAGCGGGACTTGACGACCTTTTTCATCTTGAGGTCTTCGTGGATCAGACGGCTGTACTCCCAACCCGTAGAGAACCACCGGGAACTCCACTGCTTGTTGAATCCCAAACGGACTCCGTATGGATGTGTGTTCTGGCCCACTGTTTAACTCCCTTTGCGTTCGTCTAGATAGATATGGACATGACTCGTCGGCTTGAGTATTCGAGCGGCCCGCCCCATGGGGACGGGTCGGAACCGTTTCCACTGGGGTCCCTGGTTCACGAAGATCTCGGCGATGTACAGGTTGTCCACATCGACGTCCGGGCTTTTCTGCTGCGCATTCGCCACGGCCGAGCGCAGCGCCTTTTCCACCACGGTGCTGGCTTTTTTCTTTGATGAATACTGGAGGATGGTGAGAGCCTCTCCCACGAAGCGATCCCGGACAAGGTCTGCGACCAGGCGGCACTTCTGGGGAGAGATCCGCACATGCTTGGCAATGGCTCTCGAGATGTAATCCTGTCTGTCCATTTTACTTTCTTACCCTTATTGTCCGGGCCGTTTTGGACGTGTGTCCTTTAAAAGTCCGGGTGGGAGAGAATTCTCCCAGTTTATGTCCCACCATGTTCTCTGTGATGAACACGGGTATGAACTTCCTGCCGTTGTGAACAGCGATGGTCAGCCCCACCATGTCGGGGATGACGGTCGACCGGCGCGACCAGGTCTTGACGATCTGACGCTTCTGCTGCTGGGTCTGCAGCGAGTTGATCTTTTCCAGAAGCTTTTCTTCAACGAAAGGTCCTTTTTTGAGTGATCGGCCCATGGTTACTTGCTCCTTCTCCGAACGATGAACTGCTGGGTGCGTTTGTTCCGGCGCGTGCGGTAGCCTTTGGTCGGGATCCCCGTTGGCGAGACCGGGTGGCGGCCACCCTTGGCCTTGCCTTCTCCGCCGCCATGGGGGTGATCGACGGGGTTCATGGCCGTCCCCCTCACATGGGGCCGGCGGCCCATCCAGCGTTTACGGCCCGCTTTCCCGATGGAAATGTTCTGATGATCGGGATTGCTTACCTCGCCGACGGTGGCGCGGCATTCCAGGTGGATCCTGCGGATCTCCGACGAAGGCATGCGGATCTGGGCGTAATCCCCTTCCTTGGCCAGGATCTGAGCCCCGGCCCCGGCCGCCTTGGCGATCTGGCCGCCCTTGCCCTTCTTCAACTCGATGTTGTGGACCACCGTCCCCAGCGGGATGAAGCGCAGGGGCATGGAGTTACCGGGCAGGATGTCCACCTGGTGGTTGCTGGAGACGACCGTCTGGCCCACCTTCATGTTCTGAGTCGTAAGGATATACCGGCGCTCCCCGTCCTTGTATTTGATGAGCGAGATGAATCCGGAGCGGTTGGGGTCGTACTCGATGCTCTCCACCTCCCCGGGCACATCGATCTTGTCTCGCTTGAAATCGATGATGCGATAAGCCCGCTTGTGACCACCGCCGCGGTGACGGACGGAGATGCGCCCCCTGGCGTTCCGGCCTCCGCTCTTCTTGAGCGGCTCCAGGAGAGGCTTGTGCGGTTCCGTCGTCGTCAGCTCTTCGTATGTCAGGCCTGTGCGGTGGCGCAGGCTCGATGTCGTCGGATTGTAAGACTTGATACCCATGGTCACACCGCCTCAAAATATTCGATCATCTTCTCGCCCTCTTTGAGCTTGACGTAGGCTTTCTTCCAGTCTTTCGTCCATCCTTCGTTCTTGCCGACCCTGCGTTTCTTGCCTCTTTTTTTGACTATCCGGACCTTGTCGACCTTGATCTTGAAGAGCTTCTCGGTCGCTTCCTTGATCTCGATCTTGTTGGCGCCCATGGCGACCTCAAGACAGATCTCACGGTTGGCGTCCTTTTTCCAGGTGCTCTTCTCGGTGATGACCGGACGCAGGATGATTTGGTATGGGTCCTTGATCACTTTAACCTCTCCATTAGGGAATCGAACGCGTGCTGAGAGAAGACCAGCACCTTATGATCGAGAACGTCGTACACCGTCAGCTGCTTGTGATCCACGGCTTTTACGCGGGGTATGTTCCGCAGGGCCAGGATCAGGTTGGTGTTGGTGTGGTTGTCCACGAACAGGGCCGATTCCAGCTTCAAGTTGTTCAGGAGCCGGGCACCTTCCTTGGTCTTGGGCTCGGCCATTTCCAGCGATTCCAGGATCATCAGCTGGTCGTCGGCCAACTTGGCCGCCAGGGCCGATTTGAGTGCCAGACGTCTGGCCTTCTTGGGCATACGGTAGGAATAGTCCCTTGGATGGGGACCGAAGGTCACACCGCCCGACCGCCACAGGGGGGACCGGGTGCTGCCTGCGCGGGCCCGTCCCGTGCCTTTCTGACGCCAGGGCTTGCGTCCGCCGCCCCGGACCATGGCCCGTGTCTTGGCAGCGGCCGTACCCTGTCGCTGATTGGCCCGGTAGTTGATCACCGCCTCGTAGATCAAATGTTCATTGACCGGTGTGGCGAAGACCTCTTTGGGCGCACTGACCTCTTTCACTTTCTTACCGCTGTTGTCGAATACCTGGACTTTCATGGCTCTACTCTTCTTTCTTCTCGACCGCCGGGGCAGCCTCGATACCGGCCTTCCGGATAAGCACATATCCTCCCTTGGCTCCGGGCACGGCGCCCTTCAGTACCAGGAGGTTCTTCTCCTTGTCCGCCTCTACGACGAGAAGGTTCTTCACGGTTTTTCGATCACTCCCCAGATGGCCGGGCATCTTTTTACCCTTGACCACCCGCGAGGGGTAGGCGGAGGCGCCGATGGAACCGGGCGCCCTGTGGAACATGGATCCGTGTGTCTTTTTGCCGCCGTGAAAACCCCAGCGCTTGACCACGCCGGCGAAGCCTTTCCCCTTGCTGGTGCCGGTGACGCTCACCATGTCTCCGGGCTGAAACATGTCGACACTAAACTGGTCACCCGGCTTTATCTCAGCCGAAACGTCGAACCGGAATTCCTTCAACACCCGGGTAGGCGGTATCTCGGAGGCCTTGAAATGCCCCAGCGTGGGTTTGCCGGGATGTTTGGCCGGTGTTTCTTCAACGAATCCCAGCTGCACCGCGGCATACCCGTCCCGCTCCAGCGTCTTCTTCTGGATGACCGCACAGGGACCGGCCTGGATCACGGTGACCGGGATCACGAGTCCGCTCTCGTCGAACGTCTGCGTCATGCCGATCTTTTTTCCGATGATGCCTTCAACCATGATCATTCTCCTCCAGTCCCGAAGGCCTGGATCTCCACCTCGATCCCGGCCGGCAGATCCAGCTTCTGCAGCTCTTCGATGGTCTCGTTGTTGTACTCGCTGATATCAAGCATGCGCTTGTGGATGCGCATCTCGAAATGCTCACGGGATTTTTTATCCACATGGGGAGAGCGAAGAACACAGAACCGGTGGATCTTGGTGGGCAGGGGGATGGGGCCCGCCACACTCGCGCCGGTCCGTTTGGCTTTGATGACGATATCTTTCACAGACTGATCCAGCAGACGATGGTCGAATGACTTGAGTCTGATTCTTATCTTTTCCATTTTTCGTGCTCTCCGTATCCTGTTTCTTCGTGCCTTATGTGGTCATTACCCGGCCGCCAGGGCCCGAGGCAACCTCATTCATTCTTTGATCTCGGTGATGGTGCCGGCACCCACCGTGCGGCTGCCTTCCCGGATGGCGAAACGCTGGCCCTTCTCCATCGCAACGGGAATGATAAGAGAGATCTCCAGGTTCGTGTTGTCGCCGGGCATCACCATCTCAACCCCCGACTCCAGCTTTACCGTCCCCGTAACATCCGTCGTGTTGAAGTAAAACTGAGGACGATAGCCCGCAAAAAACGGTGTGTGACGACCACCTTCCTCTTTCTTCAATGCGTAAATACCGGCCATGAACTTCGTGTGCGGTGTTATCGTACCGGGCTTGGCCAATACCATGCCCCGCTGAACCTCGTCCTTGTCCGTGCCCCGAAGCAGGATCCCGACGTTGTCACCAGCCTGACCCTCGTCCAAGATCTTCCGGAACATCTCAACGCCCGTCACAACCCGCTTCCGCGTCTCGCCAAAACCAACGATCTCGATCTCTTCCCCGGTTTTGATCATGCCGCGATCCACCCGACCCGTCACAACCGTACCACGACCCGAGATCGTGAAAATGTCCTCGATCGGCATCAAAAACGGCTTGTCCACAATGCGAACCGGCTGTGGAATGTGCGCATCCACCGCATCCATCAACTCCAAAATCGACTTGTTCACATCCAGTTCCGGGTCCCCGTCCGACGACAACGACTTCAAGGCACTGCCCCGAACCACAGGAATGTCATCTCCGGGAAACTCGTACTTCGAGAGCAGCTCGCGAACCTCCAACTCCACCAGATCCAAAATCTCAGGATCGTCCACCAGGTCCGTCTTGTTCATGTACACCACGATCGCGGGAACATTCACCTGACGAGCCAGCAATATATGCTCGCGCGTCTGGGGCATGGGTCCGTCATCCGCGGCCACCACCAGGATCGAACCGTCCATCTGAGCGGCACCCGTGATCATGTTCTTGATGTAGTCCGCGTGACCGGGACAGTCGATGTGGGCATAATGACGATTCTCCGTCTCATACTCGATATGAGCGATCTGGATCGTCAAGCCGCGCTCCTTCTCCTCGGGCGCGTTGTCGATCTGATCGTAATCCACAAACGACACCTTATCCATCTTCTTGTTCAACACCTTCGTGATCGCCGCCGTCAATGTCGTCTTGCCGTGGTCAACGTGCCCGATAGTGCCTATGTTCAAATGCGGCTTCGTGCGTTCAAACTTTTCCTTCGCCATTTGCCTTACCTCCTTATCCGGTGACCCTGCCTTCGATCCTGGCGACGATCGCATCCATCACGGGCGCCGCCGCCTTTTCGTATGAAAAGAACTCCATGGAAAACACACCGCGTCCCTGCGTCAGCGTACGCAGGCTGGTGGCATATCCGAACATCTCTGAAAGAGGCACCACCGCGTTCACCACCCGGGAACCGGCCTGCATTTCCATGCCTTCTATACGTCCGCGCCGGCTGCTGAGGTCGCCGCCGATGTCTCCCACATAGTCTTCGGGGGAGATGACGACCAGGCTCATGACCGGTTCCAGCAGGGCCGGTGCCGCCTTTCGGGCCGCCTCCTTGAACGCCAGGGAACCGGCGATCTTGTATGCCAGCGCGACCGATGCCTCATCCCGGTGGGTCCCGTCGATCAGGGATGCCTTGACCTTGGTGACCGGGAAGCCGGCAATGACTCCCACTTCCATGGCTTCGCGTACGCCGTCGCCGACGGCGGCGATCAGATCCCTGGGCAGGGTTCCGGGCCGGGAGGCATCTTCGAAGATCAGGCCGTCCTGATCGGAGGGCTCGATCTCGATGACGCAGTGCCCGAACTGAGGCTTGCCGGCGATCTGCTTCTCATACCGGCCTTCTCCCCTTGCGGATTGTGTGATCGTCTCTTTGTAGGCCACCTGGGGATTGCCCAGGTTGACCTTGACGCCGAACTCCCGGGCCATCCTGTCCACCAGCACTTCCAGGTGCAGCTCTCCCATACCCATGACCAGGTTCTGTCCGGTCATGGGATCACGCTTCACCTGGAAAGTCGGGTCTTCCCTGGTCAGCTTCTCGAGGACCTCTGTCAGCTTCTGGTGATCGCTGCGGGATTTGGGCTCGATGTGGGAAGAGATCACGGGCTCGGGGAATGTGATGTTCTCGAGCATCAGGGGATGATTCCGGGCGCAGAGCGTATCTCCGGTGGAAAGGTTCTTCATCGAAGCCAGGGCCGCTATATCGCCCGCAAAGACTTCCTTTACGTCCTTCCGCTTGTTGGAATGCATCTCCAGGAGCCGCGTCAGCCGCTCCTCCGTGTCCTTGTTGGCATTGTACACCGGGGACCCGATCTTGACCTTTCCGGAGTATACACGGAAGAAAGACAGGGTGCCCATGTGGGGATCGTTCATGATCTTGAACACGAGGCCGGAGAATGGCTCATCGTCGCAAGCCGTGCGGATTTCTTCCTGCCCCGTACGCGGATGCTGCCCCGTGACCGGGGGCACATCCGCCGGTGAGGGAAGATAGTCCACCACCGCATCCAGGAGAGGATGGACGCCTTTGTTCTTGAACGAGGCCCCGAACAGGACAGGGAAGAAATGCAGGCCGATGGTCCCCCGACGGATCGCGGCCTTGATCTCAGGAGCAGAAATCTCCCCGCCCTCCAGATACTTCTCCAGGAGGTTGTCGTCGATCTCGCTCAATTGTTCCAGCATTACATTCCTCTTGGCTTCCGCCTCGCCTCTATACTCCTCAGAGATCTCCTTGATCTCGAACTGCGTCCCCAGCAGGTCATTTTCCCAGTCGATGGCTTTCATCTCGACCAGGTCGATGACACCGCGGAATCCGTCCTCACGGCCTTTGGGGACCTGGATAACCAGGGGGGTCGCCCCCAGTCGATCCTTCAGTTCCCGGACGGCCTTGTCCGGATCGCTGCCAACTCGGTCCATCTTGTTGACATAGACGAGCCGAGGCACCTGATACCTGTCAGCTTGGCGCCAGACGGTCTCGGATTGTGCTTCCACACCGCCAACGCCGCAAAGAATCACAATGGCGCCGTCGAGGACTCGGAGAGACCTCTCGACCTCGACGGTAAAATCAACATGACCGGGCGTGTCGATGATGTTGATCTTATGTTCCTTCCACCGACACGCGGTTGCGGCGGAAGTGATCGTTATACCGCGCTCCTGTTCCTGGGTCATCCAGTCCATGACGGCCGTACCCTCGTCGACCTCACCCATCTTGTAGGTGATGCCGGTGAAGAACAGGATCCGCTCAGTAGTGGTCGTCTTCCCTGCGTCGATATGAGCCGAGATGCCGATGTTTCGCACGCGCTCGATAGGGTCTTCGCGTTTCAACTTTTCTCTCCATATCCATCAGCATCAAATCTCTCAGTACCAATTCTCTCCTACTGGGAGACTACCATCTGTAATGGGCAAAAGCCCGGTTGGCATCAGCCATCTTGTGGGTGTCCTCTTTCTTCTTCATAGAACCACCCCTGTGGTTGGCTGCATCTAAAATTTCATTGGCCAACTTATCGGTCATAGTCTTTCCCGGCCGTTCCTTGGCGAAACGGATGATCCAGCGTACCGCCAGGGTCATGGACCGGGACTGAGACACTTCGATAGGCACCTGATAGGTGGCGCCGCCGACCCGTCGCGACTTGGTCTCCAACAGGGGCCGCACGTTCTGCACCGCCTTTTCATAGACTTTCAAAGGGTCGTCCTGGGCCTTTTCCTTGATGGTGTTCATGGACCCATAGACGATCTTCTCCGACACACTCCGCTTGCCTCCCTGCATCACCGCATTGATGAAGTGGGAGATGAGCGTGCTGTTATAGAAGGGGTCCACCTTCAGCTTTTTCTTTTTAATTCGGCCTCTTCGGGGCATTTCCGACTCCTCTATTGTCCGGCGATCCGTTTTTCTTTGGGCTTCTTGCTTCCGTACTTGGATCTGCCCTTGGCCCTATCCTGAACACCCTCGCAATCCAGTGTGCCGCGGACGACGTGGTAGCGGACACCCGGAAGGTCTTTGACACGACCTCCCCGGATGAGCACGATGCTGTGCTCCTGGAGGTTGTGTCCGACTCCGGGGATATACCCCGTAACCTCTATATTGTTCGTAAGTCGCACCCTGGCCACCTTGCGCATGGCCGAATTCGGCTTCTTTGGTGTCGTGGTGAACACACGGGTGCACACCCCGCGCTTCTGCGGACACCTCTCCAGCGCGGGCGACTTGCTCTTGTCTTTTTTCGCTGCTCGTCCTTTTCTCACGAGTTGGTTTACGGTCGGCAAAACACTACTCCTTGTAACCAGTAATTATCTATTCCGAAAATTCGGGCAAAATCCGTCGAGACGAATGTTGCGATTCTAGCAAACCCTGTCTGTTATGTCAAGGTATTTGCACTATTTACAGCTTACTCAAAAGCTCCGGAATACCGTCCAGCTTAAGGTCTAATTCCTCTCTTGTTTCCTCTTCCACATCTTCCTTCAGTTCCACGTTGCGGTAGAACCGGTAGCCGGTCCCGGCTGGTATGAGCCGGCCCATGATGATATTCTCTTTCAACCGGCGCAGATGGTCCACCTTACCGTAAAGGCTGGCCTCGGTCAGGACACGCGTAGTCTCCTGAAAGGAAGCGGCCGCGATGAACGAATCCGTGCTCAGAGCACTCTTGGTGATGCCCAGCAGCAGGGGTCTGGCCTTGGCGGGCTTTCCGCCGCGTTTGATGGCCTTTTCGTTCTCATCCTGGAACATGAACTTGTCGACCTGCTCGTCAACCAGCATATCCGTATCCCCGACCTCCTCGACCTTGAGCCAGCGGAGCATCTGGCGGATGACGACCTCGATGTGCTTGTCATTGATGGCCACGCCCTGGAGGCGATAGACTTCCTGGACCTCCTTCAGGAGATATTCGGCCAGTTCCTTCTCTCCCAGGACCTTGAGGATGTCGTGCGGGTTGACCGGCCCGTCCATGAGAGGTGTCCCGGCCCTGACGCGCTCGCCCTCGCCAACGATCAGATGGGATTCTTTGGGGATGAAGTATTCTTTTTCCCCGCCCCGTTCGTTGTGTACGGTGATCTTCCTGTGTCCCCTGACCAGCCCCCCATATTTCACGACGCCGTCGATCTCGGAAATGACCGCGGGGTTCTTGGGACGGCGGGCTTCGAACAATTCCTCGGCGCGGGGCAGCCCCCCCGTGATGTCTTTGGTGCGGGCGGCCTCCCGGGGGATCTTCGCAAGCACATCGCCTGCATGGACCTTGTCGCCGTCCTTGACCTCCAGGTTGGCTCCGGAGGGAAGGAAGTATTTGCGCAGCATGACCGGTTGGCCCTTGTCGTCCTTTTTCCTGGCATCCAGGACCTGCATCTGGGGCTGCATCTTTTCATCCTTGGGATCGGTCACGACCGGCGTGATCAGGCCCGTGAATTCATCCTGTACCTCTTCCATGGTCAGACCCAGGACCACGTCATGGAAGTGGATGACCCCGGGCTCTTCGCTCATGATGAACGTGGAAAAAGGATCCCACTCGGCAAATTCCTGACGGGCCTTGACTTCCTCGCCATCGTTGACCGTGACCTTGGCGCCGTAGGGCACCTGATAGTGTTCGACTTCCCGGCCGCGGTGATCCAGGATGGCGATGTTGGCGTTCCGGTTGACCACGATGATCTGTCCTTCGCGGTTGGTGACCGAATTCAGGCTGCTGAACTTGACCACGCCATCGTTCTTGGCCTCCAGCCGGGAACGTTCCGCGCCGCCCATTGCGATGCCGCCCACATGGAAGGTCCGCATGGTCAGCTGGGTTCCCGGTTCCCCGATGGATTGGGCGGCGATCACACCCACCGCCTCGCCCAGCTCGACCTGCCGTCCGGAGGCCATGTCGCGTCCGTAGCAGAGCTGGCACACCCCACGTAAGGATTCGCAGGTGAGGACGGACCGGATACGGATCCGTTCGATGCCGAGGTTCTCCAGCTTCTGGGAGATCTCTTCCGTGATCTCTTCGTTGACATCCACGATCACCTCGTTGGTATCGGGATGCGTGATCTTCTCCAGGGAGAACCGCCCCACGACACGATCCTCGAAGGGCTCGATCAGCTCACCGTTCTCGACGATGGCGCCCACATTGACGCCTTTCAGGGTCCCGCAGTCGTGTTCGTCCACGATCACTTCCTGGTTGACATCCACGAGCTTCCGGGTCAAGTAGCCCGAGTTGGCGGTCTTGAGGGCGGTGTCGGCCAATCCCTTGCGGGCCCCGTGTGTAGAGGTGAAGTACTGCCCCACGTTCAGGCCCTCACGCAGGTTGGAGGTGATGGGAGTCTCGAGTATTTCTCCGGAAGGCTTACTCATCAGCCCCCGCATACCGGCCAGCTGACGAATCTGCTGCTTGTTGCCCCGTGATCCCGAATCCGCCATGACGAACAGCGGATTCAGGTCGGGACCTTCTAAACTGACCCTTTCCATCTCGTTGATCATGGCGCTGGAAACCCTGTCCGTGACGGTGCTCCAGATCTCGACCACACGGTTGAACCGCTCGCGGGCGGAGATGACACCTTCCTTGTACAGGTTTTCTTCCTTCTGAACATCTTTGTGGGCCTTGGCCACGAGGGTCTTTTTTTCCTTGGGGATGATGAAATCGTCGATGCCCAGCGAAAACCCCGCGTAGGTGGCATATGTAAAACCGAGCGATTTCATGTCGTCCAGCACCTTGATGGTCGGCTCCAGCCCCATTTTCAGGTAGGTGTAGAATACGAGGCTCTCCAGGCCCTTCTTCTTGAGCATGCCGTTGATAAAGGGGACCTTGTCGGGAAGGATGCTGTTAAAAATGAGCCGGCCGGGAGTGGTCTCGATGAGGGTGTTATCGATCTCCTTGACCGGGCAGGTCAGGACCGCCTGGTCGTCATAGAAAGTAGACAGGTTCATGAACGGCCCCTTGAACCGGAGCTTGATACGTGCATGGAGGTCGACCTCCTGATTCTCCATCGCCAGGAGAGCCTGGTCCGCGGACACAAAAACGCGCCCCTCGCCCTTGCTCTGCGGCCGGTCCAGTGCCAGGTAGTAGCACCCCAGTACCATGTCCTGGCTGGGTATGGCCACCGGCCGGCCGTTGGCCGGTGACAGGATGTTCTGAGTCGAGAGCATGAGGGTCTTGGCCTCGATCTGGGCCTCGACCGACAGGGGCACATGCACGGCCATCTGGTCGCCATCGAAATCGGCATTGAAGGCGGCGCAGACCAGAGGATGGATCTGGATGGCCTTGCCCTCCACCAGGATCGGCTCGAAGGCCTGGATCCCCAGGCGGTGGAGTGTGGGGGCCCGGTTGAGGAGGATGGGATGTTCCTTGACAACCTCCTCGAGAAAATCCCAGACTTCAGGGCGCTCCTGTTCGTGCCACTCACGCGCGATCTTCACGCTCGGCACCAGGCCTTCCTTCTCCAGCTTATGGAAGATGAAAGGCTTGAACAGCTCGAGGGCCATCTTCTTGGGCAGGCCGCACTGGTTGAGCTTGAGCTCGGGCCCCACCACGATGACGGAGCGGCCGGAGTAATCCACACGTTTCCCCAGGAGGTTCTGCCTGAAACGGCCCTGCTTGCCGCGCAGCGCTTCACTCAAAGACTTGAGGGGCCGGCGGTTGGCACCCAGGTGCACCCGTCCCCGTTTGCCGTTGTCGAAGAGCGCATCCACGGCTTCCTGAAGCATGCGCTTCTCGTTGCGGATGATCAGCTCCGGCGCTCTGAGATCGATCAGCTTTTTCAGCCGGTTGTTCCGGTTGATGACGCGGCGATAGAGGTCGTTGAGGTCGGAAGTGGCGAAACGGCCCCCATCCAGGCGGACCAGGGGGCGGAGATCCGGAGGGATCACAGGGATCACATCCAGGATCATCCAATCCGGCCGGTTTTCGGACTTCTTCAGGGCCATGAAGACGCGGAGCCGTTTGGCATGCCGGAGCTTCCTCTGCTGGGAGGTCTCGTTCTTCATGAGCTTGCGCAGCCGCTCTCCGTCTTTGTTGATATCGATGCGCCCCAGGAGCCTCTTGATGGCTTCCGCCCCGATCGAGGCGGTGAATCCGTCGCCGAACTTCTCCTGGGCGTCCTTGAACTCTTCTTCCGTGAGCAGTTGATTTTCCTTCAGAGGGGTCTCGCCCGGATCGATCACGATGTAGGATTCGAAGTACAGGACCTTCTCCAGGTCCTTGATGGAAAGATCCAGGACGAGCCCGATCCGGCTGGGCGTGCCCTTGAAGAACCAGATGTGAGCCACGGGGGACGCAAGCTTGATGTGCCCCATGCGCTCCCGCCTGACGTTGGAGCGGGTCACTTCCACGCCGCACCGTTCGCAGATTATCCCGCGGTACTTCATGCGTTTGTACTTGCCGCACAGGCATTCATAATCATTGATGGGCCCGAAGATCTTGGCACAGAAAAGCCCGTCTTTTTCCGGTTTGAAGGTCCGGTAGTTGATGGTCTCGGGTTTGGTGACTTCCCCCCAGGACCAGCTCAGTATCTTTTCAGGAGATGCGAGGCTGATCCGGACCTGGTCGAAATCCACCTTGGGTTTGGGTCCCATTCCATGTCGGATATCCATCATCTATCTCCTTTGAGGATCTGAGGCACATCGATGCCCCAGGGCAGGACCTCATCTTTTTTGGACTTCTCGAGCTCAAAATTCAGACACAGGCTCTGCAGTTCGCGGATGAGGACGTTGACCGATTCCGGCAGCCCCGGAGAAAAATCCAGGTCGCCTTTGACGATCGCCTCATAGATCTTGGCCCGGCCCTCCACATCATCGGACTTGGCCGTGAGCAGCTCCTGCAGGGTGTAGGCGGCCCCGTAGGCCTCCAGTGCCCACACCTCCATCTCACCGAAACGCTGCCCTCCGAACTGTGCTTTGCCGCCCAGAGGCTGCTGCGTGATCAGCGAGTAAGGTCCGGTGGAACGGGCGTGGATCTTGTCGTCCACGAGATGATACAGCTTCATGATGTAGATGTATCCCACCGTGACCTCGCTGTGCAGCTTCGCTCCCGTCATCCCGTCGAAGAGTGTGTGTTTGCCCGAAGGGGGTAGATCGGCCTTTTTCAGCAGCTCCTTGATCTCGTTTTCGGAGATCCCGTCAAAGACAGGCGTCGAGATCCAGAGTCCCAGCGCGCGGGCGGCCAGGCCCAGATGGGTTTCCAGGATCTGGCCGACGTTCATACGGGAAGGAACGCCCAGGGGATTCAACAAGATCTCCACAGGCGTCCCATCCTCCAGGCGGGGCATGTCCTCTTCCGGGACGATCTTGGCGACGATTCCCTTGTTGCCGTGGCGGCCCGAGACCTTGTCGCCGACCGACATCTTGCGTTTCATCGCGATGTAGACTTTGACGACCTGGATAACCCCGGGGGCCAGCTCGTCGCCCTTTTTGAGGGTATCGGATTTTTCCTTATGGATAAGTCTGAGCGCCTCGCTCTGACGCTTGACCTTCTTCTCGATGTCCTTGGCCTCCTGATCCCGCTTTTCGTCGGCTTTCAGGTTAAGCTTATTCAAGTCCTTGGTTTTCACTCCCTCCAGGATCTCCGTAGTCAGCTTGGTCCCTTTCTTCAGCTCGATACCCGAGACCTTCTGATCCTTGGTGATCACCTGTCCGTTCAAGACGGACCGGACCCTGCGTCCTTTCTCTCCCTCGAGGATCCGGATCTCGTCATCCAGGTTGCGTTTCATCTTCACGATCTCGTCGATTTCTATGTCCTTGGCCCTCGGGTTCTTCTCTATCCCGCGGCGTGAAAAGATGCGCACATCGTTGACGGTCCCTTCGACCCCGGGAGAGCAGTACAGGGAGGCATCTTTGACATCCAGGGCTTTCTCACCGAAGATGGCCTTGAGCAGCTTCTCTTCCGGCGAAAGCTGCGTTTCTCCCTTGGGCGCGACCTTGCCGACCAGGATGTCCCCGGACTTGACCTTGGCGCCGATGCGCACGATCCCGTTTTCGTCCAGGTTCCTGAGCAGATTTTCCGGCACATTGGGGATGTCCCGGGTAACCTCCTCGGGACCCAGCTTGGTGTCGCGGGCCTCCAGCGATTCCTCGATGATGTGCAGGGAGGTGAAGATGTCTTCCTTGATGAGCTTCTCGCTGACGACGATGGCATCCTCGAAGTTATACCCTCTCCAGGGCATGAAGGCGCACAGGACGTTGCGTCCCAGAGACAGCTCGCCCTGGTCCGTGCAGGAGGTGTCGGCCAGGATCTGTCCCTCTTCCACCTTGTCGCCCTTCCGGACGATGGGCCTGTGGTTGAGGCTCGTATTCTGATTGGTGCGCAGGAACTTGGTCAGAAGGTAAAGGTCGGTTCCCACGTCATAGCTGCGCTCATTCTGGTTCTCCCCCACTCGGATCAGGATGCGTTCCGCATCCACGAACTCCACGACTCCGGCCCGGCGGCAGATGACCACATCTCCCGAGCCTTTGGCTACCAGGTGCTCGATGCCGGTCCCCACCAGAGGGGCTTCCGGATTGAGCAGGGGGACGGCCTGCCTCTGCATGTTGGATCCCATGAGCGCCCGGTTGGCGTCGTCGTGTTCGAGAAAGGGAATCAGGGAGGTCGAGAGGCTCACCAGCTGCTTGGGGGACACATCGATGAAGTTGATCTGGTCTCTGGGGATGAGCTTGAAGTCCCCGAACTGTCGGGCTCCGACCAGCTCATTGACAAAATTGCCCTTGTCATCCACGGGGGCGTTGGCCTGCGCGATGTTGTGTTTCTCCTCTTCCCAGGCCGTCAGGTAGAAACAGTGCGGCTCAGTCATAGGTGTCTGCGCGGATTTCTTCACCTTCTGGATGCGGCGGGCTTCTTTGTCGACTTCGTCCCTTTCGAGGATCTCACCGATCTTGAAGCTGCCGTCTCCCGGGTGAAGGATCTTCACATGCTCTATGACCCGGCTGTTTCTGACTTTTTGGTAAGGGGTCTCCACAAATCCGAAATCGTTGACCCGGGCATAGCTGCTGAGGGAGGAGATGAGCCCGATGTTGGGGCCTTCCGGCGTCTCGATGGGGCAGATGCGGCCGTAGTGTGACGTCTGGATATCGCGGACCTCGAACCCGGCCCGTTCCCGACTCAAACCCCCGGGGCCCAGGGCACTGAGACGGCGTTTGTGCGTGATCTCAGCCAGGCTGTTGATCTGGTCCATGAACTGGGACAGCTGAGAGCTTCCGAAAAACTCCTTGAGGGCCGCGATCACCGGCTTGGAGTTGATCAGGTCCTGGGGCATGGCAGAAGCCAGATCGGTGGAGATGGTCATCTTCTCCTTGATGGTACGCTCCATGCGCGTCAGGCCGATCCGGAAAGCGTTCTCCACCAGCTCACCCACCGAACGGACACGCCGGTTGCCCAGGTGATCGATGTCGTCCACCGCCCCCTCATCGATCCGGAGACCCAGAAGGTATTTGATCACAGCCACAAAATCCAACGGCGTCAGGGTTTTTTCCTCCAGAGACGTATCCATCTCCAGCTTGATGTTCATTTTGAGGCGCCCGATCCGGGAAAAGTTGTATTTCTGGGGATTGAAGAACAGGTTGTGGAAGAGATTATGGGCGCTCTCCATGGTGTGGGGTTCACCCGGGCGCAGTTTTTTGTAGATCTCTCCCAGGGCTTCGTTGGAGTCTTTGGTAGTATCCTTGATCAGCGTGTTGGATATGATCGTCCCGACTTTGTCTTTTTCGGGAAAGCATACCTCGAAAGGTTCGGTGTGCTGGGCCAGTTTTTCCCACTGCGCCTCTTCGATGTAGGTGTTCGTATCCACCACATCCGGAACCTGCGTTACGGCCAGGGCTCTCTCCAACTCCTTGGGCGAGAGAGTGACCGCTTCGACCTTGGCATCACGCAGCTTCTCGATCAGCTCCTGCGTCAGTTTCTTCCGCGCGGGCGCGAGGACCTTCTTGGTTTTAGGATGCAGTATTTCAGCGGCCACGGTTTTGCCGACCAGGTTCTCGTCCAGCTGCCAGAGCAGATTGCCCTTCTTGGGCAGAAGCGTGAAAGTCCGGTAGAAAAGCCGGAGGATCTCATGGTCGGAACCGAAACCGAGGGCGCGCAGGAACACGCTGGCCAGGAATTTTTTCTTGCGGTCGAGCCGGACATACAGAAAATTCTTACTGTCATACTCGAATTCGACCCAGGCACCGCGGTAGGGTATGATCTTCCCGATAAAAAATCCCTTGCCGTCTCCCGGCCGGAAAAACACACCGGGTGACCTCTGCAGCTGACTTACCACGACTCGTTCGATGCCGTTGAAGATAAAGGTGCCTTTACCTGTCATCAGCGGGATATCGCCGAAATAGACTTCCTGCTCCTTGATGTGTTTCAGGCGTTTCGCCTTGGAGACGGGATCTTTCTCCCAGGAAATCAGGCGGACCTTGATGCGGAGAGGGACCGAAAAAGTATATCCCTTCTGCAGGCATTCATGCGGGCTGTACTTCATCTTCAATTCCACCCTGTCCCCGCAGTGCTCGCAGAGCGGGATGTCGATGGTCTTGATGGAGTTGCAGTAGGGACAGATCTCCTTCTCGGTCAGCTCGACATCGGGCGGCAGCAGCGTGCCGCAGCCGTTGCATTTGCGGCGGGAATTGTCCACGCTTTTGAGGCGGCCGCATTTGCATTCCCAGTTGCCGATGGAATACGAAATGAAATCCAGCTGGGTCGTCTCCTTGAAATCCGACACCGGGAAGATGTCCTTGAAGGCGGCCTGAAGCCCGATATCTCTTCTTTCCTCGGGCAGCAGTTCCATCTGGAGGTACTCCTTGTAGGATTTCGTCTGGATGGCCAGCATGTCCGGCATCGGGAAGACTCCTTTGATCTTGGAGAAATCGACCCTGTCGCGGTAAATATTTTTTGATTCATTCAGCATAATCGCCCCCACAGAAGGGATATTTTTTTAACAAAAATCACAAAACCGGTTACTGAACTTCAACGATGGCTCCGACCTCTTCGAATTTCTTTTTGATCTCTTCGGCTTCATCCTTGGACACGCCTTCCTTGACCGCTTTGGGTGAGCTGTCCACCAGGTCCTTGGCTTCCTTGAGTCCCAGGCTCGTGACTTCACGGACCGTTTTGATCACGTTGATCTTCTTGTCGCCGATCTCCTTGAGGATCACGTCGAACTCGGTCTTCGCCTCTTCTGCGGGAGCTTCCCCTCCGGCTGGTCCTGCGGCGGCAGCGGGGGCCATGGCGGCAGCGGCGCTCACACCATATCTGTCTTCAAACTCCTTGATGTAATCAGCCAGCTCGAGAACGGTCAGGCCATCCAGATGTTCGAAGAATTGGTCTTTGGTTAGTTTGCTCACTTTGGTCTCCTTTTTTTCTTTGGTTGTTTCCTTCGCTTTCGTATCACCAGCCTCGTTGGCTTGTTCTTTGGTCATGTTCTCCTCCCATCCTTTGAAACGGAAATTCTATTCCTTTTTATCTTTCAATTGACTCATCATGCTGCCCAGGGTGTTGATGGGCGCCTGCATAGTGCGCAGGAGTTGAGTCAACGGATACGCGATCATGTAACCCAGTTTGGCGACCAGGTCATTGCGCGACGACAGGCTTGCGATCTCCTGGAAGCGCTCCTCAGGAAGGAAATCCCCTTCCACTATCCCGGCCTTGACCTTGAGGATCTTGTTCTGAATGGAAAAATCCTTGAGCAGCCTGGCCAGGACGATGGGGTTGTTGTCCGTGAAGGCGATGGCCGTGGGGCCCTGGAAGCTCTCCTTGAGCTCCTCAGGGAACTCCTCCAGGAACGACCTCAGGGCCAGCCGGTTCTTGACGACTTTCAGGGAACAGCCATTGTCCCTGAGCTGGCTTCTCAGCTCAGATGACTTGGATACCGGGATGTTGACATAGTCCAGAAGATAGAAGGTGTCGTTCCGGTCGAACGAGCCCCTCAGTTCCCGGATCTGATTTTCTTTTTTTTCTCGAATGACACTCACTTTAACCTCTCCTCTTACTCCAGGGACGCTTCCGATATCTTAAGGGAAGGCCCCATGCTGGATGAGATGTAGACGTTTTTGACGTATTTCCCCTTGGCCGCGGGAGGCCTGGCCTGGAAAATGGCATGCATGAACGCGCTGATATTCTCGTTGAGTTTTTCTGCAGGGAAAGACAGCTTGCCCACTGACGAGTGCACGATGGCGGTCTTGTCCACACGGAACTCTACGCGTCCGGCCTTGATCTCTTCCACGGCTTTGCCCAGCTCAAAAGTCACGGTACCGGATTTGGGGTTGGGCATCAGGCCTTTGGGACCCAGGATCCGGCCCAGTTTGCCCAGGCCCCGCATCATGTCGGGAGTCGCGATCACCACATCGAACTCGGTCCAGCCTTTTGAGATCTTTTCTATCAGATCGTCACCGCCTACCACATCGGCGCCCGCTTCCTCCGCCTCCGTGATCTTCTCCCCGGAAGCGACCACGCACACACGCATGGTCTTGCCGGTCCCGTGGGGAAGCGCTACCGTGCCCCGCACCATCTGATCCGAATGCTTGGGGTCCACTCCCAGTCTGACGGCGATATCGATGGACTCATCGAACTTGGCGAAGCTGGCGTCCTTCATGAGGCCGATGGCCTCCTTCAGGGTGTACTCCTCTCGGTCCAGGGCCGCCTTGGCCTTTTGGTACTGTTTCCCTCGTTTAGCCACTGATAATCTCCAATCCCATGTTTTTGGCGGTGCCTTCGATGATCTTGACCGCGGCATCCAGGTCGTAGGCGTTCAGGTCGACCAGCTTGGCCTTGGCGATCTCTTCCAGCTGACGCCGGGAGACCTTCCCGACCTTCTCCTTGTTCGGCTCGCCGGAACCTTTCGCGATCCCGGCGGCTTTTTTCAGGAGGTAAGAGGCGGGAGGCGACTTGAGCACGAATGTGAACGTCCGGTCCTTGAATACCGAGATTATCACCGGGATCACCGTGCCCGGCTCCATCTTGCCGGTCTTGTCGTTGAACTGGCGCACAAAATCCATGATGGGAACGTTGTGCTGCCCCAGGGCCGGTCCCACGGGGGGAGCCGGGCTGGCCTGTCCGGCTTCGATTTGCAGTTTGATCTGCGCAACCACTTCTTTGGCCATTGTTCCTCCTAGATCTTCTCTACCTGTAAGAACTCGAGCTCGACGGGCGTGGACCGACCGAAAATGGTCACCATGACCTTCAGGGTGTCGCGCTCGTAATTGACTTCTTCCACGATGCCATTAAAGTTGAAGAAAGGGCCGTCGATTATGCGGACAGCCTCTCCCTTTTCGAAGGAGTGTTTGGGTTTCGGCTTCTCCGACGTGCTCTCCATGTGCTCGACGATCTGATTGACCTCGTCCTTGCTCAGGGGAGTGGGCCTCTTGCCCGATCCGACAAAACCTGTGACCTTGGGAGTCTCCCTGATGATCAGCCAGTTTTCGTCGCTCATCTCCATCTCGATCAGGATGTAGCCAGGGTAGGATCTCTTGGTGGAGACCACCTTCTTCCCGCCCTTAATCTCGACCACTCCCTCAGTCGGTATGATGATGCGGCCGACCTGCTCTTCTATGTCCAACTCTGCAGCCCTCTGGTGGATGGACTCCGACACGAATTTCTCGAATCCGGAGTATGTGTGTACTACGTACCAATTCTTAGTCATTATATCTCTCGTCCTACAAAAATAAGGATTCGATGTTGGAAATCGCGTAGGAAAAGATCAAATCCATGATATACAGGTAGACTCCGAAAAATATGGTCGCCAGGATGACCACGATTGTGGTGCTGTAAACTTCGTTACGGGACGGCCACGTGACCTTCTTGACCTCCGCCCTGGCTTCCTTGAGAAAGGGGCCCAACCTTTTGTACCATCTGACCTTTTTGCTCATCTGAATTCCTTATATGTAAATTGATTTCCGGCTCAGCAATGGTGGTGTCTGACCTCCCTGCAAAATCCGGATTCTATATGAAGGGGTGATTATGATTCGCTTGGCAGGTGAGGCAGGACTCGAACCCGCAACCTTCGGTTTTGGAGACCGATGCTCTAGCCAGTTGAGCTACTCACCTGTATTGCCACCCATTCATTATAGCGGACCGCCTGCCTGCTGCCAATCGGCTCTCGGATCTTCGATGGTCTCGAGCGGATCGCGCCGGCGTCCGGCGTCCGGTTACTTTACCTCCTTATGCAGTGTATGCTTCCGGTCGAACCTGCAGTATTTCTTCAGCTGTAGCTTTTCGGTCTGCTGCTTCTTGTTGCGTGTGGTTGTGTAGTTCCGCCGCTTGCATTCGGTGCATTGAAGGATCACGATGTCTCGCATTTTCTTTCTCGCTCTTTCAGTGCTGCTTTATATGATCTTTTCGAGGCCTGAAGGGCCCGAAGCGATCTCATTCATTCTTTGATCTCGGTGATGGTGCCGGCACCCACCGTGCGGCTGCCTT
>CBFDBC010000001.1:0-52936 GCA_965602945.1 uncultured bacterium | reverse complement strand
TCATGGCACCGTCTGGGAAGACGCGCCCGAGTCCATGGAAAAGGTCTGTTTGGCGGCCGTGGAAGACGGTCGTTTCGATGTCCTGCTTTTCGCCTACAATTTTCTGCAGCGGGACCAGGGAGAAAAAATCCTCAAGGCCTGCCGCGACAGGGGAGTCGGGGCGGCTCTCATGAAGACCGATCCGGTCATGAGGTACCTGCAGAGGAAGAGTGTGTATGACAAGGCTGTGGCCGAGGGCAAGCGGCCCGCGCCCTATCTGGAAAAGATCCTCCCGGGGCTGGAAGAGCGGATCGATTCGGCGAAACCGTTCATGCAGGAACACGATCTCACGGATCCAGATTCGATAAGGAATGGGGCCGTGAAGTTCGCGTTGACCCACCCCCATGCCGGCACCGTATGTTTGACGATCAAGAATTTCGCCGATCTGGAGACCTTTGTGGGCCTTTCCGGGAAAAGGTTAAATACTCGGGATAAAACGGGGCTGGCACTCTACGCGTCTTCGCTGGGCCGGTTCTACTGCAGGCATGCCTGCGGCCTGTGCGAGCCGGACTGCCCTCAACAGATACCG
Organism: uncultured bacterium; assembly: GCA_965602945.1. GTDB lineage: Bacteria > Acidobacteriota > Aminicenantia > Aminicenantales > Aminicenantaceae > JAUXEH01. Next base: position 52,368 of record CBFDBC010000001.1, on the reverse strand, counting down.
GTCAACACCATCATGCGCTACCACCATTACTTCCAGGCCCAGGGCCGGAAGGCCACGGCCGTGGGGAAGTACGCCGCCCTCCCCGGCAAAAACGCCGATGCCTGTGCACGCTGCCCGGGCCACTGCCAGGGTTCCTGCCCCTACGGCGTCCCCATTCAAGACCTCCTTACCTCGGCCCACCGGACACTGTCCTCAGCATGATCCAAACGCCGTCACGATACACAGAGGACGATAGATGAATCGACGTCAGTTCCTGAAAGGGTTGTCGTTGGCCGCCGCAGGCGTAGCCGGTTTCCCCACGATCGTTCCGGCTGGAGCCTTGGGGAGATCCGGATCCGTCGCCCCCAGCGATCGTATCGTCATGGCGGGGATCGGTTTCGGCAATATGGGGCTGGGGAACATGGATTCTTTCCTGAACAAGAACGATGTCCAGTGGGTCGCCGTATGCGATCTGGACGAAAAACACCTGCTCAAAGCCAGGGACATCGTCAACAGGTTTTACGACAGCAGCGATTGCGCCGTGTACCATGATTTTCGAAACCTCCTGTCCCGACGGGACATCGACGCCGTTTCCATCGCGGTGCCGGATCATTGGCACGCTCTGATGTCCATCGCCTTCGCGCGCGCCGGATTCGACATCTATGGAGAAAAACCTCTGACCCACAGCCTCCTGGAGGGCCGTGCATTATGTGACGCCGTCAAGCGCTACGGCACGATCTGGCAGACCGGAAGCTGGCGGCGGTCGGATGCACAGTTTCACCGGGCCGCGGAGCTTGTGCGCAACGGCCGCCTGGGCAAGATCCTCAAGGTGGAGGTGGGGATGTCCTCCGGCCATGAAGCCGATCCCGCGACTGCGGGCCAGGAAACCATTGAACCGCCACCCAAGCATCTGGATTACGATCTCTGGCTCGGCCCCGCGCCCTATGCGCCCTACTGCCCTGCCCGGGTGCATATTAACTGGCGCTGGAACATGGATTATGGAGGCGGCCAGCTCATGGATTGGGTGGGCCACAATGTGGATATGGCCCATTGGGGGCTGGGGTTTGATCTGACCGGTCCTGTCAGGATGGAGGGTGAGGGAGTGTTCCCGCGCGCCGGAGTCTGGAACTCCGCCACAGAATACTTTCTCACTGCCACCTATGCCGACGGGACTCCCATGGTGATCGCCGGAGGGTATCCGGAGATCCGCAAGGGAGTCAAGTGGATCGGGGAACGGGGCTGGATCTGGTGCGACAAGGATGCCCTGGAGGCCGATCCGACCGGCGTGCTCGAGGAGTACATCGGCCCGGAAGAGATCCGCTTGTACAAGAGCACCGATCATTACCAGAATTTCCTCGACTGCGTAAAGAGCCGCCAGCCGACCATCACCCCCTGTGAGGTCGCCCACAGGTCGGCCAGCGTCGGACACCTGGGAGTGATCGCCATGGAGGTGAAACGGCCCTTGAGCTTTGATCCGGACACGGAATCGATCCTGGGAGATCCCGAGGCCGGCCGCCTCCTGGGACGGTCCTACCGGAAGCCCTGGCAGCTGGATCAATGAGCGGATCCTCCCAAGTGCTCCGGAAACAGATATGAATAAAAGGCGCGTGATATTTCTGGTTTTTGCGGTGCTGGCCCTGGCGTATGTCCTGGGCAACGTCTTCTTCGACTTGGGGCTCTTCCCCTGGGGCCGCAGCCTGGATTCGATCCTGAACGAACTCCGGGCCTATGAGTACGGCAGCAACGACGACATCCTTCTGCGGTTGAAAAGCTATGTCTCGGAAAAGCGCGGCGACGTCTCCTCCAGGAAGAAATGTGAACGCCGGTTCCTGGTCTTCCTGGAATCCGATGCCACCCTGACCGCCAAGATGGAGGTCTGCCGTCACCTGCGCGGCATGGGCAGCGATGCCTCAGTCCCCGTCCTGGAAAGGCTGATACGCTCGAACGAGACATCGGATATGGCAAGATACGCCCTGGAAATAATCCCGGGCGAGGCCGTGGATGAGGCCTGGCTCCGGCTGCTGGCCGGCGCCACTGACATCGTGCTGCCGGGGGTCATATCTTCCATCGGGCACCGCCGGATGGAAAGGGCGGTACCCGGCCTGGCATCGCAGCTGCAAAACCCCGATCCGGGGATCGCATCCGCTGCCGTCACTGCAATGGGCCGGATCGCCGGCCTCGAGGCCGTGAACCTCCTGAACCGCGCCCTGGAAGATCCGGATGTCACGAGAAGAATACAGGTCACAGGTTCGCTCTTGAGATGCGCCGAGGAATTCCGAAGCCGTGGGCAAAACCGGGAGGCCGGCTCGATCTATGATCGGATCCTCGCGGCCAGGGTGCCCGATAACCTGCGCGAGGCGGCCCTGCGGGGGAAGATCACCGTTTCTTCGGGAAACGCCCAAGACATCATCCTGGGAGTGCTCGCTGGGACCGAAGAGGCTCTGTATACCGCCGCCATCACCATGGTTCCCCAGGTGTTCACCGAACATTCCCTGGCAGAGCTCTGCCGCCTCCTGCCCCGTCTCCCGGGCAGGAACCAGGCTCAGCTGCTGGCCTCCCTCGCGGGATACCGAAGACCCGAGGTCCTGAGCCTGGCCGTCGCGGCACTGGAAAGTCAGGACCCGGATGTGAGGCGGGTGGCCCTGGAGACTCTGGGAACGCTGGGATATGCCTCAACCGTGGGCTTGCTGGCTCAGCAAGCCTCGGGGTCGCGGTACCGGGAGCGGCTGACAGCGCGGAGCAGTCTCTGGAGAATGAAGGGAGAACAGGTCGATGACGTTGTTCTCGAGGAGCTGGAACTGAGCCGGGATCCCGCCGTGCAGAGGGAACTGATGAAGGCGGTCGGGGAGAGGCGGATCGTCAGGGGGATTGCGACCCTGCAGGCCCTGGCGCAGGAGGCGGATACGCAGCAAAACCGGGGCGAAGCCATTCGGACCCTGAGGGAGATCTCTCCGCCCTCCGATCTTCCCAGGCTGATCGACCTGCTCCTGAGGGCTTCAGGTGTCATGGAGCGGAGGGAGTGGATCTCCACGGTGGCCGAAGTGGCGGGAAAGATCGACCCCCCTGATAAAAGAGGGGGGTTGGTTGAGCGGAAGCTGTCCGACGTGACGGTTACCATGAGGCGGCGGGATCTGTACCGGGCCCTGGGCAGGATCGGGGACAACAGCACGCTTCCCACCCTGAAAGAAGCACTTCTGGACCCGGAAGAAAAGATCCGGGATACGGTGGTTCATGTGCTTGCGCAGTGGCCGGATCCGACCCCGAAAAACGATCTTCTCAAGATTGCGGAAACCTCACAGGATCCTTCACTGCGGGTGCTGGCTCTCAGGAATTACATCCGGATGATCGGGATCGAGGAATTCGGCTCCCCTGAAGAGGCGGTCGAATTGTTGGAAACAGCGCTGCGGCTGGCCCAGAGGCCGGAGGAAAAAATATACATCCTGAGCAAACTGCCCCAGTTCGCCTGCCGGGCCGCCCTGAAAATGGCAGAGGCGCTGACACTCGATGACGACGTACGGGGAGAAGCCATGCTGGCTTCGCAGAAGATCCGGGAGATTTTGTAACACTCCAGTGTCCATTTTTCCTTTACCGTCGACAGCCTGGATCTGTCCCCCCCTGTTGACAGGATTAGGCATAAATGGTAATGTTTAGCGTTTTATCAAGGAGAAATTCAACATGACGAAATCCATCACGAAAATGATATTTTTGTTGCTTCTCTGCTGTATCCTGACCCTTCCGGCGGCAGCTCAATCCATTATGCTCCATAAAAGCGATGGCCAGGCTGAGATGCCCTTTGTATTAGCCTTGAACAACGGCGATATCCTCGTGGTTTTCAACGAGGGACATCACTTCAATTCCGATGCTGAGCTCCAGTACAAGCGCTTCTTCAAGGCCAGCGGCACGTGGTCCGCAGCCAAGCGTGTGGTCCCCAAGTTCGGTACGTCCGCGTTCGCTCAGCTGGCCCTGGACAGCGCGGGCAACGTTCATTGCGTGTTCATGGATGGTGGCGGCTCTGCCAGCCGGGACATCGCGTACTGCTGGTACAATGTGGAACAGGATAAATGGAGCGGGAAATCGAAGGCGTACGAAAGCGCCGGCGTGAACTCGTCCTGGCCGCGGCTGCGGATCGAGAACGACATACTGTACATCGTCTGGTCTCATAACTACGATGAGGCGGTCGGTTTGCAGGATGTGGTCATGGTCACCAACCCCGTCGGGGGCAGCTGGCCGGTGGCCCAGAAGAACCGGATCACGATCTCGGACCTGGGGCAGTCTGTTTCCGTGCACAGCGCCTTCGGAATCAAGGACGGTGTCGTGCATGCCTGCTGGATGGACGATGACCACAAACCATCGAACTGGAACATCTACTATGCGTCCGGATCCTATAATGCGCAGCAGAACGATTGGATCTTTTCGCCCGCCAAGCAGCTTTTTCCCAGCAGCAACCAGTATTATCCGGGCATGGATGTTGATGATTCGGGAAGGCCCCACATCGTGTACACCGGCCAGAGGGGCCCCACCTACTATACCCAGAAAAAGGGGGAAAACTGGACGGCCCCCAAGACCGTCAGCTCGGGCCCAGGCCCCTTTTTCACCCACATCATGTACATGACATATACCCATGGGCTCCTGCATACCGCCTGGGCCGGGAAGGGAGACGCGGGGCAGGCCATGTACTACGGCCGCGCACTTCCCGACGGCACCTGGGCCCCTGCGATCCTCATTGACGACGATTTCGATTTCATACAATACCCGACCATCGACGCCGACAGGGAAGGGGACGTCCATGTGGTGTGGAGCGACGGCGATGAAGACCATCCCCGCCACATCTTCTACTCCAAGGTGAAACTTCCCGGATCGGCTCCCGAGGCGGTGATCGAGGCGAATCCTCAGAGCGGGCTCGTCCCCCTCACGGTGGATTTTAAGGGAAACCAATCCAGCGATGCGGATGGCAAGATCATCGATTACCGGTGGGATTTCGGGGACGGTGCCAGTGCATCCGGGAGCGCCAAGGTCAGCCACACCTACAAAGACAGGGGGATCTTTACCGCCACACTGAGTGTCGTCGATGAAGACTTCCGTTCGGATTCGGATTCCCTGGAGATCCAGGCCACGACGGGCGATCCCTGGGCGGTCATCAACGTGTCCTCCAACCAGGGCATGATGCCGCACACCGTAGTCTTCGATGGTTCTGAATCCACAGATGCGGACGGTGAGATCGTGTCCTATGCCTGGGATTTCGGAGACGGCTCGGGCGCCATGGGCGTTACGGCCACCCACACCTATGAGACCGGAGGCCAGTTTGAAGCCAAGCTCGTGGTGACGGATGACGAAGGGAAGACCGGCCAGGCCGTGGAGGAGATCACCGTCTATCAGAAGCCGGAAGCCATTTTTACCGCGGACCCTGAGTTCGGAGTGGCCCCCCTCGCCGTTCATTTTGACGGAAGGGATTCCCACGATGTGGACGGCACGATCGTCAACAACAGATGGGATTTCGGGGACGGCATGGTCGCCGGATCCCCCCAGGTGGATCACACCTATTCCACCCCCGGGAATTTTACCGCGATCTTGACGGTCACGGATAATGATGAAATAACCGGCACCGCCTGGAAGGTGATTCGTGTGCTGGACGCTCCTCTTCCCCCGGTCAACGTCAAAGTGACCCGGGCCCTCAACCGGACCGCGTTCTATGTCAACTATATCAACATGGTAACCTGGGATGAGAATCCCGGGAATGCGGGGTTGTTTACGGTCGCGAAATACCGGATATACCGTAAAACTCAGGCGGCCGCCGCTTCCGAATACTCACCGATCGGAGAGGTCTCGGCTGGGACAAAAGAGTATGTTGACCAGGGGTTTTCCAGCGCACAAGAAGCTGAGAACTACGTGTATATGGTCACGTCTGTGGATGATGAGGGGAATGAAAGCGACCTCCCCAGTGCCGCGGACTCCGCATACGGCAGGGTCCAGCAGGACGTCTCTTCCTCTTCACGGGTCACGCGCAAAGCGATACGCTAGGGATCGTCCGGACTTCGGGATCTGAATGGCCTGCCGCCGGGCTTCTGCTTACTGATTGCCGGGATCGATGGTTCGCATATCGCTCTCCCGGCCGGCGGCATCCACGGCTCGGATGCCGTACATATAATTGTTCTGATCCTCCGCGCTGGTCACGGTTACATCTTCATAGATCAATGTGTTGGCATCGACCGTCGCTTGATAGACAAATCCCTGGGGTGACGACTTGTCCTTCCTGAAGATCAGGAACTTGACGGTCTTGATCTTGCCCCTGTTCTTGCCGCTATCCTTCCATTCCAGGATGTTAAGGTAATTCGAGAAGAAGGGGCCCCGCTGGGCGATCTTCTTGACGCTCAGGTTGTGCGGGGGGTAGGGCCTTTCGATGATCTTCAGGGTTTTGGAGGCCGAGTCCGTCCAGCCGTGGTTATCCTGGACCGTCAGCGTGACCATCGGGTTCCCGCCTTTGGTGTAGGTGTGGGATACGATCTTGCCCGTGCCGCTGGTGCCGTCGCCGAAGGTCCATTTATAGGAAGTGATCTTCCCGTCTTCGTCGTAAGAACCCGACGCATTGAAATCGATCTTTAAGGGAGTGACTCCTTCCGTCGTCGAGGCGGTGAAGGAGGCCGAGGGCTTGGAATAGGCGATGATGTCCACAACGGAGGAATCCTTGGCGCCCAGGTTGTCGGTGATCTCCATGGTGACCGAATACAGTCCGGCCTTGTTAAACTTGTGGGAGACTTTGGCCCCATAGGCCTTGGAACCGTCATCGAAGTCCCATTCGTAACTCACGATCCTCCCCGTCTGCCGGTTGGACGGCTTGGACTTGGAGGCGTCGAATTTCACGGTCAGCGGTGCGGGGCCCTGTTTGGGTTTCACCTTGAAGGTGGCGGCCGGTCCCTTGGAGACCTTGATCTCCGTCGAGGCGGTGGCGGTCAGTCCGTGATTGTCCTTGACGGTCAGGGACGCGATGCGGTTGACGTTGTTGGTATAGGTGTGTGAGACCTGTTTACCTGTTCCGCTGGTGCCGTCTCCGAAGATCCAGCTGTAGGATACGATGGTTCCGTCCGGGTCTGAGGAGGCGGACGCATCGAATTTGACGTTCAGGGGGGAGGGGCCTGAAGAGGGGTTTGCGGTAAATTGGGCCACCGGGGGAGTTCCCACCACGATCTGTTGGGAGCCGGTAGAGCTCTGCTTCTCGTCATCCACCACCGTCAGGGTGGCGATGTGGGTGCCAAGTTTTGTGTAGGTGTGTACATACTGAATGCCGTTCGACTTGTTTCCATCTCCGAAATCCCACTGGTAGCTGACGATGCTCCCGTCGGGGTCATAGGATGCCGAGGCATCGAAGCTCACCTGCAGCGGAGGATTTCCCTGGGTGGGCTGGGCGGTGAAGCTGGCCACGGGGAAGCTGGTGACCTGATCGACCCGCACATAGAAGATGTCCCGGTTTCCGCCTTTTCCTGTATCGCTCCACACGATGTGGACCTTGCCGTCTTTGCCCACAGCCAGCCCGGGGTATTCGGATGCTCCCCCATGTGAGACCTTGATGGGTTCGTTCCACTGCCCTCCGGTCGTCCCGTTGGCGAAGTACATGCAATCGCCGTCGCTGTCCCGCTGGCGCCAGACTCCATGGAGCATACCGTGGCTGTATTTCATGTACAGCATGCTGGCGTAGGATGTCCTGGCCGTGTTGATCTCTTTGGGCCCCGACCAGGCTCCTCCCGACTTGCTGTGATACCAGACCGGGTTCCCCTTGTTGGAGTAGATCAAATGGACCTTGCCGGAGCCGTCCGCCTCCACGCAGGGGGTGTACTGGTTCCATCCGGGACTGACATGCACGGTATTTCCCCAATAGCCGTTTATGCGCTCGTTGTAATAGATGTTCCAGTTGGCTTGATTGTGGGAGTCGTCCATCCAGGCCGCATAGACATTCCCTTGTCTCACGTCCAGCCAGCAGTGCACCGAGACCCCCCCGGACGTATGGGATACATTTTGGGGCGTGCTGGGCCAGGAGCCTCCGTCGGTCTTTTCCTGGAGATAGATGTCCATCCTCTGCCGGATCTCGTCCTTGGGGGGGGTGTAGTTGTGGCACCAGAGGATGTAGATCCTGTTGCCCTCCACATCGATCCGGGGCCAGGTGGAGTTGAGCTGTGGGCTCTCGAATATCATCTCGGGGGTCGTCCAGTTTCCGTTGACGTATTTCGCGTAGAATATCTCCCTGTGGTAGGAGGAGGCGCCGTCCATGTAGGTCATGTGCACATTGCCGGCGCTGTCCACCGCCAGCTGGGGAAAGGCCGAGGAAAATCGCCTGGGAACGGCGACCTGGTTCGGTGTCCAGCCCGAGCCCGGTTTGTACACTCTGAAGTGGATGACCGCATTGGCGTTGAAGTGGTCCCCTTCGCTCCAGACCACCATGATCTCACCGTTGGGCCGCGCGATCACGGCCGGCAGCTCCGACTGCTTGGCGGTGTTGGAGATATTTATCTGTCCCTGGCCGGGAAGCAGGCCGGGAAGTCCAAGAGTGATGATCAAGCTCAAAAGCATGAGGTATTTTGCAGTTTTCATGTTTCCATTCCTCTTTCTTCTTTACTTTAGCTATCGAACCCGTTTTCTGTCAATCATCGTCAGGGGTGAAATCCGGGGTGATATCACGGGATCGAATCTTGAATAGCGGCTACCACATCGTTGATATCGTTCTGGATCATCCCGGGGAAAAGCGGCAGTGAGACGATCCCGGAGTAGACTCTCTCTGTAGTGGGGAAATCTCCTCTTTTATACCCGTATTGCTCCTGATAAAAGGGCTGCAGGTGGCAGGGGATGAAGTGGACACTGGTGCCGATATTCCTGAGGTAGAGCTCCTTGACCAGCCGGTTGCGGTCGATCCCCAGGACATCCGCATCCACATGGATGGGAAAGATGTGCCAGGAGCTTTTTATCCCCGGCTTGAGAGCGAGCGTCTTGATCCCGGGGATCCTCCCGAGTTTCTTCTGATAGGAGAGTGCCAGCCGCGTCCTTTTGTCGTTCAATGCCTCGATCTTGCCCAGCTGAGCCACACCCAGAGCCGCGTTTATGTCCGAGAGATTGTATTTGTAGCCCGGTTCGTGGATCTCATAGTACCAGGATCCTTCTTTCTTGTACCGTTTCCAGCCGTCCTTGCTCATTCCGTGCAGGCGCAGCCGCCTCAACCGCTGCGCCTTGTCAGAGTTGTTCAGGGTGATGACCCCGCCTTCCCCCGTGGTGATGTTCTTGGTGGGAAACAGGCTGAAACAGGTCAGGTTGCCCAGGCCGCCCACCATTTTGCCCGAGTATACGGCACCCAGGGCGTGGGCGGCATCTTCCACGACCCGGAGCTTATGGCGGCGGGCGATCGCCATGATGCGCCGCATGTCGCAGGGCTGTCCCGAGTAATGCACGGGAAGTATGGCCCTGGTTTTCGGGGAAATGGCCCGTTCGATCCGCTCGGGATCGATGTTGTAGGTGTCTTCCTCGATGTCCACAAAGACCGGCCTGGCTCCCAGGTGGTGGATGACGTTGGCAGTGGAGACAAACGTGAAAGGCGTCGTTATCACCTCGTCACCCGGCTGGACACCCTCGACCAGAAGGGAGAGAAACAGGGCCGCGGTCCCCGATGACACCGCCACCGCATGCCGGGCCTGCGTGTAGGCCGCCATCCCCTCTTCGAACAGGCCAGCCTGTTCTCCGGATGTCAGCCATCCGGATTTCAAGACTCTGACCACAGCGTCGATCTCGACCTGCGTGATATGGGGAAAGGAGAACTTAAGGTAGGATTTTCGCATGTTCAACAGGCGTAATGGTTGTAGTAGATCTTGTCCGTGGGGTTGGAGATCACTCCGCTTTTCAGCGCCTCGACGATCTCTCTAATGCCGTTTTCAATGGAGCGTTCCGCCTTGAATTCCAGGATGGTCCGCATCTTCTCGAAAGAGACATTATAACTCCTCTTGTCGTCGAACTTGTCCAGGGTCAGTACCTCCGCCTCAGGGATGTTCTTCTGGATGATGTCGCCGATTTCTTTGATCTGGAGGTTAGCCAGCCCCACGTTAAAGATCTGTTTGTCGACCTTTTCCAGGGGGCTTTCCATGGCCACCTGAAAAGCCCGGGCCGCATCCGCCACATGCAGGAGCGGCCGCCACTGGTCCCCGCCAAAAATGGAGATCTTCTTTTCCAGCATGGCCTTCTGCGTCAGATAGTTGATGATGATATCGAACCGCATGCGCGGAGACAGACCGAAGATGGTTCCCAGCCTGAGCAGCACGGGTGAGAATGTCTTATCAGCCAGAGAGAGGATGCCCCTCTCTCCGTAGAGCCGGGTCTCGGCGTACAGAGAGACCGGGTTGACCACCGCATCCTCATCCAGAGTTTCGGTCCTCCCGGCTCCATAGACACTGCAGGTCGAGGCGAAGACAAAGCGCCTGATCTTACTTCTTTTGCACAGGTCCGCGAGCCGGACGGTGGCGTTGAAATTCACGTTGACGGCCAGATCCGAGTCGGCGGCGCAGGCGGGGTCTCCCACGATGGCCGCCAGGTGGATGACCGCATCCGCATCCTCCAACGAACGCTTCACGTCATCTTCGTTCTGTATATCCCCGACAATGACCGCCAGGTTGGGATTGGGATCCTTGAGGAAGTGTTTGAGCGGTTCCACGCCGAACATCAGTTTATCCAGGATGATGACCTTGTAGCCGTCGTTCAACAGCCGATCGACCAGGATGCTTCCTATGTAACCGGCGCCTCCGGTCACCAGTACACGCTTGCCGTTGGGCCCTTTGCTCATTTTGACCTCATTCTTTTTCGATTTTGTTGATTCCGGGTGAATCCTGCCGGGAATTTAAATTGTATGCATCAACCAAGGCCATGGTCTGTTTGGCCAGTTCCCGGAAGCGCTCCGGGGCTATGACCTGGCTGGCGTTGGCGTTCAGGCTGAAGGGATCATACAGGTTCCAGTCTGTGTCCTCTCCCAACTCCCCGCTGTCGAGCAGCTCGTAATAGGTGGAGCAGCCGGGATAGGGTGCCAGAATGCTCATGGAAACGTAGGTGGGCCGGATCTCTTCGATCAGCTGCCAGCTCATCCTGATCTCCTCCTCGGTCTCGTCCGGGTAGCCCAGCATGAAAAAGGCGGACCACTTCTGTCCCATCCGGTTGAGGACCGCGGCCCCCCGCTTGATCTGATCGAGGGAGATCTTTTTGTTTGTGGCGCGCAGGAGACGCTCGCTTCCGGTTTCGATGCCGATCTTGAGGTTGAACATCCCGGCCTCGCGCATGCGCAGGACCAGGTCCTCGCTCACCAGCTCGATACGGGTGAGGCATTCCCAGCTGATAGGGAGGTTCATCTTCTTGAGAGCCTCACAGAAGGCAAGAACCCAGTTGCGATCGGCTGTGAAGGTGTCGTCCTTGAAGTAGATGTTCCGGGTCCCGAAACGCTCATGCAGGTACCGGATCTCGGAGAGGATGTTGGGTATGGAGCGATGACGGACACGCTGTCCCCAAAGGCTGGAGCAGAAGGTGCAGCTGAAAGGGCAGCCCCGGCTGGTCATGATCATGCCCATATCGTCGCTGCGGTAGCTGTCCAGGCGGTGAAGCGATTCCCTGTCCGGGATGGGCAGCGAGTCAAGGTCGTTAATCAACGGCCGGGGTGCGGTCTTGGCGATGGATCCGGACGGGTGCCGAAATGCCAGCCCGGGGATATTCGAATAGTCAGTGTCACCGGTTTCGATATGGCGGATGAGCTCCGAGAGAGTTTCTTCTCCCTCTCCGATCACCACGAAGTCGGCCCCGGTCTGTTCCAGCGATGACTCAGGCAGGAACGAAGCATGCGATCCGCCCAGAACCACCGGCACGCCGGGAAACAGGCGTTTGGCTATCCGGGTCAGGACCTCTACGGCGCCTTTCTTGGTGGATAGATAGGTGAGGCCGATGAGATCCGGACGGAACTCTCTCATGACTTCCTCGGCCTCCAGCCAGACCGGATGCTCCGGATTCTGATAACCCTCCAGATAAAGGGGGAACGCGTCCAGAAGCTCCTGAGACGTCATGTCGACCGGGTGGCCGGCATGGTCGGCATCGTAGATGAGTGTCTGGTGACCCTGGGGCTTGAGATACGCGGAAAGTGAGGAAAGGCTGAAAGGGAAGAAGTAACGATAAAAACCCATAAAACGGGCGAAGGGCGGCTCAATCAGCAGAATCTTCATAGGGCATAGCGTATATGGTCGCCTGTTGTGCTGTCATGCAAGTCCAGCGTGTTACTGAAAGACGCCGGGATCGCTCTGCGACTTGCTATCTTACCTCCAAACCGCCTGAAATTCAAGTTGGGACAAACACGAAGAACCCATACCCGCTCGCCTCCGGACGGCTTCCTTATCAACTTACCCAACTGATCTAAGAATCAACGAATATACATGGTTTTGGAATTGCTTTTTGAGCCCTTCGGAGCTCGGAGGAGAGGGATTACCTGAGGGACCGCTTGCCGTTACGAGAGGAGGGGCGGCGGTTCTGGGAACGGACTCGGGTATCGGTCGAGGAACCCGTCTCTGCCGGGCCCTGATCCGTGCTGATCAGGCTTTCGTTTCCATCGCTGTCAAGGGCGGAAACACCGTAGGCGTATTGGGAGGCCTCTCCGAGGTTCTGGAGGCCGCGGTCCCAGTATTCGTGTCCGCTCTGGCCCGCAGGGACTTCTCCGACGACCCGGAAAAAAACGTCGCTTTCGGACGCCAGCTTGCGGTAGATCCTGTATCGAGTGACCACGAACTGCCCCTCGTTCCCGGGGTTTTCCTCCCAGCCCACGATGTTGATGTATTCTCGATAGAGAAAGCTGCTGTTTGCAACCGTTTCCGTGTCTACATTCACGGGAGGGAACGGCTCCCCCCGGACGGTATCGACCGGAGGAGACTCCTGGCTTTCCACGCCTTGTTTGTTGATGGCCGTCAGCGCATACCTGTAGCTCGTGCCCACCTGGACATTCGTGTCCACGTAGCTGAACAGAGAAGCTGGAACCACGGCAATGGGGTGCAGATCGGTGATGTCCCTGACCTGACGATAGATCCGGAAGAACTGCAGGTTGGAGGGATCGAGGATCTTCGGGTTATTTTCCCATGTCAGGGTTACGGTGCGGTTCCGATCTCTCTTCACCGCCAGGATGTCGACCGGGGGGAAGGGGACGCTCAGGAGGCCCGATTCCCAGGTCTCGGCCATGAGCTGGTAGCCGGCGTCGTTGGGATGAAGGTTGTCTCCCGAGATCAGGGCTTCATGCCCCCCCAATCCCGGAGGATAGGCCGCAAAGGCACCATAGTTGTCCACCCGGGTTACGGAAAGTTGCTGGGCCAGCTCCTGAATTTTTACGTTGAGGTTCAGGGTCCTCTGTATGTAAGGTTCCACCCAGCGGTCCTGAGCCCTGGGGATGACGCTGGAGATCAACGGCATCACACCGAAACTCCGGCATGAGAGGATCATCTGTTCCAGATTGAATTCCGTGGTTTCTGAAGAGTAGTCGAATTCGGTGATGTCGTTGGTTCCTTCCATCAGCAGCAGGTACAGGCCCAGCTCCATGGCGATGACACTGTTGATCCGGCTGACCCCTTCCCAGGTCGGTTCTCCGGGGATCCCCCGGTTGACGACCAGCGGATCGGAAAAGTTGTCCACGAGCAGAGCCTGGAGCCGGGGGACATACCCCACTCCCATTCCGGGGCCGTCCATGGATCCGAATGTGATGCTGTCGCCGAATCCGATGAATTTTTCCTCGTCCAGATGGCCGGCCAGGGAGGCCGCGTGGACGGGGGGTGTCGTCTCCGGCGGCACAAGGGGGAGCGGCAGCTCCAGGCGCTTCAGGAAGATGCGGTCCCTCTGCTTCCAGGAGAGGGCCAGCTGCCCATGTTGGGACACCAGAGACGGGGAGTGGCTGCGGGGCGTGTCCCGGGAGACATTGGCCGCCGGCCGCCAGCCCTGCTGTTCCCGAAGGGAAAGATAGACATCGGTCCCGTGTGCGTCGGCGCGGGTCCATGCGACAGCAGGCTGGTGGTCGTTCAGGAAGACCAGCGAGGGCTGGCCATCGGATGCGTTATGGTTCCGGGATATATTTTCCCGTACCTGCCAGTTCGTCCCCGTCCAGGCGGTGTAGTAGATCTCATAGTCTGTCCCGTCGAAAGAGCTCCACGCGACAGCGGGGTAACCCCTATCACTCAGAGCCACTGAGGGATGAAACTGGGGGACGGATGGCGTCCGCGTTAGGGAGGTGGGGCGGGACCAGTGATCCGGAAGATAGGTGCGGTAGTGGATCTCGTCGAATCCGGCTTCGGGGCCAACCCAGAAAACCCAGATCCGTCCCTCCCCGTCGAAGAGGAGCTTGGGCGTAAACAGAGGCTGTGTGTTTCCCGGAGAAAGATCCCAGAGACTCCCGGCATGGAGGTCGGCAGCACAGAGGCGGTGCTGCCCCTGATGGATACTCACCCATGTCACCCATGGCTGGTTGGCCGGACAGAAGTCCATGTCGGGTGAGTGGTTCATCCCGGGGAATCCGCGGGATACTTTGCGCTTATGCGTGATATTCCGGTCCTGGATCCGTCCCAGGAAGACATCTCTTTGTTCGGGGGGGCCGGCCTCCCAGAGGACCCAGGTCCTGTCCAGTCGGTCTTTTTTTTGGACCTTGATGTCGATATCGGTACCGATCAGGTCCAGGGTTCCTCGAGGCGAGAAATAGGGAAGCCCGCTCTGTCCGGCAACCACGCGGGCTCCTTCCTGGGCCGCAAGATCAATCGTGAGGAGAACGGCGATCAGGAGAATATATGTTCTCTTTATGTGCATGGACCTTTATTCTGAGGCGTTCTTTCCCAGGGAGAGAAAAAGTATTCTGGCTTGGATCGAGGAGACGGATGAATATGTCCCATCCCGAGGCCCCAAGGTGAAGGCTTTGCCAGGCCGCGGCGAAATTCCGGACCGACACCATCGCCAAGCCCGGTCTCTCCTGACGCGACTGCGTCGAGGTGTTGACCTGTACTTCGGAATCGTGAGGTTGGCCGTTGATGTCGAACAGGCGCGCAAAGATGCCGTACGAATCCCCATCCTGGCCCCGGCTCTGCCAGGCGACACAGAAATTTCCCTGGGTGTCGCTGGCCACGGCCGGATAGACCTGCCAGTCTTCGGTTGTGCTGTTGACCCTGAATTGGGGGCCCAAGGGTTGTCCCGTCTGATCAAGGCTTCGAGCGAATATGTCGTAGTCCTCCATGGTCGCACTCTGGCCGTGCCAGCAGACGACAAAATTCCCCATCGAGTCGGCAGTGACGTCCGGATGGTCCTGCCAGCCCGATGCGGTTTGATTGACCTGAAACTCTGATCCCGTGGGAAAGCCGCCGTTGTCGAATCCTCGCGCGAAGACGCTGGTCTCGTTGTCGTCCTGATCGTAGCTGGACCAGACGACGACAAAATTGCCGGAAATTCCCATGGCCAGGGCCGGATGCATCTGGCTGTCCTGGACCTGAGTGTTCACCCGGAATTCCGGTCCCAGGGGAAAGCCGGAGGTATCAAAGAGCCGCGCATAGATCCCGAAGGCGTCGCCGTCCTGCTCCCAGCTCTGCCAGGCGATCACAATGTTGCCCTGCCCGTCCATGGCCACCGCCGGCTCTCCCTGGAAATAATCGCTGTACTGGTTGACCCGGAATTCAGGCGCCTGGGGAAATCCCGAACTATCATAGATCCGGGCGAATACGCTGCCGCTCACCGGATCTTCCCAGAAGTTGACCCATGCGAACACCTGGCGGCCGTTTCCCCCCATTGCGGCGGCGGGATGTTCCATCGGGGCCCCCTCCCCGTCCTCACCGCCAAGGGTATTGACCTGAAATTCCTGGCCTACAGGGCTCCCGTCCGGCAAGTATCTTTGGGCGAAGATCCCCGGCAGCCCCTCATCCTGGCTGTCGCTGACCCAGGCCACAACCAGGTTGCCCGCAGAGTCGGCGGAGACAGTTGGAGATGACTGATCACCGGGCAGGTAGGAGTTGACCAGCTGCTCGTTGCCAGTGGACTGGAAGAAGAGAAGTCCACCCAGGATGACGGAGAAAGCGATCGAATGTTTGGAGCGCCGCATATTGTTTCCGATGAAAGTCCTTTTGTATATTATCTGCCTGTATATGTCAATCCGGCCCGACGCCGTTCCGGTTCCGTGGCGAGTGAAAAAGAAGCTGGTTTTTATGGAATCAAAGAGTCTATAATGAAGGCGGAATGGATAAGGAATTCAAGGCCAGCCTTCAGAAGCAGCTGATCGATGACAAACAGTCTTTCTACACGAAGTATACCTCCTTGACGATCGGAAGGAAAAGCCTGACGGCTCTGATCAAATACGAGCTCATCATCCTCCTCTTCTCATGGGTCCCCGGCGCCCTGGGTTTTTTCCTGCGCAAGGTTTTCTATCCCCTCCTGTTCAAGGAAGTCGGCCGCGGGGTCGTTTTCGGGAAAAACATCACGCTCCGCCACCCACACAAGATCGTCATTCAGGATAACGCAGTCCTAGATGACTACGTGGTCCTGGACGCCAAGGGAGAAAGCAACGAGGGAATCCGGATCGGCAGCAACGTGTTCGTGGGACGCAGCACCATCCTCAGCTGCAAGGAAGGCTCGATCTTTCTGGATGATTACTGCAACCTGTCCGCCAACTGTTCCCTGCTCTCGGAGACCGAGATCCGTCTGGGCAAGTACTGTTTCCTGGCCGGCCGCTGTTACCTGGTGGCCGGGGGGAATCACAGCTTTGAGGATGTGTCCACTCCGATCATGTTCCAGCCCTCCTTCTCCAAAGGGGGGATACGGATCGGGGATGATGTCTGGCTGGCCGCCGGAACCATCCTCCTGGACGGGATAACCATCGGCGGCGGCAGCATTGTGGGAGCCGGTTCCGTGGTCACACGTCCCCTGCCGGAAAACGCGATCGCCGTAGGAGTCCCCGCCAAAGTCATCAGATACCGGGGAGACGGCGAGGGGAAACCCGGGGACTGAGCCTCAACTAGGGCATTTTTTTTGAAATAAACTTCCAGAGATATTCCTTGGGCACGCCAAAAAACCCCTTCCTCCAGACCCTGTCACATTGGGAGCAGGCTTTAAGATCAGCGATGGCCCTGGTACCGAGTTTTCTGCGCAGCTCCATCATGGCGTCACTGTTCCAGACGGCCTGGATAGACTCCGTGCGCACATCGCCGATCCTGTTGTATCCGAAGAAATCCTGCGTGCAGGGAAGCACTCCCCCATCCCAGAAAATGACCAGGGCGTTCCAGGGGAAGGGGCACAGGGAATACGCTTCGGTGCGCTCCTTTTGAGGGACTTCCCCTGCCCAGTTGTGGAGTTCCTTGGTGAAGAAACTGTCGAGAGGGAGGCCCTTGAAGCGCGAGAGGAAAGCTTCCTTGGCCCGAGACAGCTCGGCGGGGGGCATGTCTTTGAAATTTATCACCTCCACCGCCACCTCAGGTTTCTGAGCCTTAAGGTCCTGTTTGACCTGGAGAAGCCGGATGATGTTCCCGATGGTTTTATCGAAATCCCCTCCCCGGCGTATTCCCTCATAGGCTTCTTTAGTGAAGCCGTCGAATGAAAAGGATAAACGGTCCAGGCCGCTGGCGATGATCTCCCGCGACAGGTCCTCCGTCAGCAGGGAGCCATTGGTATGGAGGCGGGTGTAGAGCCCCTGGGATTTGGCGTACCGGATGGCCTCGATCAGGTGGGGGTGGAGCAGCGACTCCCCCCGGTGGGCCAGGTTGATATCGAAGGCGAAGGCGCGGGCCTCGTCGATGATCTTCCGGTACAGGGACATCTCCATGGTACCGCGGTCTTCCTTGTTCAGGTCCTGGTTGGGGCACATGACGCAGCGGAAGTTGCAGTGACTGGTCAGTTCGATCCACAGTCGGATGGGGAGATAAGGGAGGCGGGTGGATTTCCTGCGGTAATGATGGAAGAGCCGCAGCAGACGCAGCCAGTACCGCCCGGTCTTCATCTGTTGTGCTTTTCCTCCAGCTCCTGGATAACAACGGAGGCGGCCATGTTGCCGATGACGTTGGTGCAGGTGCGGACCATGTCCAGGAGCCTTTCCACGCCCAGGATCAGGGCCAGCCCCTCCAGGGGAATGCCCAGCTGGCTGAGGACCATGGCCAGGGCGATGATGCCGGCCATGGGAACCCCGGCGGCTCCGATCGAGGAAAGGACGGCCATCAGAACGATCGTGATCTGGCCGGTCAAGCCGAGAGGGATCCCATAGATCTGAGCGATGAAGACGGCGGACACACCTTGATATAGGGCTGTTCCGTCCATATTTACTGTGGCTCCCAGCGGGAGGACAAAACTCGAATACTGCCGGGACACACCGATGTGTTCCACGCTTTCCATGGCCACCGGGAGCGTCGCCATGGAACTTGAGGTGCTGAAAGCGATGATGACGGCTTCACGGACCGCCTTGAAGAAGTGAAGCGGATTCATCTTCCCGAGCAGTCCTACCGCCAGGCTGTTGAAGGACAGGGTGTAGAGGATGAGGCCTCCGATCACGACCAGCGAATATTTCAGTAGAGTAACGAGGATGTCCACACCGTACTGGCCGATCACAGCTGCGCTCAAGGCCATGACCCCGTAGGGAGCAAGCTTCATGACGATGTGCACGACCTGGATGAAAACGTCGTTCAGCCCTTCCAGGATGCTTATGAGCAGCTCCGACCTTTCCCGTTTGATCATGG
Source organism: uncultured bacterium (assembly GCA_965602945.1). Taxonomy (GTDB): domain Bacteria; phylum Acidobacteriota; class Aminicenantia; order Aminicenantales; family Aminicenantaceae; genus JAUXEH01. The sequence goes on along the minus strand of CBFDBC010000001.1, from coordinate 33,670 downwards.
TGATGACGACACCGAACAGCAGCGCCATGAAAATGATCTGGAGCATGTTGCCTTCGACGAATGCGGCCACCGGATTCCTGGGGACGATGTTCACCAGGATGTTGATGAGGGAGGGCTTCTCCTCCATCCTCATGATCCCGTCCTGCGCCTTTGCTTCGTAGCTCTTGTACAGCTCTCTCGTTACGTCTTCGTTCAGCCCTTTCCCCGGGTTCAGAGTGTTGGCCAGGCCCAGCCCGATAATGATGGCGATGACGGTCGTGGCGACGAAATACAGTGAGGTCTTGGCGCCGATCCGCCCTAGCTTCCGCACATCACCCAGGCTGGCGGTTCCCAGCGTCAGGGAGACGAACACCAGGGGCACGACGATCATCGTGATCATCCGAAGAAACACATCGCCGACAGGCTGGATGATGAGGATCTTCTCACCGAAGACCAGGCCGCCGATGATCCCGAGGACCAGCCCGATGAATATTTTTGTGGGAAGGTTGATTTTTTTCATATCATCGTCGAGCAGTCATGGCATGTTTCGTTTGACTGGCAAAATGACTGGCTATCATATCCGCTCCCCCGGATTAAGTCAATCGGCCGGTAGGGGGGAAGCAGCGAGGCGCCGCACGCTTACCTTGTCGATCCACAGGGTTGTTTTCCCGGTCGAGTGGAGCCGGATGGCATACTCACCGTTTCTGGGAACGGTGAAGGTGAAGGCGAATTCCAGGTATTGCCCGGCGGGCCGGAGATCCTGGACATTCAGGTTCCTTGTTCCCATTACCCTGCGGCTGCGTGGATCGGCGAAGTCTATCCTCAATGCACGGCCGTTGTCGGAAGGAGGGTCCTCCATCTTGAGACGGATCACGGCCTCAAAGCTGCCCCGGGACTGTGTAACCCCCGGCAGTTCGAGGAGGAAACCTTCCTGAGCTTTTTCCGCGACATAGGCCCATCTCTGCGATGCCTCGGGATCGAAGCGGGGGATCCCGTTTCGCCCGAAGAATGTCTCCCCTTCATACTCCTCCGGCCCTCCTTCGGATCCCTGCTGGGCGGAGGGAGCGACGGCATAGAGTTCCGCGAAGGTCTCCGCCAGGGGGAACCGGGCCATCAACCGTGCCTTCCGCATGACTTGCGGGAAATCCCGCTGATACTCGATCTTCTCGAGTTCTCCGGCATGGAGCGTCACGAATATGTGGGATATGCGGAACCGCTCCATGAAATCCGGGTAGGGATTGATGTAATCCGGCCAGTAGGGATGGGCCTCGATTTTATTTTCCAGGGAAAGGATGAGCGACATCAGACCCGCCAGGCTCATCCTGGGGGAGTCCTTGCCCAGGTCGCGGGAGATGTCCCTGATGTCGGTGCGGGCGGTGGAGGCCCAGCGGAGGTAAGGGCGAACGTTGGTGGCTGTGCTCAGGACCAGCATCAGGGTGATGAAGGATACCGTCAGCGGGCGAGGCAGGGATACCCTCCTTCTCCTCAGCCCGAAACGGTGGGCCGCACCCAGCGCCAGGCAGACTGCTGCCGATATCAAGAGGAGGACGAGGAAGCGGGCCTCCATTGCGGCCGGTTCGGTGGGCCGGCCCCGGACGATGACCAGGTGACTGAGGGGGAAAAGGAGCCAGATGAAAAGAAAGGGATAAAAAAGCGCCGGGATCCTATCCGGCACGGACGCGTCTCTGAGCATCATCAGTTCGTGGAGGAAATTTACGGCCAGCACGACCAGGGGGAGGATCAGAACGACAAAATGCCGGGCGGCATGATAGTAGATCATGGAGTAGTAGAGCATGTTCGTGATCACCCAGAAGCCGCAGATCCAGTTCAGCAGGGTCACCCGCTGGGGCCGGGAAAAGGCCCGGAATGCCAGGACCAGCAGGTAGAGACTGGCCAGGGAGGTCATGACCGGCATGTGGTTGTAGAAGAAAAGGGGCCGGTTCCAGAAGTTATTGAGCATCTGAGTGAGGTTTTGAGGAGGCGTAAGCCAATCGATGTTTTCCCCGCCGTAGGCATTGATGATATCCGTGTGGGGAAGATAGAAGGCCAACAGCCAGACAGAACAGAGCAAGGCCGCTCCCAGGGCGAACCAGGCCACCCGGGCCATGGCCCTTTTGAAGGAGGGCCGCTCTCTGAAAAGGGTGTAGAAGAAAAGCCCGGCCAGGACGGACGGCAGGACCTGGGCAAAGGTGGCCTTCACCGAGAAGGCGACAACACAGCTCGCGCCCGCCAGGAAGGAACCCAGGGCCGGCCGGCGCCTGAACTCCAGGAAATACACGGCCAGCATGGTGAAGAAAAGAAGCGGCATGACCCTCACCGCGATGCGGCTGAACATCGTGAACTGGTAGTTCGTCCCGAGCAGGAACACCCCCAGCAGGGCAAGGGATGCGGAGTGATTTCTCCTGAACACCAGGAAGACGATCACCAGCGTTAAACAGCCGAAGATCACGGGCACGAGGTTCATCTGGGCGACCCCCGTCCCCAGGATCAGGAAGATCAGGTAGCTGAGATAGTGGGGAAGCGGGCTGATGTGCATGTTGTTCCACATGTCCATTTCCCAGGAGCCGAAGACGATCCTGTTGCGGGCGTTGATGTTGTAGCCGCCCGGATCGCTCATATATCCCATGCTGGAGCTGAGGTCGGGCGGGGGGTCTGCGGCGAGGTGGACGAAGCGCATGAGGAAGAGGGCGGAAAAGAGCAGGACAAGAAAAAGCAGGGAGATCCGCGGCCTCTTCATCGCCCTCCTTTATACAATTATCCCTCTCCGCCTGTCAATGTGACCGCCGGGAAGTTGGCCGTTAGCATTTCCAAATCCTGATTAGGTTAGATCAGTCGGGTAAGCTGGAGAGGAAGCCGTCCGGAGGTGAGCGGGCCGGCCGCCTTGACACGGCAGAGGATTTTGTTTAACGTATTTCATTAGTAGAATCACCCATGGTGAATGAACAGATATTCTAATCCAACTCCAATAGAGACAACCAGATGAGCAACCGGGAAAGCATCATACGCTTGATTTATGAAGCCATCGATGAGTTCAACCTCCAGCACCCGCCGGAGGAGCGGCTCGAAAAATCGGCTGAGTCTGTCCTGTTCGGTCCCTCCGGCCGGCTGGATTCCCTGGGATTGGTGGATCTGATCCTGGCCGCCGAGCAGAAGATCACGGAAGAGCTCGACGTAGCCGTGACCCTGGCGGATGAGAAAGCCATGTCTCAGAAGACGAGCCCCTTCCGAACGGTCGGCTCCCTGGCCGACTACATCGGTATCCTCCTCGATGAGGTCGGGCATGGATAATGACCGGGTCATCCTGATCACCGGGGCCAGCCGGGGGATCGGGAGGTTCCTGGTTGAATATTACACGGGCCAGGGCAGCCGTGTCGTGGGCTGCAGCCGGCATCAGAGCGAGTTCCAGCATCAAAACTACAGGCATTTCTGCCTGGACGTCATCGATGAACCGGAAGTGAAGGCCATGTTTGCCGAGATCGGCAGATCCTACGGCCGGCTCGATGTCCTGATCAACAATGCCGGGATCGCGTCCATGAACCATGTGCTCCTGACACCACTCGCGACCGTCAAGAGGATTTTCGAGACCAACACCCTGGGCACCTTCCTGTTCTGCCGGGAAGCCGCCAAGCTGATGCGCCGGAAAAAATCCGGCCGTATCGTCAATTTCACGACCGTGGCGGCCGCTTTGGATCTGGAGGGGGAGGCCGCCTATGCCGCTTCGAAATCGGCTGTGGCGACCTTGACCCGGATACTCGCACGGGAGCTGGCCGCATTCAACATCACCGTCAACGCCATCGGCCCCACGCCCGTGAAGACGGATCTGGTACGTTCTGTGCCCGCGGAAAAGCTGGACAACCTCATCCGACGGCAGGCGATCCAACGTTATGGCGAGTTCTCTGACATCTCCAACGTGATCGATTTTTTCCTCCGCCCCGAGAGTGATTTTGTCACCGGACAGATCCTCTATCTGGGGGGCATTTGATGTGGATCGATTTTTTACTGGAGAAGTTTGCAGAAAACCGGGATAAAGACGCCATCGTCTGGCGGGACGAAGCCTACTCATACGATTGGCTGATCCGGAGGGTGGGAGAATGGCGCGAAACCATCCGTGACCAAAATGTCCCCCGGGGTGCGGTGGCCGTTCTGGAGGCAGATTTTTCGCCGAATTCCGTGGCCCTGTTCCTGTGTCTGATCGATCACAGCTGCGTCCTGGTCCCCCTCACGAGCGCGGCGGCCGCAAAAAGGGAAGAGTTCATCGAAACCGCCCAGAGTGAGGTCGGCTTCGCCGTCGCCGAAAACGATGAAGTCCGGATCGTCCCGTTGTCCTTTGAAGCCGAACATCCCCATTACCGGGAGCTGCGAAGGTTGGACCACCCCGGCCTGGTGCTTTTCTCCTCCGGATCAACGGGGAAGAGCAAGGCCGCTGTCCATGACCTGGTCCCGATGCTGAAGAAATTCGAGGTGCCCCGGAACTCGCTGCGGACGATCACGTTCCTGCTCTATGATCACATCGGGGGGGTGAACACCATGTTCTACACCCTGTCCAACGCGGGCTGTATCGTCACCGTGCAGGATCGCAGCCCCGACGGGGTCCTGGAGGCCGTGGATCGATTCAAGGTGGAACTGCTCCCCACTTCTCCCACCTTCATCAACCTCATTCTCCTGAGCGAGGCCTATGCCCGCCATGACCTCAGCTCCCTCAAGACCGTGACCTACGGCACGGAGCCCATGACCGAAAGCACCTTGAAGAGGTTTCATGCCCTCTTCCCCCATATCCGGCTGCTCCAGACCTATGGGCTGTCCGAGCTGGGTATTCTGCGCTCGAAATCCAAAAGCTCGGAGTCCCTGTGGGTCAAGGTGGGGGGCGATGAGTTCCAGACGCGGGTGAAGGATGGGATCCTCCAGATCAAGGCCGAATCCGCCATGCTGGGATATCTGAATGCGGACAGCCCATTCACGGACGATGGGTGGTTCGACACCGGCGACTCCGTCCTGACGGACGGCGACTACATAAAGATCCTGGGCAGGCAATCGGAGATCATCAACGTGGGCGGGGAGAAGGTCTATCCCTCCGAAGTGGAAAGTGTGATCCAGGAGATGGAGAATGTGGCGGAGGTGACGGTGTACGGTGAGAAGAACTACATAACCGGCAACATCGTCTGTGCCCGCGTACGCCTGTTCCAGCCCGAAGATCAGAAGCAGTTCTCTCTGCACATGCGCCGGCATTGCGCGCAGAAACTGGAAAATTTCAAGATCCCCCGGAAGATCGAAATATTCGGAGATAAGCTGTACAGCGAGAGATTCAAGAAGGTGCGGAATCTCGAAAAAAAATGACGGATTCCCTGTCCCCTCCCTATTATCTGCTCAGCGTCGATCTCGAGGACATTCGCAGCCAGACCCCGGCGGGCGAGGGCATGGATTTCCGGGTGCCCGCCATGGTCGACCGCTTCCTTCGCTTCTTCGATGACCACAAAATAAAGTGTACGTTTTTTGTGGAGGGGAAAACGGTCGAGCATATCGGCGGCCTTGTCCGGGAGGCCCATGAGGCCGGACACGAGATCGGCTGCCACACGCATGACCATACGCCGCTGGACAAGCTGACGCCGGCGGGATTCCGGGAGAACCTCGAGAGGAATATCGAAGCCCTCGACAGGCAGGGTGTCGGTTCCGTCGCCGGCTTCCGGGCCCCTGACTTTTCTTTGATCGAATCCACCCGCTGGGCCTGGGATGTCCTGGTCGAGTTGGGGTTTCAATATTCCAGTTCGGTCCTGCCGGCGAAAAATCCGCTCTACGGATGGGCGGGATTCTCCCTGTCGCCGGTACGGCTGGACAATGGACTTTGGGAGCTGCCCATCTCCGTGGTATCTCTGGGTGGATTCAAGCTCCCGTTTGCAGGAGGGGTCTACCTGCGCTTCTTCCCGAAGCCCGTGCTCAGAAGATTCTCACGCCGGTTTGCTAGACAGCGCCGGCCCCTGGTAGGCTATTTCCATCCATATGATATCGACGCCGAAGAGGAAAGATTCAGGGTAGAGGAAAACATCCTTTTCAACTGGCTGGTCTTCCACAACCGGGCGTCAACGCTCCCCAAACTCGCTCTCCTGCTCGAAAACTTCACCGCCATCCGCTTTCTGGATTATGTGCGGGTTTTAGAACAGATGGAGATTGGGAGTTCCGGGTGACCCACATGTTTCAGATCCGCAGGGGCCGTGAGGAGGACGCGCTGGGAGTCGCCCGGCTCCATGCCGGGATCTGGCCGGATGAGTTTCCAGATGATGCGGCCTATATTGCGTTCTGGCGCTGGCTGTTCCAGGAATTTCCGGGATCCGAGGCCGCGGTCCTGGTGGGTGAAGCCCCGGGCGGAGAGATCGTGGGCCACAGCGCTATCATTCCCTACCGGTTCCGAATGCATGAAAAGCAGTGTCAGGCGGGATTTGTCTGCCAGCTCATGGTGAAGGAGGAGTATCGCAGGGAACTCCTGTTCCCACGGCTGGAGACTTCCTTACTGAGGGATTATCCCCAGGAGGGGATCGATTTTGTCTACGGCCTGATCAATCTCCCGCAGGTGCTGAAGGCGCATATCGCCTTTGGTTTCCAGAGCCTGGGAGAGCTGCGGGTGTATGCACGGCCCTATGATCTGCATGCCCTGGCCCGTTCCTTTATCAGGAACAGGGTATTGGCTGCGCTGCTGTCCCCGTTTTTGTCCGTCGCCCGCCGGATCCTCCACAGAAGCCGGCCTCGCTCTAAGGCCGGCCTGGATGTAGAGGAGTTTACTCGTTTTGATGAGAGGTTCGAGGATTTCCTCGGCGAAGCCGCCAGCTATTATCCTGTCACCACAAAACGGAGCACCGAAATCCTGAACTGGCGTTTCTGTCGTGCTCCGGGTCGGGAATACATCAAGTGGTCCGTTTCGGAGGACTCCTCGGTGCGCGGCTACCTGGTGGCGCGCCGCATGCCCATGCAGGGCTTCGATACGCTGGCTGTCGTGGACATGCTGTTCCCGCCCCATCGCCGGGACGTGGGCAAAAGCCTCCTGCAGGCGCTCCACCAGAGGTCTCTAGAGGCGGGCGTCGTGATGAGCGCCTGCCTGCTCAATCCCCATGATCCCATGCTCTCCACCCTGAGGAGAGGTCTTTTTACCAAGACACCGGCCGTCTTCACCCTGATATTCCACTCTTCCCGGCCGGATCTCCCCCCCCCTCCTTTCAAGGACTGGCATCTCCTGTGGCTGGACCACGATTCCGTCTGATTGACAAAATCTCGACTTTTTTTTAATCTATAGCCTCGGTTAGGATCGAGTTTAACGAAAGTGAGCGAGCATAAATTAGAATTGATATATCATGAATATCCTCCTGATTAACCCCCCCGCCGAGAATCTTGTCCGCACCTTTGCCCCCGACTCGCTGACGGAAGAGATGGGATTCTTTCCCCCCATGGGGCTGCTGTACATTGCGGCCTACGCTCAGCAGGCTCACGGCGACCGCTTCAACATCGAGGTCCTCGACACTCAAGTCGAAAAAATGGGCTATGACAAGCTCGAAAGCGTCCTCTCCCAGAAGAAGCCGGACATGGTCGGGATCTCCTGCATGACGTTTCTTTTGCTGGATGCCCTGAAGGTCGCCCGCCTGGCTAAAAAAACCAATCCCGGGTGTCATGTCGTCTTTGGGGGGACTCATCCGACCATCTATCCCCAAGAGATAGCCGGCCAGCCGGAGGTCGATTCCATCGTGATGGGCGAAGGCGAGTTCACTTTCAGTGAGCTGTTGGACGCCGTGGACGGAGGCCGGAGCCTTTCAGATATCAACGGGGTTGGTTTCCGCCGTAACGGGGATGTCGTCATCAATCCGCCCCGGGAGTTTATCCAGGATCTGGACAGCCTGCCTTTCCCCGACAGGGAACTCCTGCCCTGGCAGAAGTACTACAACCTCCTAGGCATGGGAAAGGAATACATGACCAGCCTCCTGACTTCGCGGGGCTGCCCCTTCAACTGCGTGTTCTGTACCAAGAAGGACGGCCGGATGTGCCGCGTGCGTTCTCCGGAAAACGTGGTACGGGAGATCGAGCAGAACGTGAAACTGGGGATCACGGACTTCGACATCATCGACGACACCTTCACCATAGACCGGAAAAGGGTCCTGGCGATCGCGGATCTGATCATCCGGAAGAACCTGAACATCACGATGGACCTGCGGGCTCGGGTGGACACGGTCGATCAGGAGGTCCTGGACCGGCTGGCGCAGGCCGGGTGCAACCGGGTCCGCTTCGGGGTGGAAAGCGGGAACCCCGGGATCTTGCACAACCTCATGAAAGGTATCACTCTGGATCAGGCGAGGCAGGCCTACCGGATGGCGAAAAAGGCCGGCATCGTCACCTTTGCCTATTTCATGTTGGGTTCTCCGGGTGAGACGGAAAAGGAGATCAAGGAAAGCATCGCCTTCGCCAAGGAATTGAATCCTGATTTTGCCCAGTTCCTGATCACGACCCCCTTCCCGGCCACCGAGCTTTACGAGAAAGGCATGAGAGATGGAATACTGAAAGGAGATTTCTGGAGGGAGTTTTCAGCCCACCCGACAGGAGATTTTACGCCCCAGTGGTGGACCGAGAATTTTACTCCCCGGGAGCTGGAAAAATGGCAGCGCAAGGCCCACCTGAGTTATTATTACCGCCCCATGTATGTTATAAGTCAGCTGCGTCAGGTCAAATCGTTTACGGAATTCACCCGGAAGGCCAAGACGGCCCTCCGCCTGTTTTTTGGATAGAATGAAAGATCTCACAGTCATCATCCCCGTGTTCAACGAACAGAACACGATCATCAAGGTGGTCAAGAAGGTCAAAGCCGTAGAGATCGACAAAGAGATCATCATCGTGGATGATGGTTCGGAGGATGACACCCCAACGCTTTTGAAGTCCCTGGAGCAGGACCCGGAGATCCGTGTCATAACCCACGGCTCCAACCTGGGAAGAGGCGCCGGGATAAAAACCGCCTTGAACCATGCTCAGGGACGTGTGACCATATTCCAGGATGCGGATCTGGAACTGGATCCCTCAAACTATGCCAAACTGCTGGAACCCCTGATAGAAGACGAGGCCGAGGTGGTCTTCGGATCCCGGTTCCTGGGAAAAGGATTCATCCAGGGGATGGGGATCGGCGCCTATTTCGCCAACCTGATCTTGATCGAACTCACCGACCGGCTTTTCAGGTCCAACCTGACCGATGTCCTGACCATGTTCCAAGTGACAAAAACCGATGTCCTCCGCGCCCTGGACATCCAGAGCGACCGCTGGGGTTCCACGATCGAGATCACAGCCAAACTGCTCAGGCACGGCTACAAGATCCATGAGGTGCCGGTCGAATACATACCCCGGAGAAAAGACACCGGGAAAAAAGTGCGGTGGAGTGATTTCTTCTCGTGCCTGTCCGCTTTGATCAAATACAGATTCTTTTACAGAGTGAAGGATAAAGAGGTTGGAACAGATCCTGCTGCTTAACCCCCCCGGTGACAAGCTCTATCAGCGGGATATGTACTGCAGCGGAGTTTCCAAGGCGAATTACTACTGGCCTTCCATCGACCTGCTGGTGCTCAGCGGCATTCTCGGCCAAAGATACGATGTGACGATCCTGGATGCCATAGTGGAGGGGCTCACACCCGAGGAGACCAGGCGGAGGATCGAGCAGGGGGAGTACCACGCGATCGTTTTCCTCACGGGAGTGGCCTCCTGGAAACAGGATTTCGCATTCATGGCCGGGATCAGAGAAACCTCTCATCCCGGACTGATCATAGGAAACGGAGATGTCCTGCTCTACGACGCAGAAAGATTCCTGCGCGAATATGGGTTCCTTGACGCGATACTCTTCGACTACACCAGCCCGGACATACTGGCGTTCCTGGGTGGCGAGTACGACGGGATCTCGGCCATGGCGTTTCGCCGGGGGGGTGATATCCTACTCAGGAAAAACGACATCCGGCCGGTTGAATTCGCGTTCCCGGTTCCCCACCATGAGAAGTTCCCCTTAAAAAAATACCTCCTTGCGCACGGCAGGAGGTCTCCCTTCACGACGGCCATGACCAATTTCGGCTGCCCCTTCAACTGCAGCTTTTGCCCCGCCTCTGTATTGGGCTTCAAGTACCGGGCCGTCGAGAACATCATGGAGGAGCTGCGGCACATTGCGTCCCTGGGGATAAAGGAGATCTTCTTCACGGATTTCACCTTCGAGTCCCGGCGCGAGAATACACTCGAACTGTGCCGCCGTATCGTCGAGGAAAAGCTCGATCTCAGCTGGGTGTGTTCCTCGCGTGCCAACACCCTGGATGAAGAGCTCCTGAGCTGGATGAAAAAGGCGGGCTGTCACACGCTCCTGCTGGGAGTGGAGAACGGGGATGAAGAGCTGCTGCAGAGGTACTCCAAGGGTGTGACCAAGGACCAGCTGCGCCGGGCATTCGCTCTCTGCCAGAAGTTCGGGATCCGGACCCTGGGGCATTTCATCATCGGGCTCCCCGGGGAAACGGAGGAGACGGTGCGGAAGACCATCGATTTCGCCAAGGAGCTGGATTGTGACATCGCCTCCTTCAATATTGCCGTGCCCGCGCTGGGTACTCCCCTTCGGGAGGCCGCTCTGAAAAACGGCTGGCTCCAGGAGGATGTTTTGGAGTTCGATGCCTCCGATACCTACCCGACCCTGGAAACCCCCGAGTTTTCCCGCCGCCAGGCCTGGGAGTGGCGGAACCGGGCTGTAAGGGAATTCTACTTCCGGCCTTCCTACATCTGGAAAATGGCGGCCTCCACCCGATCGCTCAACCAATGGAAAATACTGGTCCTGAACGGTTGGGCGGTGCTGAAAGGCAGCCTCGCAAAAGGAAAATCAGGATGAGAGTTCTATTTATCCACCCCATGCCCCACCCTTCCCTTCTGATCCTCCAGAAGCTCACCTACCATTACGGGATCGGTATCCTCTCCGCGGTCCTTAAACAGCACGGCCACGCCACCGACCTGATGACGATGTACCGGGTCGACCAGCCGAAGCTCAGGAACAAGATCCGCGATTTTCAGCCTGATCTGGTGGGAATCTCCGTGACGTCCCAACAGCTCGAGCTCACCCGGGATATCGCGGACTTTATCTCCGATGAGTTCGGGCTGCCGGTGGTCCTGGGCGGAGTCCATCCCACGGTCCGTCCGGAGGAATCCATCGAGATCAGGGGCGCATTCGGCATATGCCTGGGCGAAGGGGAATTTGCCCTGTTGGAGCTGGTCGAGGCCATGGAGAAAAACGACGGCCGCCGGCCCGACGACCTGAGGATCGACAATTTCTGGTTCAAATCCGACGAAGGGATCATCAAGAATCCCATCCGTCCCCTGTGCGAGGACCTCGACTCCCTGCCGTTCTGCGACCGGGAGATCCTCGATTTTCAGAAGCTGCTCAATTATCACGGCTATCTCGAGATACGAAGCAGCCGGGGCTGTCCCTTCAAGTGCACATTCTGCGTGAATTCCTCCTATCAGGACATATACCGCCACAAGGGACGCTATTATCGTGTGCGCAGCCATGAGAGCATCCTGGCAGAGATCGACGACCTGGTGACCCGGTACGACAACATCAGTTCGATCGTCTTCGATGATGAGCTGATCAGTGTCAACAAGAAATGGACCACGGGATTCTTCGAGAAATACCGGGCCCGCTACGATTTTCCCTTCAACATAACGGTCCGGGCGGACCTGGTGGAAAAGGAGTTCATGCAGACCCTCAAGGATGCCGGCTGCAACATGGTGATGATGGGGGTGGAGAACGGGGACGAGCACCTCCGCAACACGATCCTGGACAAGGGGATCTCCGACCGGCAGATCATAGACGCCGCCCGCATCATCAAAGACACCGGGATCAAGCTGTGGACCTTCAACATGGTCGGTGTGCCTTATGAAACCACCGAGACCGTGGAGAAGACCATCCAGTTGAATCGGGACATCAAACCGGACATCGTATTTATCAGCACCTTCTACCCCTTTCCCGGGACCAGGTTGGGGGAGCTGTGCGAAAAAGAAGGTTGGATCAGCGACCGCAAGGTCGACGGATTTTTCAGCAACGTCACCGTACTGGATCAGCCCTCCATCACCAGACAGAAGGTTGCGTACTACAGCAGCATATTCCCGTGGGCGATCATGTATCCCCGCCTGTCCTTCATCATCAAGCTGCTCTGCCGCATCCGGGTGGGCAGGGACAAATCGCTCTACGATCTGTTCTACCCCGTGGTCAAGACGGTCTATGAGGTCTATCATCGCTTCAAGGTGAGCCTGAACCTGCTGCCTTCGTTTTTCTCGCGCAAACCCAAGAAATCACGCCCATGAAAAATGTGCTTCCCCTGGCCGTGCTGCTGGTCATCTGCGGGATCTTCATCGCCCATGCCGCGTACCTGAACTGCGTGGCCGAGGATGCCTTCATAAGCTTCCGATTTGCCAGGAACCTGGCGGACGGTTTCGGGATGCGGTGGAATACGGATGAGGCTCCCGTCGAGGGATACACCAATTTCCTGTGGGTGCTCCTTGCGGCCCTGGCCGTCAAACTGGGGCTCTTCCTGCCCTCCTTCTCACAGGTCTTGGGCGTGGCGTCGGGAGTGGCCACGATCTTGGGAGTCTATTTCTTCGCTCGCAAGATCCTGTGCCTGACGCGCATGAGTGCTGTGCTCCCGTGTCTTTTCCTCGCCCTCTCAGGACCGTTCGCGACCTGGTCGTCCAGCGGCATGGAGACCACCCTGTTCGGATTTTTCCTGCTGGTGGGTGTTCTGGGATTCGTATCCTATCTGAGATCCCGGTCGCTCCGGCTCTTGTACCTGGGTTATCTCTCTTTCCTGGCGGCCTCGCTCACGCGGCCCGAGGGATTCGGTGTCTTTCTTGTCGTTTCGGGCCTGCACTTCCTGGCCGTATGCCGCCGGAAGCTGCCCCTCCGGCCGTTTTTTATCTCCGCACTGTTGTATGGGCTGCCGTTCCTGGTGTATTTTGCCTGGAGGGTGCAGTATTTCGGGTTCCTGCTGCCCAACACGTTCTACGCCAAAACGGGGGGAACCCTGTATCAGTACCTGAGGGGGCTCAAATATTCCGGTCTGTTCCTTGCCCTCCATGTTCTGCCTTTCATCCCCCTGGTGTTGTTCCTGATCTGGGAAAAGAGGAAGGGCACTCCGCGGTCCGGGGAAAACCGATCCCGGGTACCCGGCGCCGGGCCTGGACTCTGGGAGATCTTCCTGGTCTGCTCCCTTTACTCCCTGTACATCATCTATGTGGGGGGCGACTACATGGCCATGTTCCGGTTCTATGCGCCCCTTCTTCCCCTGATCTATTTCCTGATGGCGGCCGCTGTTCACTCCTTGTTCGGCCGTCTCGAGGCCGCCCCGGGAAAACGGGTTGCGGCGGGCGCCTTCCTGGTGCTGTTCCTGGCTTTGACCCTGTTTCACTCCACACCCCTGGAGATGAAGGTCTTCCCGGAACCCTCTTTCATGCACGGCATGTATCGGGGGGTACAGACAGAACGGTGGCATGTCGCCCGGTTATCCCTGATCGGGAAGTACTTTAACAGGTACAAGAAAAGCGAGCAGGAGAGCCTCACGACCAGGGCGATCGGCGCGATATCGTTCTATGCCCGGCTCAACGTCTATGATCAGGACGGGCTGGTTGACCCTGAGATCGCCCACCAGAAAGCCGAGGACATAGGCAGGGGCTTCCCCGGCCACGAGAAAACCAATGTGCTCCATGCGCTCTTGAAGGAGCCGACATATTTTGTCTTTGACAGGCGGATCTACAGGAAGCCCATCACACCCCCCAGATACGGCGCGGAAGCCGATGCCTTGATCCGGGAGAACTACAGGCTTTCTAACGTCTGGCTGGAAGACCGTGTCAATGATGAGAAGGGCTATCTCACCTTCCTGGAGCTCAAGCCGAACAAACGGAAATGAGGCCCTATTTCAGGCGGAACACGACGAATTCATCATCGCCATATATCCGGGTGAAGTATTCCGGCGGGAAGTCCTCCGTTTCAAAAGTGAAGAGTACGTCGCGCTTGTTTCCCTGTTTTTCCGGATATTTCAAGTCGTTCATATAGATCTTGAGATCGAAATACAGGCTGCCGGGCTGATCGCCCTTCTTCAGCATCACGTGCTCGATATCTCCGAAGGGAGTGTGTTTGATGCGGGCGTGGAATTCCCGGGTCTCGTTTTTATGGGCCAAAGCTGCCAGTTCCCTGACATACTCCAGGCGCGTTTCAAAAGAGCCGGCCGGATCCGAATAGGTGATGGTGGAGCTGATGAAGGAAAATGTGTTCTCGCCGTAGAACAGCTCGTTGGTGTAGGGGAAGATGATCGCCTCGTTGAAGTCATGCTGCTCCCGCAAGGGAGTGCTGATCCTGTATCGATGGGAGCTGATCCTGGATGAATTCCAGAGGTTGGTGTTTTCTTCGGTCTGATTCAGGGCGGAGATGCTGCAGATGATGAGCAGCAGTATAACAGGCAGGCTCTTTTTCCGGCCGAGGTGCAGGAGCAGGAATACACACGACAGGGCTAGGATATGGATCAGGATCAAGGAATAGTCGGCGAAGAGAAACGTGAAGGGTATGAAACTCAGGAAGTAGATGATCAGGCCGAACACCAGGAGGGAGAACAGCCAGGTCCTTAGATGGGGCATCTCGCGGGATTTCGACCAGTTGACGAACAGATTCAGAAAGCCTGCGATGAACACCAGTGAAAAAAGATCGAACGGTTTGAAGAAGCCGAACACGTTCGAGATGTCGGCGCCCGAGATGTGAAACCAATCGTTGTAAGAGGTGCCCAGAGGATTGCGGAATAGGTCGAAGAGAACCGGGAGGATCCAGATCAGGTTTACACCTACAACGACCACGGCGGTCTTTGCGTAATACAGGAAGCGCCGGAAGGCCGCACCGCCGTTTGAGCTCTGCCTGTATTCGGTTCCGATCTCAATGAGGATCGCCAGGAAGAGCGGAAGGAAGGCATAGTAATCGAAGGCGAATATCAGGCCCGCCAGCAGGCCGGCTTTGAGAAAATGGGGGTTCCTGCGCTTTACCCAGAGATACCAGATGATGAGGAAGAATATCCCGATGAAATGCCAGCCCTTTTGCGCGATGGTCCCCAGGGCTCCATACCAGGATTCGTAGGTCTTGAAGGGGATCAACAGCGAGAGCACGAAGGCGCCGTACCAGCGGTCCTGCTTGAGCATCCCCTTCAAGCCATATCCCCAGAGATAGGGGAGATAGACCACGAACAGGTACCCGCTGTATTTCAACACGGCCGGCAGGCTGGCCTTGAGCAGGGCTCCCGCCTTTCCGATCAAAAAGAAATACAGGGGCGGCATGGAGAAATGTATGTTCCTGTACTCATGCGAATGCGGGAGGAAGGCATGATAAAATCTCTCCACGGCCAGCGCGAGGTAGCGGTTGTCCCAGAAAAAACCCTCGAAACTGAACAGAGAACCCTTGAGCCAGAAGAGATACAGCAGCCCTATCAAAACGCCCCGAAGCACCAGCAGGGTCTTGTCATCCACCTTCAGGAGGACAGCGAATATCAGCAGCAGACTCGTCAGGCTGCCCAGAATGGCGGTGTAGCGGGGGACCGGCAGATTATTCAGGAACGAAACCAGGAACAGCGGTATGATGGCGGGTGAAAGGATGAAGGCGAGCTCGGAAACAATTCGTTTCGGCATCGCTCCCTCTTTCATTTGAACCTCGAGTCAATCTTCCTGTTTGCGAGCTTTGAAGATAAAATTGGAAGTGCTGTCGAAACGCCCTGAGGCCGGGAGGAATTTTTCGATGGCGAATCCCTTGTCCTCCAGGTATTCCCGGATCTCCTCCGGCCTGTAGTAGTGGCGGATGGGCACGAAGTACCAGTCCAGGATGAGCTCCTCCAGCTTTTCTCCTTTGCGGGCTTTCTCCCGTTTCTTGAAGACAAACACCACCGGCGCCAGGAACAGGGCCATCACCTTGGACAGGAAGGTCCAGGAACGCCTGGGCGTGCGGACCAGCGTCTTGCGGATGATCTCGTGGACAAAGGTCAGGCGGGTCCGTGTGTACACGGCCAGCAGCAGCGCACCGCCCGGCTTGAGAACCCGGATGAGCTGGTCGATCGCCCGGAAAGGGTCCGTGGTGTGATGGACCGTCCCCCAGGCCCAGACGATGTCGAAGCTCGCGTCCGGGAACGGCAGGTCGAGCATGTCCTGCTTCATGAAGTCGGCCGTGTCCAGCCCGAATTTCTCCTTGAGGCTGCGTGCCGTGCCCAGGCTGCCTTCGCTGATGTCGATTCCCGTGACCCTGCCGGCTCCCTGGTTGGCGAAGATGATGCTGAAGATGCCCGTGCCGCAGCCGGCGTCGAGCACCGAGCGTCCCGCTACTTCTTCGGGGGTGAAGAAGATCTTCCAGTGCCTCTCCGTCTCATCGTATTCGGGGATGTATTCCGTCCAGACTACGTCGTAGAATCGGCCGACCTTCTCTTTGTCCATGCGCCTTCGAACCTGTCCTCGTTTTTGTCCCGCTTATCTTATCGGCCCCCATCTTACAAGTCAAATCTCCTCCCGATTCACGTGCAGCTTTAACCCTGTGAAAATCTACCTCATGACCTTCTTTCCGGGAAGCAGGAAAAGGCGACATCGTAGGCACCCGCCTCATGTGGATGATTCACGAGGCGAAATTCTTTATGAATAATTCAGGTTAAATGAGCTGGGAAACGTGTCTCTCTGAGGCCGGCCGTTTTCAGTCCGAGCGCGTGGGGTGGTGGGGGGGATCTTCCGCTTGGACTGAATAGGGCGGGCTACAGCCACCCATTCTCGCGATACCAGGCGATGGCCCGGGCCATGCCCGTGCGGAAGTCGGTGAGGGGAGAATAGCCCAGGTCCTGCATGGCTTTGCGGCTGGAGAGGGGCTTGGGGTGGATGAAGAAGGCCAGCTTCCCGGTGGTAAGCGGTGCTTCCCGATGGAACAGCCGGAAGGTTTTGTCCAGCTTCCAGGCGGCCACCTTTACGGGGAATAAGGGTAGGGTTAGCCGGGGAACCCGGGTCCCGGCCGCCTCTGCGATGGTATCCACGATCTCACGGACGGTCAGGGTCTCGGGGCCGGACAGGTGGTAGAGGGATCCGGAGCCGGCTTTTTCCGCGCATAAAAGAACGCCTTGAATGAGGTCATCTATGTAGACCGGAGTCTGCCAGGCCTTCCCTTTGGTGACCAGCAGGAACCTCTTGCGGGCGATGGCCCGCATGAGCTTGAAGGTCCGGCGGTCTTCCGGCCCGTATACCCATCCAGGGCGCACCACAACGATCCCCGGGCCGCCTGCGGCTTGATCCAGCACGAGCCGTTCTCCTTCCAGCTTGGTCAGATCATAGATGTCTTGAGGCCGGCAGGCAGTCCCTTCCTCCGCCGTCGTCCCGGGCTCCACATGGCCCAGGACCCCGGCGGAGCTGAAATGGATAAAGCGGGCGCTTCCCTGGTCCCGGGCGGCTGAGAGTAGATTGGCAGTGCCCTCGACGTTGACGCGGGCGAATCCTTTTCTGCCGAGCTGGGAGGAACCCAGCGCGGCTGCCAGATGGAATACCGTGTCCACGTTCTGAAGGGGTTTTTCGAGGCTGGAGGGATCCGTGATGTCACCCTGAAAAGCCTCGCACCCCGGCGGCCACTCCGGTGTCCGCTCGTGTACCAGGACCCGGATATCCCATCCCAGCCGCGCCAGTTCGCGCACGAGATGGCGTCCGATGAAACCGGAGGCTCCGGTGACCAGCGCCCTTCCCTTCACTCCCTCACCGCGCCTTCCCGTCCCGTACGGCCTTCTGGAGGACGAGCCCCAGTTTCTCCTGATACCGGGAAAAGGTGTACTCCCGGTCCGCCATCTCAGCGGCTCTCTGTGCGCGCGCGCCGCCTTCCGGCGTGAACAGCGCCTGCCTGAGTCCGCCGGCCAGGCTTCCGGCATCGGGGGGCACCAGGAACGCTATCCCCTGGTCTAGGACCTGGGAGTGGGTCCAGAGGTCTGTGGCCACCAGCGGTTTCCCCGACTTGAGGAATGAGTAGATCTTCAGAGGTGTGTTGGTGCCCGACAGCCGGGGGGAAACCAGCGCGTCTGCCATGGCGACGAATTCGGGTACTATCTCGGGCGGCACCTGCCCCGTGAAGCGGACCCGGTCGCCGAGTCCCAGCTTCCCGGCCTGTTCCCGTATGAGCGCCACCGCCTCCGGTGTATCGCCCACAAACAGGAACCTCACCGGCTCGTCCTTCATGAGGGCCGCCGCCCCCAGCAGCAGCGGGATTCCCTGGTAGGACTGGAAGTTGCCCGCATACAGGATGATCTTCTCCGCCGGGGAGGCGTGCTCTCCTCGTTTTTTTCGGATCTCATCCGGGCGAGGCTCGGGATGATCGAACTCCAGGAAGTTCTCTAGCAGGACCGCTTTATCACCTCGACCGGCTTCCTCGACCTGGCGGAGGAGATCCGGGCAGATCACGATGACAGCCCCGGAATGTTTGAGGATGTAGCTCTCGATCCGGTGGAACACCCGGATCCAGAACCGGGAGCGCGTGAACCCGAAGTTTTCCAGCTGCTGTGGGAGGCTGGAGTGCATGTCATAGATGTGCGGGACACGCCGGAGCCGGCCCAGGGCCGTGCCGAAGAAGGCCGCCTCCTCGTGGGAGAAGATCAGGTCGTAGCGTTTCCGCAGCAGCCGCCCCATGGCCTTCATCAGCATCAGAGAATCCAGCGGGATCTTGGCCCAGGAAGGACCGATCTTGATCTTCCGGATGCGGAAGAGGTCGGGGATCCTCAGGATGCGGACATTCGGGAAGTCCCTGTTCTCCCCCAGGTGGTAGGTGATGAGGTCGACATGATGCCCCATGGCGGAGAGGGCTTTGAGGCGGAAATAGACACTGATGGGCGTTCCCCGGGGCTGGAAATAGGGCTCCGGGGCCAGCATGAGGATGTTCATGGGCGGGTCACTCAGGGGCCGGATCGTCGCCGAGATCGATGACCTCCCTGATGTAGTAGATGCGTTTCTCCAGCGATTCATGGTAGGCCCGGACCATGATCTCGGCCAGCAGCCCAAGCGTAATGAACTGGAACCCGATCACCAGCAGCAGGATGGCCAGCAGCAGCATCGGACGGTCGGCAAGAGGTTCGCCCAGGAACAAGCGCTGGTAGGACATCCAGAGCCCCAGGCCGCCTCCGATGAGCCCGCTCAAAAGCCCGAAAAGGCCGAAGATCTGCAGCGGCCGTGTGGAATAGCTGAGCAGGAATTTAACGGTCAGGAGATCGAAAACCACGCGGATGGTCCGGGATATGGTGTAGTTGGACTTGCCGTGGCGCCTTGGCCGGTGGTTGACCTTGACCTCCGCGATGGTGACTCCCATGTGGCTGGCGATGGCCGGGATGAAGCGGTGCATCTCCCCATAGAGGTTGATGTTCTGGGCGACATCCCTGCGCAGGGCCTTGAGCGTGCAGCCGTAGTCGTGGAGCTTGACACGGGTGATGAGCGAGATCAACCGGTTGGCGATCGCAGAGGGGACCCGTTTGGTCAGGAACTTGTCCTTGCGTTTGATCCTCCAGCCGTTGACCAGGTCGAATCCCTCGTCGATTTTTTCCAGGAGCAGCCCGAAGTCATTGGGGTCGTTCTGCTGGTCGGCGTCCAGTGTGATGATGACTTCCCCCCGGGCGTGGTCGAAACCGGCGGAAAGGGCGGCGGTCTGGCCGAAATTCCTGCGCAGACGGATGAGCCGGATGGAGCCGTGCCCGGCCCTGAGCTTTTTCAGGATGGCATAGGAGTCGTCCCGGCTGCCGTCGTCGATAAAAATGATCTCGAAGCTTTTGCCCAACCTGTGGCAGGAGTCCACGATCTGGGCGTGCAGCTCTTCCAGGTTCCGGGCTTCGTTGTAGACCGGGACGACAATGGACAGGTCCCGAGTGGCTTGCTCTTCCATCCCGGCAAATATATCATATTCCCCTGCAAATGACCATACTGCCTTGACGGATAGGAAGCCCTGCGGAAAGGCCCGGCGGCGGTGATTGACAGGCGGCGGAGAAATCCATAGAATGAAGGACTTGGTGCCGCTATGCCGAAGAAGAAGATCCTGATCGTCGATTACGACGCGAAGAACCTGGAAAGCCTTGAGGAGCTGTTCAAGGCCAAGGGCCTCAGTGTGGTCAAGGCCTCCGACGGCCTGCAAGCGTACGAAGTCTTCAAGCAGGAGCGGCCGGACATCATCGTCCTGGAGGCCATGCTCCCGAGACTGCACGGTTTCGATCTCACGCAGAAGATCTCCAGCGAGACCAAGGGCAGCGTTCCCGTCGTTATCGTCACCGGGCTGTATAAGGGCGCGCAGTACAAGAACGAGGCGCTGCGATCCTTCGGGGCCTCCGATTATTTCGAGAAACCCTTCGACAAAAACAGGCTTTTGGGCTCGGTCATGAACCTTCTCCAGGATGAGATCGATATCACCGATGATCTGCCCTCCCCGGATTCTGTCCTGGACATGGTTTCCCAGTTGGGATCCCAGGACGATCCGGCCGATTCCAAGAAAGCCTCTTAATGATAGACATGGAAAATCTCTGGACGCGCTGCAACAACTGCCGCCGCATTCAGTATAAGCAGGACATCCTGGACAACCTGTCCGTCTGCCCGGCCTGCAGCTTTCATTTCCGCCTCACAGCCCGTGAGAGGCTCGACATGATCTTCGATGAGGGCTTGTATGAGCTTTATGACGAAAACGTCCGGCCGCTCGATCCACTGGAGTTCGAGGACACACAGAAATATTCCGACCGGATCAAAAAAAACCAGGCCAAGACCTCCCTGCTGGATGCCGTGTTGAACGCCGCGGGGAGCGTGGGCGGCATCCGCGTTCTGATATCGGCCATGGAATTCGCCTTCATGGGCGGGAGCATGGGTTCTGTGGTGGGCGAGAAGGTCACGCGTGCCCTGGAAAGGGCGCTCAAGGAGAAGCTCCCGATCATCGTTGTCTCCTGCTCCGGGGGGGCGCGCATGCAGGAGGGCATCCTCTCCCTGATGCAGCTCATGAAGACCAGCTCTGCCATCGCCCGGTTGGAGAAGGCCGGCCTCCCCTACATCTCCGTGGTGACCGATCCTACCACGGGAGGAACGACCGCAAGTTATGCCATGCTGGGGGACATCAACATCGCCGAGCCGAACGCTCTGATCGGGTTCGCCGGCCCCCGTGTCATCGAGCAGACCATCAAGGAAAAACTACCCAAGGGGTTCCAGCGCTCGGAATTCCTGCTTAAGCACGGCATGCTGGACGCCGTAGTGGGCCGCCGGGAACTCCGAGATTACCTCATCCGGGCGCTGCGCCTCTTCCTCGACCGCCCGCAATGACCTACCGGCAGTGCCTGAGCTACCTGGAGCAGATCCAGACCCTGGGGATGAAGTTCGGGCTCGACAATGTCCGGACCATCCTCGCTTCCCTGGGGAACCCACATCAAACCTATCCCAGCGTGCTGGTGGCCGGATCCAACGGGAAGGGATCAGTGTGTGCAATGCTGACACGGATCCTGACGCTGCAGGGATTCAGGACCGGGCTCTATACCTCGCCCCATCTGGTCCGCTACGAAGAGCGGATCCGGATCGGCGGCGAGCCGATCTCCGCGAAGGCTTTCAGCCGGATCCTGACGCGGCTGCGCTCTCAGATCGAGCGGCTCATCGGTTCTGGGAAGCTGGCGTCGCCTCCCACACATTTTGAGCTTCTCACATGTGCGGCCTTCATGTTCTTCGCGGAGGAACGGGTCGACATGGCGGTCCTGGAGGTGGGCATGGGCGGGCGGTTCGACGCCACCAACGTGGTCTTTCCCGAGCTGTCGGTCATCACCACCATTTCCGAGGAGCATCAAAGGTCCCTGGGCGAGAGCCTGGCTGAGATCGCCTTCGAAAAGGCCGGCATCATAAAACCCGGCGTTCCCGTGGTGTGCGGGGCGGAGGCCCGGGAGGCGGTAGGGACCATCCGGCGGCGGGCCGAAGAACACGCGGCGCCCTTCATCGAGGTCTTTGGCCAGGGGAACGCTTTGACCCTGGAATCGGGGGACGAGGAAGACAGGTTCTCGTACGCGACCGAGGCGGAGGCCCATATCATCACTCCATCGCTTCCCGGACTGCACCAGGGGAAGAACGCGGCCGTGGCCCTGAGCGCCGCGCGTGAAATCGGCCGCCTGTGGCAGCCGATCGAAACGGAGAAGATCCTGACCGGGATAGCGACGACCAGCTGGGAAGGCCGCCTGGAGACGTTCCTGGATCATCCCCGCGTCGTGATGGACGGGGCCCATAACCTGGAAGGTGCGCTGGCCCTGCGGGAGTTCATCCAGGGGCGGCTGGGCCCGCCCGTGATCCTGGTCTTCGCCACCATGCAGGATAAGAAGATCGGGGAGATGGCCCGGGTCCTCTTCCCCCTGGCCGAGCGGATCATCCTGACGCGGTATCCTAATGACCGGGCGGCCTCTCCCGATGAGATCGCCCGTTGCGCGCCCGACTTCCTCCACCGGGTGGAGCAGGAACCAGACACGGCTAGTGCGGTTCGCCGGGCGTTGGGCCTGGCTGGAGAAGGGCGAGCGGTCGTCATCGCCGGATCGCTTTTTCTGGTGGGCGAGGTCAAAAAACGGTTCCCCGATCCGCTGTCCGTGCTGAACTGATACGTTTGCTTTTTTCTCTAAAAAGTGGTAAATATTCCTTCTATTTTTGGCCGGATTTAAAGGGATGCGGATTATATCATTAATTTCAGGATAGACAGAAGACCATGCTTCAGATCGACCCCAGCATCATCCTCGTCATCGCCATAGTGTGGGTCCTCGTCCTGGTGCTTACCAAGACGGTATTCAATCCCATCCGCCGCGTCATGCGCGACCGGGACGAAGGCCTCGCAACGGATCGGGAAGCGGGAGAGCGGGCAGAGCAGGAATACACCAGCAGCCTCCAGCAGATCGAAGAGGATGTCAAAAAAGCCCGTGCGGCCGCCTATGCGATCCAGGACTCGCTGGAAAAAGAGGCCCTGATAGAAAAAGAGAAGATGCTGGCGGAGGTTTCCAAAGAGTGCCGGGCCCAGGTGGATGAGGCCCGCCATGAACTGCAGAAGCAGGTCAAGGACTTGAAGTCCGACCTCAAGCAGGAGAGCGCTCGCATGGCCGAGAAGATCGAGGAGAAGTTGCTCTCGTGAGTCATCTGCGCAGGCATCTTGTCGCCCTCCTGCTGGTGCTGCCACTGCTGATGTTCATGTCCAGCGAAGGCGAGGATCATGGATCCGACCCCATGGAAATGGTGGGCAAGATCGTGAATTTTGTCGTCCTGTTCGGCGGGCTCGGTTTCCTTCTGAACAGGCCCCTGAGAAAGTTCCTGGAGAAGAGGGGGCTGGGGATCGAGCGCTCCATCAAGGACACACGCGAAGCGCGTAAGGCCTCTGAGGCGCGGCTGGAGGAGGCGCGGGGGCGTCTGGAGGAGCTGACCGGGGAGATCGCCCGCATCCGGTCCGACGCGGAAGAGCGAGGGCAGGCCGATAAGGAGGGGATCGTCGACCGTGCCCGCCTGGAATCCGAGCGGCTCCAGCAGCTGGCTCAGCAGGAGATCGTCCTGATCTCCCAGAGTGTTACACGGGAGCTGCGAGAATATGCGGCCGGGCTGGCCACGGAGCAGGCACGGGAGAAGATCCGGGCCAGGCTCACGGCTGACCGCCAGGCCGCGCTCATAGACAGATCCATCCAAAGACTCGAGAGCTTATATGAAAAGTCAGGTTCTGGTTAAGCGCTATTGTCAGGGGCTGCTGGGTTCGCTCCGGACTGAGGAGGAGTTCGCCCCGGTCCTGGGAGAACTGATTTCCCTCTCGAGCCTGATGGAGGAACAGAAGGACCTGGGGAAGGTCCTGCTGACCCCGTTCGTGCCTGCGTCACGAAAGCAGAAGATCGCGACCGAGGTCATGGGCCGGTTATCTCTGCAGCCAAAGGTGCGGCGGTTTTTCATGCTGCTCCTGGAAAAGGAGAGGCTTGACCTCCTGCCCGAGATCGTCACTCTGCTCCCCGACTTGTGGAACGAGGCCCGCGGCGTCGCCACCCTCGAGGTCTTCTCGGTCGTGCCGCTGACGTCTTCCCAGCGAACGGCCCTGCAGGAGAAGCTGGAGAGGATCGAACGGCGGCCGGTGGTCCTGAAGTACCGGCAGGATCCCTCCCTCATCGGGGGGCTGACCCTGCGCAAGGGCAATATCGTGTACGATGTCTCGCTGAAGGGCAGCCTGGAAAGGCTCAAAGAACATATCATTGAAGGGTAGATATAACCATGCAAATCAAGGCCGACGAAATAAGCAAGATCATCCAGCACCAGATCGATGGCTATGAGACCGACATCGATGTCAAAGAGGTCGGAACCGTGATCTCCGTGGGCGACGGCATCGCCCGCGTATACGGTCTCGACCGGGTCATGTCCAACGAGCTGCTCGCATTTCCCCATGAGATCTTCGGACTGGCTCTGAACCTGGAGGAAGACAGCGTGGGAGTCGTGCTCCTGGGCGAGAGCCACGTGATCAAAGAGGGCGACATGGTCAAGCGCACCCACAAGATCATGCAGGTTCCCTCTGGCCAAAACATGGTGGGCCGCGTTGTCAGCCCCCTGGGCCTGCCCCTGGACGACAAGGGCCCCATCCAGACCGACGCCTACATGATGGTGGAGCGTTTGGCCCCGGGAGTCGTGGAACGGATGCCCGTGCGGGAGCCGCTCCAGACCGGACTCAAGGCCATCGACAGCATGATCCCCATCGGCCGCGGCCAGCGGGAGCTGATCATCGGTGACCGCCAGACCGGAAAGACCGCCATAGCGCTCGACACCATCATCAATCAGAAGGGCAAGGACGTCATCTGCATCTATGTGGCCATCGGGCAGAAGAACTCCACCGTCGCCCAGATCGTCAAGGTGCTGGAGGACCACGGGGCCATGGAATATTCCATCGTGGTGTCCTCCTCTGCGAGCGATTCCTCATCGCTGCAGTATCTGGCTCCCTACAGCGGATGTGCCATCGGCGAGTATTTCCGGGACAACGGCCAGCATGTCCTGCTGGTGTATGACGACCTCTCCAAACATGCCGCCGCCTACCGGGAGATCTCGCTGCTGCTGAGGCGGCCCCCGGGCCGGGAGGCCTACCCCGGCGACATCTTCTACTTGCATTCCCGCCTTCTGGAGCGGGCAGCCAAGTACAACAAGGAGAACGGGGGCGGATCCATGACCGCCCTGCCCATCATCGAGACCCAGGCCGGGGACGTATCCGGATACATCCCCACCAACGTGATCTCCATCACCGACGGCCAGATCTACCTGGAGCCGGAGCTCTTTAACCAGGGCATCCGGCCGGCCATCAACGTGGGGATCTCGGTCTCCCGGGTGGGCGGTAATGCCCAGATCAAGGCCATGAAGCAGGTGGCGGGGCAGCTGAAGATGGACCTGGCCCAGTACCGGGAGCTGATGACCTTCGCCCAGTTCGGGACCGAGCTGGACAAGGCCAGCCAGGCCCAGCTGGACCGGGGAGCGCGGCTGACCGAGATCCTTAAGCAGGATCAGTACTCTTCCTTGTCGGTCGAGCAGCAGGTCCTGATTATCTACGCCGGAAACCGAGGATTCCTGGACGCATTCCCCGTAGATCGGATCCAGGACTATGAACAAAAACTCTACGCCCACTTCGAGCGGGAGCTGCCCCATGTGCTCAAACAGATCGCAGAGGAAAAGAAGATCGACGCAGAGCTGGATGAGGCCATCGCTCGGGAACTGACATCGTTCAACCAGGCGTTTGCCGGGGAGACGGAGTAGGACCGTGCCGGCCCTGATAGATCTGAGGCGCCGCATTAAGAGCGTGCGCAACACCCAGCAGATCACACAGGCCATGAAGTCCGTGGCCACGGCCAAGTTCAAAAAGGCGCAGCGGACAGTCCTGGAAGGGCGTCCGTACTGGCACCACTCCCCGGAGCTGGCCGCGGCCGTGCTGGCCGCGGCGCAGAGGAGCAGCCACCCCCTACTGGAAAAACGCCCCGAGAAAAAGATCCAGGTGCTGGTCGTCACGTCCGACAAGGGACTGGCCGGCGCCTTCAACTCCAACCTGCTCGAGGGCACTCGTGCGTTCCTTCAGGAGAGACGGGAACGGTGCGACATCCGGCTTTCCCTGCTGGGGAAGAAGGCGGCCCAGTTTTTCAAGCGGCTGGATTACAGGATCGACCTCAGCCTCGTGGACCGGGTCCAGAAGCTGGAGGAAGAGGAGATCCGGGAGCTGGCCCGGGAGCTGATGAGGGACTACGTGATCAACCGCACGGATGCTGTCTACATCGCCTACAACGAATTCAAGTCCATCCTCGCCCCTCGTGTGACCATCGCCCCGCTCCTCCCCCTGCAGCCGCCGTACGAGACGCCCGCCGGCTCCGAAGTGTCCGACTGGGAGCCCGGGGCGGAGTCCTTCCTGCGGACCCTGCTCCCCGTGTATTTCGAGGACCAGGTCTGCCACAGTGTGTACGAATCCATCGCCGCCGAGCATGCCGCCCGCATGATGGCCATGGATAACGCCACCAATAACGCCGAAGAGCTGATCGGTGACCTGACACTGGTCCTGAACAAGATCCGACAGGCTTCCATCACCAAAGAGCTGCTGGAGATCATTTCCGCCGTGGAAGCCCTGGCCAAAAACCGATAGACACGGAGTTCATCATGGAAGATAAAGCTAACAAGAGTGCAGCCCGGGACGAGACGGAAACGAAGACGGCCGGGGTCCCGGTACCGGGAACCAAAGCTGCGAGCGGCGCGAACGTGAGGGTCGGCAGGGTGGTCCAGGTGATCGGTCCCGTGGTGGATGTGGAATTCAAAGAGGTGGGACTGCCGGAGATCTACCATGCCATCCGTATCACGAGCGAGGGCTTCGAGACCGACAGCCCCATCGATATCATCGTCGAGGTGGAGCAGCACCTGGGAGAAGACCGGGTCCGCTGCGTGTCTATGCACCCGACCGACGGCCTGGCTCGCGGCATGAAGGCGGTGGACCAGGATGCTCCCATCCAGGTGCCGGTGGGGGAGGCCACCCTGGGCCGGATGTTGAACGTCATCGGTGAGCCCGTGGATCACATGGGGCCGATCGAGACCGACATGCGCTACCCCATCCACCGCCAGCCCCCTTCTCTGGAGGAGCAGAGCACTCAGCTCGAGATGTTCGAGACCGGGATCAAGGTGATCGACCTGATCCAGCCCTTCCTCAAGGGCGGCAAGATCGGGCTGTTCGGCGGAGCGGGCGTGGGCAAGACGGTCATCATCATGGAGCTCATCCACAACGTGGCTCAGAAGCACGGGGGCTATTCCGTTTTCGCCGGCGTGGGCGAGCGGACCCGGGAGGGCAACGACCTGTGGCTGGAGATGAAGGAATCGGGGGTCCTCGACAAGACCGCCCTGATCTACGGACAGATGACCGAACCGCCCGGGGCCCGGCTCCGCGTGGGGCTGACCGCCCTGTCCGTAGCCGAATATTTCCGGGATGAGATGAACCAGGACATCCTGCTTTTCATCGACAACATCTTCCGTTTTGTCCAGGCGGGAGCGGAAGTGTCGGCCCTGCTGGGCCGCATGCCCTCGGCCGTGGGCTATCAGCCGAACCTGGCCTCCGAACTGGGAGAGCTGGAGGAGCGCATCACCTCGACCAAAAAGGGGTCCATCACATCGGTCCAGGCCATCTATGTCCCCGCCGACGACTTCACCGACCCGGCTCCGGCTACCACCTTCTCGCACCTGGATGCGACCACCAACCTGTCCCGGGCCCTGACCGAGAAAGGGATCTATCCTGCGGTGGATCCCCTCGATTCCTTTTCCCGCATACTGGACCCGCGGATCATCGGGCAGGAGCACTACCAGGCGGCGCGGGATGTCAAGGAGGTGCTGCAGCGCTACAAGGACCTGCAGGATATCATCACCATCCTGGGGATGGAAGAGCTCTCCGAAGAGGACAAGCTGATCGTGGCCAGGGCCCGGAAGATCGAGCGGTTCCTGTCCCAGCCCTTCAACGTCGCCAAGGAGTTCACCGGGCGCGAGGGCAAGTACGTGACGATTGCGGATACGGTGCGCGGGTTCAGGGAGATCGTGGACGGTCTGCACGACGACAAGCCGGAACAGGCGTTCTACATGGTCGGAGGGATCGAGGACGTCGCAGAAAAGGCGGAGGAGCTGAAGGCGCTATGAGCGAGGCCGCCCCTCTATCCCTGCGGCTCCGGGTCATCACGTCGCACAGGCAGCTGGCCGAGGAGGATGTGCAGGAGGTGACCCTCCCGAGCCTGGATGGGTATGTGGGCATTTTCCCCGGACACCGCCCCTTGATGCTGGCCCTGGGCCGCGGCGAACTCGCATTCCGTGCCTCGGGCCGGGAAGAACGCTTCTCCGTGGACGGAGGCTATGCCGAGGTGAGGCCCGACCTGGTTCTGGTATTCACCGAGCTCCTCCAGGGCGAACCCGATGGACCTCAAACCGGCTGACGATGAGACGCTGGATCGCTTCTATCACGGGCGGATCCGCGTGCTTCAGAAGAAAAAAGGCTACCGTTTCTCTTTGGATTCTCCCCTTTTGGCGGATTTTATTCACCCGCGTGCGGATGACGAGGGGCTGGAACTGGGGACCGGCAGCGGCATCATCGCGCTCCTCCTGAGCATCAAACCCTTCCGCCACATCACGGCCATAGAGGTCCAGCCGACCCTGTTCGAGCTGGCCGCGAGGAACGTGCGGCTCAACGGGCTCGAGGGCCGTATCACGGTCTTGCGGCAGGATCTTGTCTCGTTCAGCCCTTCGCGCACCTTTGATCTCATCTTCGTGAATCCGCCCTACCATGCCCGCGGGCGAGGGAACCTCTCCGGTTCGATCGAGAAGTCCGTCGCCAAACATGAGTTAAAATGTGATATTTTTGCTATAATGCGCAAGACGGCGGAACTGCTGAGCCCCCGCGGCCGGGCCTGTTTCGTATTTCTGGAAGCCCGGCGGGCCGAGTTCTGCGAAGCCGCGGCCGCTTCCGGGTTGGGGCTTCGCCGGGAGCGGACGGTACTCCCGCGCCGCGGCGAGCGCCCCACCCTGTTCCTCACGGAGTTCGGGCTTACGGCGGAGACGCCCCGGTTCGAGAGGCCGCTCGTGCTCCTCCGGAAGGACGGAGAGTATACGCGGGAAGCCCGCGAGATATTTGCCGGGAGAAGACATGCTCAACCTGATATCTAAGATAAAGGACCTGTACAAGTATCGCGTGCTCATCCAGAGCCTGGTCAGCCGCGAGCTCAAGGCCCGGTACCGGGGCACCGCTCTGGGCTTCTTGTGGTCTTTCATAAATCCCATGCTCCTTCTGGCCATCTACACGTTCGTCTTCGGCTACATCATCCCGGCCCGCTGGGAGGAGATGCAGAATTCTCCCTCACTCTATGCCCTCTTCCTGTTTTGCGGGGTTCTCCCCTGGCAGGTGTGGTTCGCGCCCTCGATCCTGGAATCGTCCAATGTGCTGCTCATGCAGGGGAACCTGATCAAGAAGATGCTGTTCCCCACCGAGATCCTGCCCATCGTAGCCGTCACCAGCAATTTTGTCCACTTCCTGTTCGGGCTGCCCATCCTGCTGCTCTTCATCCCCATCCTGGGCAAGCCCTTCACGCCCTTCCTGCTCTTCCTGCCCCTGGTGATCCTGGTGCAGTACGTGTTCACGCTGGGGCTGGCTCTTCTGGTCTCGGCCCTCACCGTTCATTTCCGCGACATCAAGGACATCCTGGCCAACCTCCTGACCTTCTGGTTTTTTGCCACTCCCATCATCTACCCGATCACACAGAAAAGCATCCAGGACAACCAGGTCTTCAGGCTGCTGCTGGACCTGAATCCCATGACCCATATCATGTGGGGCTATCAGAACTGTGTGTTTTTCGGAGAGATGATCCGGTGGAAGCGCCTGGGTGTCACCTTTCTGCTTTCACTGGTCCTGCTGTTCATCGGATACTATGTATTTGACAAGCTGCGGGATTCGTTTCCGGAGGAGGTCTAAGTGCACGCCATCGAGATCGAAAACCTCATCCGTATCTATCAGAAATACTCCTCCCAACACCGCTTCAAGACCTTCAAGAGCGCCCTGCTCAAGGGCGACCTGTTCCGGTCGCTGCGGCCCGATGAACTGGTCCACGCCCTGGATGATGTCTCCTTCAATGTCGACACCGGCACCACATTCGGCGTGATCGGCGAGAACGGATCCGGCAAGAGCACGCTGCTCAAGGTCGTGGCGGGCATCGCCAAACCCACCTCCGGGAGGGTCGAGGTCCGCGGCAAGGTGTCTGCCCTGATCGAACTGGGGGCCGGGTTCCATCCCGAGATCACCGGAAGGGAAAACATCTTCATCAACGGCATCATGCTGGGCCTGACCAAAAAACAGATCCACGAGAGATACGACGAAATCGTCCGATTTGCGGAACTCGAAGAGTTCATCGACGCCCCGGTCAAGACCTACTCCTCCGGCATGTACATGCGCCTGGGTTTTTCCATCGCCATCAACGTCAACCCGAACGTCCTGCTGGTGGACGAGGTGCTGGCGGTGGGAGACGCCTCCTTCGTGCCCAAATGTCTGGACCGGATCGATGATTTCCGGCGCCGCAAGAAGACCATCCTGTTCGTCAGCCATGACCTGAGCACCGTGGAGAAGATCTGCGACCGCGTGGCCTGGCTGAAGCACGGCCGTGTGCAGACCATCGGAGAGCCCCGCCGTGTGATCGACGCCTATCTCCAGGACGTGACAGAGAAGGCAGAGGATGAGTTCGAGCAGCGGCAGCAGGCGATCGAACAGGAAGAGAGCTTCGAAGAGACAGAGGAGCGTCGGGAGAACCGCTGGGGCAAACGGGAGATCGAGATCAAGAAGGTCCGCTTGAAAGGGTTGGAGGGCAAGGAGAAGCATGTCTTCTCGCCGGACGAGGGCATGATCATCGAGATGGATGTCGAGGCCTACTCCCGGATCAAGGATTTTGTGTTCGGGATCGGGATCTTCAACTCGCAGGGGACCCTGGTCTACGGGACCAACACACTGCTGGAGGAGTACGACGCGGTCGAGGCCCAGGGACAGGGGACGGTTGCCTGCCGGCTGGAACGCATGAACCTGGTGAACGGCACCTACTACCTGGATCTGGCGATCCACAAGCGGGACGGGTATCCCTATGACTACCACAGGAGCCTGTACTCGTTCCTGGTCTCCTCCCGGTTGAAGGACGACGGCATCTTCCGCCCCGACCACACATGGGAGTTTCCCGAGAAGATCCGGTTGAAGCCGCCCGCGCGGCGGGAACCATGAGCCCTGTTCCGCGTGCCTCAGGGCCGCCGGAGGCTTGAAATATTGGGGGAGCCGGCTAAAAATAGGCGCCAGGAGTCATACATGTCTAGAAGTCTAAAAGGCAAACTGGGTGAGACCCATTCACGGACCGTCATCAAGGCGGTCAGTTGGCGCGTGATCGCCTCCCTGACCACCATGACCATCATCTATGTCCTGACGCGCGAATGGGTCTTGACCCTCGGCGCGGGTTTGGTGGAGGCTTCGTCCAAGATGTTGTTCTACTATCTGCACGAGCGTGCCTGGGGCAAGATCGGCTGGGGCAAACAGAGGCACCCCCTGGAAAACATCCCGGTGACCAGAGAATTGGAGCCGCAGGACCGGGACAAGATCGAGCAGCAGCTGCGCGACCTGGGCTACATGGACTGAGGCAGAGCTGCGGAGTTTACCTGTGAATGCCGGGAGCGGACGCAAACATTTCCAGCTGGATTCCCTGTGCCGGGCCCGCCGGGATTGGCGCCGCCGGGGCCTTAAGGTCGTCTTCACCAACGGTTGTTTCGACCTGCTGCACGGTGGACACATCCACCTCCTGAATACGGCGCGTGAGCAGGGAGACGTTCTGGTCGTGGCTGTGAACGAGGACGACTCCATCCGCAAGCTTAAGGGGGCGGGACGCCCCATTTTCCCTCTGGAAGAGCGGATCGAGATCCTGTCCGCGCTGGAATGTGTGGACGCCCTGATCTCGTTTCCCGATGATACCCCCCTACGGCTCATCAGCGCGATCGTGCCGGATGTTCTGGTCAAAGGCGGGGACTGGAAGCCCGACGAGGTCGTAGGCAAATCCGAGGTGGAGGCCGCCGGCGGCCGGGTGGTTATCGTGCCCTATCTGGCAGGGCATTCCTCCTCCCGCATCATCGAGCGGATCTCCAGTCCGGCCGGCCCGAACTCCTCAAAATAAAAAGCCCGCTCCTTCCCCCTGCATTCAGGGAGAGAGCGGGCTTTTCAGTACTTCGTGGGTATCCAACGAGCCTTTTTACATCGTGCTCAGGATCCTGCGTGACAGCCTTCGGAACAGTGGGCTGCTCTGGGAACTGTGAATCTTTTCATCTCTTCGTTCCTCCCTTAATTATTGATCAGGCCTGAAGCCGTCAAGATTCCGATCAGGTCTTCCCTATTCTAACGGATTTTAACCGGGAAACCAAGTGCTCCCCTTCCGGTGTTTGGGGGAGGCCTAAATCATATATAATCTATAGTAATTATAGGAACATGTCAAGTCGCCCCCGTTTCTCTGGCCTGGTGCAGGCATTACGAGGAGGGTCACGTATTCCCCGGAGCTGCCGGAAAATGGGTGGGCTGGACACATTGTGGGGGCGGAGAGGCTCTGCTATAATCGAACGATGGATCCCATTGCCGTTCTCTTCAATCCTTCTTCGGGACGCGGCAAATCCCGGCGGAGGAAGAACAGGATCGAAGCCCGGTTCGGTCATTTCGATATCCCTGCCCGCTGGTTCACGTCCCAGAGTGAGGACCACCTCAAAGAGCTGGCCCGGAGCCTGGCTCAGGATTTCAGCACGATCGCGGTCGTGGGCGGCGACACCACCTTCACTTGGGCCGCCACCGAGATTATCCAATCGGTGTCGGATACCACCCTGGGCATGGTGGGCACGGGCTCCGCCAACGATATCTCGCGCGGGCTGCAGGCCGACGAGCTGGATTCTATCTGCGCGGCCTTGCGATCGGGCCGGACCCGCAGGATGGACGCCGGAAACCTGCGGCTTCCCGGCCGCGCGGAGCCGGTCATCTTTATGGGGGCCATGAGCCTGGGCCTTGGCGTAGAGGTCAACCTCTTCATCGCCGGAGCCAGGCAGCGCCACCCCATTCTCAACCGGGGAGGGAGCACGGTACAGGCCCTGACGGGTGCCTTGGGCGTCCACCGCGCTTTCAGCAGCCGCGCCGTGCCCGAGCGAGTCTGTCTGGAAGCCGGCCGGCTTCGAAAAGACGTGGATTTTTCGCTCATGGTGTTCGCCAATACGCCCTTTTTCGCCAACGGGCTGCGCCTGTTTCCCGAAGCCACTCCCTTCGACGGCCGACTCCACTGCTGCACCATCCGGACCCGGTCCCTGTCGCATTCCCTGTTTCTCAGCCGCAGGATCCGGAACGGGAGCCACGTCGAACAGGACGAGGTGGAGATCTTCCCGGACACCGTGTTCCGGGTGCAGCCTGCCCGCGGCACCATCGCGATCCAGTACGACGGCGAGGTGATGACCGGGATCGAGGGCTTCGAGGTTTCGGTTCGTCCGGCCGCCCTCCGGGTGATCGACACAACGGGTGAGTAGCGGGGACGAAACG
Source organism: uncultured bacterium (assembly GCA_965602945.1). GTDB lineage: Bacteria > Acidobacteriota > Aminicenantia > Aminicenantales > Aminicenantaceae > JAUXEH01. The sequence continues at coordinate 72 of CBFDBC010000001.1, read as the reverse complement.
TTTATCACATAAGATCTATGGTCATCTATACAGACAGCGAGAGATCCGCCCGGGAGATGTTCCCGGAAGCGG